>NZ_OZ244149.1:1221818-1527272 GCF_965216145.1 Candidatus Palauibacter sp.
GGCGAACCGGTGGCGCAGCTCGTTGCCTGCAAGCCGCGCGGCCGGCGGCAGCCAGATGTCCTCAAGGGGAAGATCGTGATCCCCGACGACTTCTTCGATCCCCTGCCGGAGGAGGAACTGGTGGCCTGGGAGGGCAAATAGAGGTGCCGGTTCTGCTGGATACCCACGCGTTCCTGTGGTGGATCGCGGACAGTGGGCGTCTTTCCCGACGTGCACGACGCGTGATCGCCGACGAGACGAACGAGGTGGTGGTCAGCGCGGCGTCCGCTTGGGAAATCGCCACCAAGTACCGGATCGGGAGACTTCCGGACGGCGCAGCCGTGGCTCTCGATGTCGTCGGCCACATCGCCGGTCAGGGCTTTCGGGAGCTCTCGATCAGCGTCACCGATGCCGTACGCGCCGGCCGCCTCCCCGGACCGCATCGGGACCCGTTCGACCGAATGCTTGTCGCGCAGGCTCTCGGGGGTGGGCTCTCGCTCGTGTCAGCCGACGCGGTGTTCGACCGTTACGGCGTCGACCGGCTCTGGTAGTCATTCGCGCGGCTTGCCGGTGTCGCCCCGCCGGATCTCGAAGTCGCGCCGGTCGCGGTAGAAGAGCGCGCGGTTGAGGACGTAGTCGCCGCCTTCAAGATCGATGTCCGGGCATTCCGTCATCGTCCAGTACTTGTGCTCGCCGAGAAACAGGTACTCTCGGGTCTGGTGGAAGAAACGGCAGGTGACGCCCTCGCCGCGCCCGATCCGCTCGCAGAAGGCGGCCAGGAGTTCCTGCTGCCCGTCTTTCTGGCTGACGACGTACTCGTGGGGCCAGGTTTCGCGGTAGGTCACGGCCTCGCGCCACGGGGCGCGAGCGACCAGCTCCATGATGTCCGGCTTCCGCCGTGCGTCTGCCATCCCCGGCCTCCTCGGCGCGCGGCGCCTACCCGCCCACGCGGTCCAGGTCCAACTGGAGCGTGGCGTCGACCCCGAACCGAATCATCCCACGAATCTGGTCTGCCCCGAACAGGTTACCCGAGTAGCCGATGTTGGTAATCCGACCCGCAGCCCTCCACTCGAGGATCAGCGACACGTTCGGGTGCTCGTGCAGTCCGATAACCGTGCCGGAGATCATGTCCCCTTCCTCCTGCAGGGTGACCGTACCCGTGATCGCGCCGCGGTCGTTCGCGGACAGTCGGAAGTCGAAGCCGACCACCGAAGCCTCATCGACGACCTGCCCGACCCAGTGGCCGGTGATGTCCGGCGGGGCAGGCCCGGAAGTTCCGTCCCCGCAGCCGGCGAGCGCCACCGCGAGTACAATGACCGCACCTGCCGATCGCGTCTTCGGGGTCGCTCTCGGCTTTCTCATCTCGTCTCCACTTCCGATCCGACATCGCCGTGAGACCCGGCGACGGTTTCGAGTAGCTGCCCAAGCAGGGATCGGTCGGCGGACACCTCTTGCGGGCCGACGCCGAGGAGGACCGCCGCCACGCCTTGATCGCCCAGGTGGAGCTTCGGCGTCTTGACCAGCCGACGCAACCGATTGCCGTGCCAAGGAGGCAATTCTCCAGCAGGAACCGGCGTTCAAGGTTGAGCTGCGGCTGATTGCAAGTTCGCGCCGACAGCCGACTCGTGCGGGGGTTGTAAACGCTCGCCTCAGGGCCGATGGTTGGGCGGTATTGTGGCGCCGTCGGGGTCGACGTCGGAACCTCGTGCGATGCGCCTGAATTCCAGCGTGCCGATGTTCTGCACGATCGTGCCGCGTCGTATGAAACCGCTGATGTGATGTTCGGATCTGAAGCGACCCTGATAGTCCTCCGAGGAGGTTTCGTAGTCGAGCGTCAAGGATACTTCCGAGAAGGCATGCACGCCGCTCACGGTTCCCGGGGATATCGTTTCAATCGGGTGGGGGATGCGGCGGAAATCGGTTCGGCTGACCGTGCCCGAGACGTTGCCTTCCCCGTCTTCCTGCAGCCAGAGCTGCCAGGCCAGGCCCCCGTCGATAACCGTCACGTTGCCGAGCCACGTCCCTGTAAGGGGCATTTCGGCCGGATCCGTCGTGAAGCCGCAGTCGGCGATCGCCACCAACAGGACGATCGAGACTGCAAAGCGCGCGGCACATTCCCACGCCCCAGACGCCTCCGGTCGCAAGACGCTCGACCGCTGCATTCAGGTCACGATGGCTGAGAAGAAATGTTGGTCGATGCTCTCCCTACGGTGAATCGATAACGGAATTGCCTCATGATTCCTTCAGGACCGGTGGCTTTCCGGTCACACTTGCAAACTCCTCCGCCTCCGGGACCTATTCGTTCTCGGTGACCGGTATTGTCTCGACGCAAGGAACGAAGCGATCTCTTAGCCAGCCCTTCTTGCTGAGTAGACGGCAGGCAAGTTCAATCTGCCGCTCCGAAAAATCCCGCTTTCGCTCGTTCCAGGCGTATGCTTGGTCGACCACGTCATCGACGCTGCCGGCGTCTTCCTGCGTGACGACCCAGTGAACCGTGGACAGCAACTCCAGACCGAACGGTGACTCGAACCCGGCTACAAGGTCTGCGACGCGGTTGAACCGGGCTTGCGTATCCGTCGTGGTCGTCACAAGGGCCTGCGCGTCATCAATCGCGCCTGGAACCAGTCTCAGCCGCTTGTCGGGCCGGTCACCTCCGTCCGCGTAGCCCGACACCATGTGTCCCTCTATGGCATGGAGCACGTGGCGGAGATTCTCTGCGTAAGGCCCATAGTGCCCTTTAGTGAACCTGAGCTTCAGTGGCTCTCCTGCAGCCTGCATGAAGTACATCAGCTTGTGCGCCTCCTGGAGCGTGACGAACGGATCCAGCAGACCTCGCAGGTATCGGTCGAGCAGTCCGACGAGGGCGGCGCGTCCCGGTGTCATGCGAGGAACATCGCTTGAGCGGTTGGCTGTCGCGTCCTCTGGGCCGCCTCCCGGCTCGAAGATGGTTACCTCGATGTCGCCATGATCCTTGAACGCCTCGAGAATGCGAGACCGTACCAGCGTCCAGTCGAGCCCACCCAAGCCACTCCCCAGCGGCGGGATTGCGACGGAGCGGATGTCTCGTTCGCGTATTTCCCGGACGAGAGATCGCAACCCGGAGTCGATGTCTTCGATGCGGCTCTTCCCACGCCAGTGACGCTTGCTGGGGAAGTTGATGATGTATCGTGGCGGCACCCCCGAACCGGTCTCGAAGACGAAGACGCGCCCCGGCTTCATCTCCCCCCGCTTACACTCAGCGGCATAAGCCTTGAAGTTCGAGGGGAAGGCGCGCTTGAACTGGAGTGCGATGCCACGCCCCATCACACCGACGCAGTTGACGGTGTTGACCAGAGCCTCGGCTTCTTCCGCGAACATGTCGCCCGTCTTGAACCGGATCACATGTGCCTCCGCTCGTTGCTTCAATAGTACCAATCCGACTTCACTTCCACACGAGGCACGTGCTCAGCCCCCCTCAGCGCCTCGTTCGCTTGCCGCTGGATCGCCGTTGAATGAACGCCTATGCGGGTGATGAGAAACCATGGAAACGACGACTCCATGAGAAACTCGGCCTGTTTCCCTTCCTTCCTGTCCCGCCAATCACGGGCCTGCACAGCCGGCCAGTCGATTCGGTGAAGTTCTTCCAAGTCGGACCAATCCTCGAAGTAGGAAGAACCTGCGTTGGACGCGGTAAACGCCCATCGTCGGTTGGCCCCTTCCGCCCAGGCGATCGCGCGATACAAGTCTGCTTCCAGGTGTACGTCAGAGAGGTGCGCGCACGTCTCGCCTTGATCTCTGCCATCCCGATCGACGTGCCAACCTTCGGTCGCTTCATCATCTCCGTGTCACAGGAGAGTCCTCCGTCACCTACGATCAAGATAAGACGGTCGACATGAACGATGTGATAGACCTTGGGCCGCGCAGGTACCGGGTGCAGAGGCATCCGCTCGTGGCTACTCGTGTCAGTTGGACCAGGGGGGGACGACGCCGTTCATGCGGGCGTAGGCGACGGACTGGCCGACGTGTTCGTTCATGTGCGAGACCAGCTGCAGGAGCACCGTCCAGCCCTGGACGCGGCGGCCGTAGAGTTCCGTCTCGCCGGCGAGGCTGGCCTCGCTGAGCGCGCCGACCTGCTCCATCACGTGGCGGACGGACATCTCGTGGATCTCGCGCACCTTGTCCTTGTCCCGGATCGACTCGATGTCCGCATAGTCGAACCCGTTGGGAGGCGCGATGCCCAGGTTCTGGTCGAGGTACATGAAGTTGTAGCGCGCGATGTGCATGTAGACCTCACCCACCTCCATCACGCCCTCGGCGGGCGCCCACGAGAACTTCTCCGTGGGCATGACGCGCGCGAGTTCGGAGATCTTGCGGCTGGAGCGCTGGAAGTGGTCGAGGATCTCGTCCCGGACCGCGATCGGATCCGTCCCGGGGGCGAGCGTCAGCTCATGGGACACGAGAGCGTCGTTGATGGGGATCTGCGCGAGCAGAGTCGCGGGCGCGAGGGCCGCGGCGACGACGAGAGCTGCGAGGGATTCCCGCCTCATCTGACTTCCTCCTGCGGTTGCTGGCTCGGGGTGGACGGCGCGGTGCGTTCCCGCGACGTAACCGGATGATATGATACAGTCCCCTCACCCGTTATGGACGGGGTGAAACGCATCCAGGTCACTCTCTCAAGGCGAATGGTCGACCGTCATCCGCCACACATCGACGCCCGTCGCCCCGGGCTTGGGGTCTACGCCGCGCTGCTCGGCGGGGCGGCGGTGTGGGCGGGGTGCGGGCCAGGGGCGCTCGACTGGGTCGAGGAGGACGGCTACCGCTGGGCCGAGCTTCGAGTTTCGGGCGAGGACGAGCCGGGCTTCGAGCGGCTGGATCCTTCGGAGACCGGGATTTCGTTCGAGAACGTCGTCACGCAGGAGCAGTTCATCGAGAACAGCCACTACCTGAACGGCTCGGGCGTGGCCGTGGGCGATGTGGATGGCGACGGCAGGGTCGACATCTACTTCGCGGGGATGGACGGAGCCAACGAACTCTGGCGCAATCTGGGGGGCTGGAAGTTCGAGGAGATCGCCGAGGAGGCGGGCGTCGCCGCGGCGGGACGCTTCTCGACGGGTGCCGTGTTCGCGGATGTGGACGGCGACGGGGACCTCGACCTCCTCGTCAACGCGCTCGGCGGGCCGAACTCGCTCTTCGTGAACGACGGGACGGGGCACTTCACGGACGGGGCGGAGGCGGCCGGGCTCTCTTCGGCGCTCGGCAGCATGTCGATGACGCTGGCCGACATCGAGGGGGATGGGGACCTCGACCTGTACGTGGTGAACAACAAGGTCGCCACGGTGCAGGATCTCTTCCCGCCCGAGGTCCTGCAGCCGCGGAACATCTACCGCCGGACGGAGGACGGATTCGAGGTTCTGCCGGAGTGGCAGGAGCACTACACGCTCGGGGAGGTCCAGGGCGGCATGGTGCCGCGGCTCGAACTGGCGGAGCACGACCGGCTGTACGTGAACGACGGGACGGGGCGCTTTTCACCGGTGTCGTTCACGGACGGCGCGTTCCTCGACGAGGCGGGGCAGCCGCTGACCGAGGCACCGCTCGAGTGGGGGCTGGCGGCGCGTTTCCAGGACATGGATGGGGACGGGGACCCCGACCTGTACGTGTGCAACGACTTCCACAGCCCGGACCACATCTGGATCAACGACGGGAGCGGCCGCTTCCGCATGCTCCCGCCGCTCGCCATGCGGAGCACGAGCTTCGCCTCCATGGGGGTGGACTTCTCGGATGTCGACCGCGACGAGCGCATGGACTTCTTCGTGGTCGAGATGCTGAGCCGCGAGCAGCGGCTGCGGATGAAGCAGGCCAGCGGGGGCGTGCCGGACCCGCAGTTCGCGGGGCGGATCGAGAACCGGCCGCAGAAACCCCGCAACACCTTCTATCTGAATCGGGGGGACGGGACGTGGGCGGAGGCGGCGCAGTACGCCGGGGTCGACGCGTCGGGGTGGTCGTGGGGCAGCACCTTCGTCGACGTCGATCTCGATGGCTACGAGGACCTCCTCATCGGGACGGGCCACTTCTACGACGCGATGGACAAGGACGCGGCCCAGCGCATGGGCTCCGTGGACTGGCGCCAGCGGCTCCTCGTCTTCCCGCCGCTGCGGCTCTCGAACGTCGCCTTCCGCAACCGGGGCGACGCGACCTTCGAGGAGGTGGGGGAGGCGTGGGGGTTCGCGGGGGACGAGGACATCTCGCACGGGATGGCGGCGGCGGATCTGGACGAGGATGGGGATCTGGACATCGTCACCAACCGGTTGCTGGCGCCCGCCGGGGTGTTCCGGAATGTGGGACGGGCGCCCCGGGTGGCCGTGCGACTGCGGGGGCGTGCGCCCAACACTTCGGGGATCGGAGCCCGCATCCGGGTGTCGGGGGGCGAGTTGCCGCCGCAGACGAAGGAGATCGTCGCTGGAGGCGCGTACCTCTCCGGTTCCGAGGCGCTGGCCAGCTTCGCGGCGGGCGAGGGGGAGATGTCGGTCGAGGTCGTCTGGCGGAGCGGGGCCACGAGCCGGGTGGACGGGGTGCGCGCGAACCGGGTGTACGAGATTGACGAACCCGCGGTCGGCGGGGCCGCGGCAGCCGGGGCCGGTTCGGCGGCGGTCGGAGCGTCGGATTCGGAGGCGGCGTCCTACAACCCCCTGTTCGAAGATGTCTCCGGGCTGCTCGGGCACCGGCACCGGGAGAACGAGTTCGACGACTTCGCGCAGCAACCGCTCATCACCTGGCGGCTCAGCCAGAGCGGACCCGGCGTCGCGTGGGGCGATGTCGACGGTGACGGCGACGCGGACGCCCTGGTGGGCGGAGGCGGCGGGTCCGGCCTCGCGGTGTTCCGGAACGATGGCGCCGGGGGGTTCTCCCCGGACCGGGGGGCGCTGGGCGGCGGCGCGGCCGGGCCGGCGCGAGCCCCGGGCGACCAGACGGGCCTCGTCGTCGTGCCCGCCCGGGCCGGCGCCGCCGTGGTCGTCGGGACCGCGACGTACGACGGGTCCGACCGGGCGGCCTCCGCGGCCTCCGTCCTCCGCGCCACCGCCTCGGGGATGGGCGAGTCCCAGACCCTGCCGGCGCACGCGTCGAGTACGGGCCCGCTCGCCGCGGCGGATTACGACGGGGACGGCGACGTCGACCTCTTCGTCGGCGGCCGCGTGGTCCCCGGTCAGTATCCCGTCCCGGCGACCTCCCGACTCTTCCTCGACGAAGGCGGCCGCTACGTCCTCGACGAGGCGAACGCCGGCCCGCTGACCGACGTGGGGCTGGTGTCGGGCGCCGTATTCAGCGATGTGGACGGGGACGGCGACCCCGATCTGATACTGGCCCTCGAGTGGGGGCCCCTGCGTCTCTTCCTCAACGAGGACGGGCGATTCCAGGACGCGACGGCAAGCTTCGGCCTCGAGTCCCTCACGGGCTGGTGGAACGGCGTGACGGCGGGAGACCTCAACGAGGACGGACTGCCGGACCTGATCGCCACCAACCGGGGGCTCAACTCGGAGTACACGGCGAGTCCGGAGCATCCGGCCACCGCCTATCACGCCGACCTCGACAACGATGGGTTCCGGGACGTGATCGAGGCGCGCTACGACGAGTTCACGCGCTCGATGGTCCCGATCCGGGGACTCCTCACGCTCGCCGGCGGTCTGCCCTTCCTCAGGGGCCAGATCCAGGGGCACGAGCACTACGGGCGGCTGGCGGTCGGAGAGATCCTGGGGCAGCCGGTCGATCTCCTCCCGACGGCCGAGGCGACAACGCTCGCCCACACGGTCTTCATCAACCGGGGAGGGTCCTTCGAGGCCTTCGACCTGCCGCGGGAGGCGCAGTTGGCGCCGGCCTTCCACGCCGGCGTGGCGGACATGGACGGGGACGGGCACGAGGATGTCTTCCTGAGCCAGAACCTGTTCGCGTTCCGGAGCGAGGGGGACCGCAACGACGCGGGGCGCGGCCTGTGGCTGCGGGGCGATGGGACGGGGGCGCTGGCGCCGGTCCCGAGACAGCGTTCGGGCATTGCGGTGTACGGGGAGCAGCGGGGGGCGGCGTTCGCGGACTACGACGCGGACGGGCGCGTGGACGTGCTCGTGAGCCAGAACGCCGCCGGGACGAAGCTGTACCGGAACGCGGGCGCCCGGCCCGGGCTGCGCGTCCGGCTGCGCGGCGGCCCCGGCAACCCGGCCGCCATCGGCGCTTCGATCCGGCTGGAGTACGGCGGCGGGACGCCCGGTCCGCTACGAGAGGTCCGCGCCGGGGGTGGCTACTGGTCGCAGGATGATCCGGTTCAAGTGATGGGGCTCGCGGCCGAACCCACTGCGGTCCGCGTCCGCTGGCCCGATGGCTCGGAGACGGTCACCCCGCTGGACGGCCCGACCCCGCTGGAGGTGACGATCGACGGGACCGGCGCGCTCGTGGCCCGCCGCTGACGCTCAGCCGCCCTTGAGGGCGCGGATTCGTCGAGCGACCTCGCGGGCCATTTCGTTCGGGATGGGAATCGTGAGGTTGTACTGGGCGATCTTCCAGCGCCCGTCTTCCAGCACGAGCACGCCGCTGCCCCGTGTCTCCCCCAGGTTGGCGTTCTCGAGACGCTCGTCGAACCAGGCGGTGCGGGCGTCGGGGGCGATGGAGACGTGACGCTCGAGCATGTGGTACGTCCAGCCGGTGCCGGTGTCGAAGCGGGCCCTCGTGTAATCCATGAACGCCTCGCGCGTCCAGCGCTCGGTGGCGTCGGTTCCGAGGAAGACGGCCTCGCGGGCGTAGAGGCTGAAGTAACCGTCGAAATCCGTCTCGGAGGCCGCCTCGTGGAGCGCATCGAGGACGGCCGAGACGTCGGCGCGGGCACGGCTCTCTTCGACCGCGGCCGATTGCGCGGCGAGCCCGCCCGCGGCGAACTGCAGCATGAGCGCCGGGACGATCGTCGGCACAAGCCGTAGCGCGAGTCGCGGGCGGCGGGCCGGAGGGGCGGGGTTCAGCATGGCTTCCTCATGAATGTCTCGGGTCGGAGGGGTGCGTGGCGTTCGGCCTTCGTCCGTGTCCCCACCTCGCGTGATCCTACCTGAGCCGCGCACGAGCAACTAGTCTGTCGCGTTGGGTCGCTTCACGGTCGACCCGAACCCGGGAACCGGAGGTTGCCATGAATCCATACCCCCTGATGAGGCGGAGGACGCGGCGGGTCGCGGTCGTCTGCGCCGCCATCGTCTGCGCGGTGGCCGCGTGCGCGCCGGACACCGGCGAGGACGCGTCGGGGTCGGGTCCCGGAGAGGCCATCGACGGGGCGATCGTCATCCGGGCGGACCGCATCCTCGACGGGCGCGGAGAGGCGCTCACGGGTCGGGAGGTGGTGGTGCGCGGCGGGCGGATCGAGGCGATCGCGGAAGCGGGGTCCACGCGGGGCGCGGTGGTGTACGACCTGCCGGGTGCGACGCTGCTGCCGGGACTCATCGACACGCACGTCCACCTCGGCTGGCACTTCGACGCCGAGACGGGGCGGCTGCACGGCGCCGAATCGACGGACACGGCCGAGGACGAGATCCTCTACGCGGCCGAGAACGCCTGGAACATGCTGGTCAGCGGCGTCACCACGGTGCAGAGCGTGGGCGGACCCGAGGACGTGCCGCTCCGGGACGCGATCGCGCGGGGGTCGCTGCCGGGCCCGCGCGTCCTGACGTCGATCGAGCCCATCACGGCCGGGACGGGCGGACCGGACGAGATCCGGGCGCGCGTGGACGCGCTGGCGCAGGCGGGCGCGGACGTCATCAAGATCTTCGGGTCCGCCAGCATCAGGGTCGGCGGCGCGCCGACGCTGAGCCAGGAACAACTGGACGCCGCCTGTGGCCAGGCCCGCGAGCACGGCCTGCGCGCGGTCGTCCACGCCCACGGGCCCGAGAGCGCGCAGCGCTCCGCCCGGGCCGGCTGCTGGCAGATCGAGCACGGCGCGCTCCTGGACCGCGAGACACTCGACCTCCTCTCGGAACGGCGTCTCTTCTTCGATCCGCACATTCACCTGATCTTCGAGAACTACTTCGCCAACCAGGAACGTTATCTGGGGATCGGGAACTACACGGAGGAGGGGTTCCGGCAGATGCGCGAGGCGGTGCCGACCGCGCTGGACGTCTTCCGCGAGGCGCTTCAGGTGGAGGGACTCGAGATCGTGTTCGGCACCGACGCCGTGGCCGGCGCCCACGGGCGCAACTGGGCGGAGTTGGCGTATCGCGTCCGCGAGGGCGGTCAGGATCCGATGGCGGCGATCGTGTCGGCCACGAGCCTCGCGGCCGAGGCGATCGAGCTGGGGGAAAGCGTGGGCACGCTCGCGGCGGGCTTCGAGGCCGACGTGATCGCGGTGGCGGGGAATCCGCTGGCCGACATCGGAGCCCTCGAACATGTGGTGCTGGTCATGCGCGGCGGGGTCGTCTACCGGCACCGGCCGATGTAGGGATCCCGGGCGACACCTGACGGTAGGACCCCTCGTAGGGGGGTTACGGCGAGGGCCGGCTTCGGCTGAAGCCGCGAAGCCGAACGGCAACCGGAAGGAGATGCATGAAGCGGTCGATCGAGCAGGCGCAGGAGCGGCTCGCGAACGATTTGCTCCGCCGTCGCGACGTTGTCGCCGTCGGCATCGGGGCCGATAACGGTGAGCCCTGCCTCAAGGTGTACGTGTCGGGACGGAGCGACCGCAGGTCGATCCCCCGCCGGTACGACGGGCACGAGGTACGGGTGGTCGGCGGCGGTCCGTTCCGGGCGCAGGCCGACGGCCCGGCGGCCGGCAGCCAATAGCCGCCGGGGGTACGAACGATGACGCCGCGCCGAAACCTGATCCTCGCGATCGTGATCGCGGTGGCCGCGGTCCTCGCACTCCATCTCCACTGGATCTCGACCTGGGCGCCCGGGCCGCCGCCGCGGCCCGGCCCGCGTCCGCCGCTTACCCCCGGGGGCGCGACACCCGAGCAGCTTCTGGCCGCGGCCATGCGGGTTCAGACCGACTTCGAGCCGAGCCTGTTCGCCCTCCCGGGAGTAGTCGGCGTGGGCATCGGCTTCGGCGACGCGGGTGCCCCGACGATCAAGGTCTTCGTCGATTCGTCGCTGCCCCGGGCCGCGTTTCCGCAGGCCCTTGGGAACTTCCCGGTCTCCGTGCAGCCGGCCGGGCCGTTCCGGGTCCTGCCGCCTGAACCGATCGCGTCGGAGAGGGGCGAGGACGAAGACCCGGTGCCGACGGGCCGCTTCGAGCGGCCGGTTCCGATGGGGGTGTCCACGGGCCACACCCGCTCCACGGCGGGCACGATCGGCGCCGTCGTGACCGATGGCGAGCGCCGCTACGCACTCAGCAACTGGCACGTGTTCGTTCCCGGCGGGGACGCGCGGGTGGGCGATATCCTGCTGCAACCGGGCCCGGTCGACGGCGGCGCGGATCCGGCCGACGCGATCGGCACGCTGGCGGCGTTCGAGCCGGTGGTCCTGTCGCTCTTCGCCACCAACCGGATCGACGCCGCGATCGCCCGCACGGACGAGGTGCTGCCGGAGACGCCGGTGGGGGGCTATGGGTCGCCGCGCAGCGCGACGATGGCGGCGAAGCCGGGGCTGCAGGTCCAGAAGTACGGGCGCACGACGCGCCTCACGGTCGGGGAGGTGGAGGCGGTCAACGCGTCGGTCAACGTGACGTACGGGTCGGCCGGATCGCAGGTGGGCCGCTTCACCGGCCAGATCATGGTGTGCTGCAATTTCAGCGCGGGGGGCGACTCGGGCTCGCTGATCGTGGCGCGCGATCTCGACCGCGACGGCACCGCCGGGCCCGACGACCGCAAGCCGGTCGCGCTGCTCTTCGCCGGCGACGGGCGGCTGACGATCGGCAACCCGATCGACCTCGTGCTCGACCGCTTCGACGTGACGATCGTGGGAGAGGACGGCGCTGGCCGCTGAGCCGTGGGCCCGACTGGCCACCTGCGCGGCGTAACGGCTAGGTTGGCGGCTATGCAACGCTTCCGTTCACACTACCTGCCGCGTACGCGTCCGGGCCGGCTGCTGCTCGCCCTCTTCCTGGGCCTGTTCGCGTTCACTCAGCCGCCACTCGTGTTCTGGATCGGTAACCGCGTCGAGCCGTTGCTGGGCGGGCTGCCATTTCTCTACGTCTATCTTCTCGTCTTCTACTGCCTCCTCATCGGGGTCCTCGTCTGGATGAAGAGGCGAGAACTCTGATGGAACCCTGGGTCATCGCGACCGGACTCATCTTCGTCTATCTCCTGGCGACGATCGTGCTGGGGGCGGTCGCGAACCGGCGCATGTCGGTGGACCTCGAGGATTTCCTCCTGTATGGGCGCAAGGCCGGGTTCGTCGTCCTTTATCTCACGGTCGTCGCCACCTACCACTCGGCGTTCGCCTTCCTCGGAGCCGGCGGGTTCTTCTACACGCACGGCATCGGATTCTGGGCCGCGGGCGCGTGGACGGTGCTCGTCGGCGCGATCACCTACGTGCTCGGAAGCCGGATCTGGGCGCTCGGCAAGACGTTCGGCTATATCACGCCGGCCGATCTGCTGGCGGACTTCTACGAGTCCGATGCGGTTCGGGTCGTGGCGGCCATCGTGTCGGTGCTGTTCACGATCCTCTACATCCAGGTCCAGGCGGCGGGACTCGGCTACATCCTTTCGGTCGCGTCCGGCGACCGGATCTCGTTCGAACTCGGCACGCTGATCCTTCTCGTGGTCGCCGCGGGCTACCTCATCGCGGGCGGTCTGCGGGCTGTGTACTGGACCGACGTGATCCAGGGCGTGTGGATGTACGTCGCTGTGTGGGCCGGCGCGCTGGTGCTCGCGTTCAAGCTGTTCGGCGGGCCGATCCAGCTATGGAAGCGCGTGGCGGCGGAGCGCCCCGATCTCCTCACACTTCCGGGGCCCGAGGGGTTCTTCACGCCGGGGATGTGGTTCGGCCTGGTCGTTGTCCTCTCGTTCGGGATCGTCTTCCAGCCGCACCTGTTCATCCGCTACTACACGGCGGTCTCGGCGCGCACGATCAAGTGGCTCGGCGCCACCACGCCCATCTACCTGATGACCTTGTACATCCCCGCTGCGCTGGTGGGTCTGGGCGGCGCGCTGGTGATGCCGGACATCGCGATTCCCGATCGGATCTTCCCCGAGATGCTGGTCGCCTATGCGCCGCCCTGGCTCACCGGCGCGATCCTCGCGGGCGCGACGGCCGCGGCGATGTCCACGCTCGACTCCATGCTGCACGCGAACATGACCGTGCTCACGCGCGACGTGTACCAGCGCTACATCCGCACGGACGCTGCTCAGAACCACTATATCCTCGTGGGTCGGCTCATCATCGTCGCCCTGCTCGCCGTTGGATATGTCCTCTCGGTGAACACGTTCGGCTTCCTCGTCACGCTCGTCTCACTCGCGGGTGCCGGCGCGCTGCAACTGATGCCGGCGGTACTCGGGGTCTGCTTCCCGGGACGGCGGCTTACGACGAGCGCGGGCGTGATCGCGGGCATCTCCGCGGGCCTGGCGACTCTCTGCGTGACGCTCATCGTCATACCGCATCCCCTCGGACTGCACGGCGGCGTGTGGGGACTGGCGGTGAACTTCGTCGTGACCTGGGTCGTAAGCCGGCTCACGCCCGCACCGAGTGACCCCACGGTGTCGCGGATCCACGGCGCGATCGAGCGCTTCGTGTACGAGGGCGATCCCGCGTGAGCGCACTCGGAGGCTGATACGGTGGGCAAGCTCGTGGGAGGTCTCGCCCTCCTGTCGCTGGCGCTGTTCATGGTGCTCGGCTTCGTGCGCGCCGATGTCGACCCGTTGGCGCTCCGCACGATGGTGGCGCTCCTGATCGGGGCCGGGCTGCCGGCGGCGGGGGGCGTCTGGCTGCTGGCGCGCTACCGCGGGGTCGGGAGCCGGATCGAACACCGGCGCGAGCAACTGCGCCGCGACACGCTGGAGGCCGAGATCCTGAGGATGGCCGGGCGGCACGACGGGCGGCTCACCGCGGTCGAAGTCGCGGGCGAACTGGCGGTGCCGACGACGACGGCGGAGGAGCTGCTGAACGAACTGATGGCGCGGGACATGGCCGACATCGAGATCACCGACTCGGGTCTGCTCGTCTACACCTTCCACGACGTGCGACACCTGTCCGAGAAGGAATCGGCCCGAGGACTGCTGGAATCGTGAGCGAGACGCGCTGGCCGTGCCCCGTCTGTCTCGGGGTGAAGATGGAGAAGGCTTCGCTGGGATCGGGGGGCCGAGGCGGCGAGGGCGCGCTCACACTCGACCACTGTGCCCGCTGCGGAGGCATGTGGTTCGAGCTGGGTGAGGTGCAGCGGCTCCGCGCGGAGCGTCCCGAGTCTCTGTGGGCGCGGATCCCGGCCCGCGACGAGCGGCACCGGGCCCAGTGTCACACGTGCCGCGCGTTCGTGGACCGCGACGCGCCCCGGTGCGGGGCGTGCGGCGCGAAGACCCGGCTGAACTGTCCCGCCTGCGATACCACGATGCTTCAGGTCCGACAGTCCGAGCTGACGCTGGATGTCTGCAAGCGGTGCAAGGGCGTGTGGTTCGACCACCACGAACTCGAGGCGATCTGGGTGCTGGAACGGGACCGGGTCGTCGCGAGGCGCGGTAAGGGCGCAAGCCCCGCGCGCGGCGCGGAGACAGGCTCGGAGGTCCTCCTCCAGACCCTCTTCTGGGCACCGGATCTCGTCTTCGTGGGGGCGCACGTCGCCGGGCACGCGGTGGCGGCCGCGGCCCAAGCCGCCCCGGCCGTGCTCGAGGCCGCCGGGGAGGCCGCGGCCAGCGTGTTCGAGGCCATCGTCGAGATCGTGGCCGGCATCTTCGGCTGAGGCAGGCTCCGGGTTCGCCTCGACGGCGCCGCATGATAGAATCCGGGTCCGCTCCAACCTGACACGCACCCCTCCGGGAGACACAACGAAATGGAAATCGCTCTGGCCACGCTGGCCGACTGCGCCAATACGTCGAACGACGGCAAACTCAACCTGATGGGGCTGTTCGACACGCTCTACGCGGCGAACGTGCCCGTGACCCACCCGTCGATGCAGCTGGTGCTCAGGATCCGGGTCGAACCCGCCGAGATCGACCGGCAGCACGAGCTGGAAATCCGCTGCATGGACGCGGATGGCGAGGAGCTGTTCAAGGTGAAAGGCGGGTTCTCGGTCCAGGCCCTGCCGGGACGGGCGGCCACGTTCAATCACGTCGTGGGGATCAACAACCTGACCTTCCAGAGGTACGGGGGGCACACGATCTCGATCTTCGTCAACCGGGACCTCAAGGAGACGCTCGAATTCGAGGTCGCGAAGGCCGAGCAGCGCGCGCGGCCGGCGGCCGGCTGAGGGTCAGCGGTCCGGAACAGCCCCGGCGTCCGGCGCGGCGTCGGCGGCCGATTCCGCCTCCCACAGACGCCGCTGTTCGCTCGTCAGGTAGTGCCGGATGGCGGTCACGTCCTCCATCGTGAGCAGGTCGCCGAAGGCGGCCATGCCGTTCGCGGCGAGCGCGCCGCCCAGGACCACGGCGTCGAAGCTCTCCCACCCGCCGCCCTCCATCCGGCGCAGATCGGGATAGGCGGAGAGGTGCTCGTCCGAGGCGCGGTGGCAGATGGAGCAGTGGACCCCGAACAGCTCGGCCCCCGCGCGCACGAGCGCCGCGTCGAGCGCCAGATCCGGCGGCTCGGGCGTCGAGGGCGAGGCCTGCGGCGGCGGTAGCGGGACCTCCCCGCCGTCGAGTTTGAACACGAGCAGCCGCCCCACGCTCTCGTAGTCGTACGCCGCCGAGCCGAGCGGGTAGGCGGCGCCGCGCGGCCCCCCATAGCCGGCCATGACGGCGACGTACTGCACGCCGTCCGCCTCGTACGTCATCGGCCCCGCCATGACCCCGGTGCCGAGATGGATGCTGTGGAGGCGTTCCCCGCTGTCGGCCTGGTGGAAGTCGAGCGTGCCGACAGCGGTCCCCTGGATGACGAGGTTCCCCGCCGTGACCAGCGTGCCACCGTTCCACATGCTTCCCCGCGGAACCCGCCACAGCTCACGACCCGCGACGGGATCCCACGCGAGGAGGAACTCG
This sequence comes from Candidatus Palauibacter sp., assembly GCF_965216145.1. GTDB lineage: Bacteria > Gemmatimonadota > Gemmatimonadetes > Palauibacterales > Palauibacteraceae > Palauibacter. Next base: position 1,237,859 of record NZ_OZ244149.1, read on the forward strand.
TTGGGGCCGATGTCGGGGAGACCCTCGGCGAGGTGCGCGTACTCCCCCGGGAACGGGGGCCAGCTCGCCTCGAACCCCTCGTACGCCACCTCGGGACGGTGGTCGAACTCGTCCAGCGAACGCCACAGCATGGCCTGTTCGCGGGCCGGGATGTAGGCGATGCCCGTCTGCGGGTTGAACGACATCGGCTGCCAGTTGTGGCCCCCGGCCGAGGAGGGAAAGACGACCCGGGGCTCGTCCCGGTAGTCCGCGGCGGGGTCCGGGATGGGCCGGCCGGTCTCCATGTCGATCCCGAGCGTCCAGTTCACCGTGACGAAGTTCTCCGCCTGCAGCAATTCTCCCGTGGCGCGGTCCAGGACGTAGAAGAAGCCGTTCTTCGGCGCCTGGAGGAGAACCTCTCGCGGCTGGCCGTCGATCATGACGGTGCTCAGGATGATGTTCTGGGTCGCCGTGTAGTCCCAGATCTCGGCGGGCACCGTCTGGTAGTGCCACACGAGCCGCCCGCTCCCGGGGTCGATTGCGAGGATCGAGACGAGGTACAGGTTGTCGCCGCCGGAAGGGCTCCGGTGCCATATCGGATAGGGATACGAGTTCCCCGTCCCCACGTAGAGAAGGTCGAGGACCGGGTCGTAGGCCATCTCCCCCCACACCGTGCCTCCGAGACCGCCCTCCCAGGCGGAGTTCGGGTCCCACGTCTCGGCGGCGACCTCCAGTTCGGGGTGCTCGACGCCGTCCGCCGGATTCCCGGGCACGGTGAAGAAGCGCCACCTCTCTTCACCCGTGTCGAGGTCGTAGGCGGTAATGTACCCCCTCACGCCGAAGTCCCCGCCGGCGTTGCCGAGGACGACGACGTCGCCGGCGATCTGCGGGGACCCGGTGCTCGTGTAGGAGAGCGCGCGGTCGAGGAAGGTGTCGACGCGCCAGATCTCCTCGCCCGTCGCGGCGTCGAGCGCCACCAGATAACCGTCGAAGGTGCCGACGTAGACGCGGCCCTCCCACACCTCGAGACCCCGGTTGATGGGGCCGCAGCAACCCTTCCTGCTGTAGCCCGGATCGACGTCGGGGTCGTATCGCCAGACCGTTTCCCCCGTCGTCGCGTCGAGGGCGGCGACGCTCCCCCACGGCCCGGGCGCGTACATCACGCCGTCCACGACGACGGGGGTGGCCTCGAGCCCCCAGTGCACACTGCCGACGTGCGAACGCCACTCGTACTCCCAGGCGAGCCCGACCGCGGCCGCGTTCATGACGTGGATGCGCCCGAGCGGGGAATAGCGCGTCTCGCCGAAGTCGCGGCCGGAGGTCAGCCATTCCGCGGCGACCGTGTCGGTCGCGAGCAGGCGGGGCCGATCGACGTCACCGGGCAACGAGCCCGCCGGCACCGTTTCGCAGCCCGCCAGCGCGAACGAAGCGAGGAGGGCCCCGCAAAGTGAGCGGGAACCCCGAGGGGCTCTTCCCATGGGCTGCTAGAAGCGGGGGGTTACGGTGAGACGGAAGCTCCGGGTGGGTCCGGGGCTCCGTTCCTGCACGTCCACATACGTCGTCTGGAACAGGTTCTCGATCTTGGCCTGCACGGTGGTCCCGAGGATCCGGGTCCCGACCCGTATGTCGACGAGGGTGATGGCAGCCCGGTCGTCGAGCGGGAACGCGAGGACTTCCTGCACCCGGCTCCGGTGGCGGAAATCGATCGCGACGAGTTGTCGCCAGCCCGAAATCGTCGCCGTCAGGTTGTGGCGAGAGCGGTAGGGCAGTGCACGGCCGGTCCCGTGGTCCTCGGTGTCAAGGAAGGTGTAGGTGGTGCTGAAGTCGAGGCGGCTCGGTATGACGCCGAGCCGCAGCCCCGCATCGATCCCCCGAACCATCGCTTCGGCGACATTGCGGAACTGGAAGGTGAAGATGTTGTTCGGGGCCGGCGTCGGCTCGATGAGATCGGTGTATTCGCTCCAGAAGAAGCCGGCGTCGACCCACACGCGGTCGCTGAGGTGCAACGTCGCCCCGACCTCTCGGGCCCATGCGGACTCTCCCCGCAACTCGGGGTTGGGGATGACGCGGAAGCCGAACTGGGTCGTCGACGTGAACTGCTCCACTACGCTCGGCGACCGGTAGCCTCGGCTGAAGGATGTCCTGAGACTCACTCGCTCGCTGGCCTCGAACACGACTCCGAGCTTCGGGTTGAGCACCAGATCCCTCATCGCAGCCGAAGCCTTGTGGTAGTCGAGCCTCAGCCCCACCGAGCCATGCACCCGGTCGGAGAACGCGATCTCGTCCTGCGCGAACACCGCGAGGTCTCTCACGTCGGGCGGAGGCGCCAGGAAGTTCGAGGACACACCGGTCAACGCTCCTTCTCCGCCGATCGTCAGGGCATGTGACCGATTGGGGAACAGGGACCATTGGATGTCTGTGCCGACTCGCGTCGAGCGGTGGAAATCCTCGTTGTCGTGGAAGTAGTTCTGTGATCGCGCGTGATAGACGTGCGGCCGCAACTGAAGGCGATGCTTCGGCGTGACGATGGGATTCGCCGTCACGCCGAACACGACGTCATCCGTCCGGATCCAGTCTCCGAGCTCGGTCGGATCGACTTCGAGCGGGCGGTCCGCGGACAGCCATGTGAAGAACTCCTCCTCGTCCTTGCGCGTCCAGTTGACGAAGATTTCCCAGGGATTGGCGGACTCCGCAGGGAATACGGTCTTGAGCCGTACTCGCCAGCGCTCGAGCGCTCCGTTCTGCCGGAACCCGTCGGAGCCTTCGCGCGAGAGGTGCAGGGTCGTGCCCACGTCGCCGAGGCGGCGGGAATGCTGGAGGGCGATCCCTTCCCTGCTCAGGCGCTCCTCCGTGAACGAGTGCCGGGTCGGGGTGTCGAAGAGGCCGAAATAGCCGCGGATGATCGTCTCGGGCTCGGCGGACGGACGTCTCGTGATCACGTTCACGACGCCGCCCAGCGCGTTCGTGCCCCACAGCGTGGAGTGCGGGCCCTTGACGATCTCGATCTGCTCGACGTCCAGCACCGGGAGGCCGCTGAAATCGATCGAGGCGCCCACACCGGACAAGACGCGGTGGCCGTCGAGCAGCATGAGAACCCGGCTCCCGACGCCTCGCGCGATGCCGGTGGCGCCGCGGATGTCCATCTGTCCGGAGTTGAAGATCACGCCCTGCGCGAAGGGGAGCGCCTCGTCGAGGGTGACGGGGTGGCGATGGTGAAGCTCCTCACCGCTCAGGACGGTAACGCTGACAGGAGTTTCGCCGGGTCGGGCGGGGGAGCGGCTCGCCGTGACGGTCAGCGCGGGCACCGTGAACAACTGTCGTTCGAGCAGAATGCTAAGCTCGCCCGTATGGTCGGCCTGGAGTTGGTGTTCCGTGACGCGGAAGCCCGGAGCGACCACAACCAGCGTATAGGCGTCGTCAGCCGGTGAGGCGATCGTGAAGCCGCCGTCGGAACGGCTCGTGGAGCGCAATGGGGTGTTGCGAATGAACACGGTAGCCCCGGCGATGGGGGCGCGCGTTTCGGCATCCAGAACACGGCCGCGCACCGCATCCTGAGCCTGCACTGCCGGCGGGGCGCTCGCCAGGAAGACGGCGAGCGCCGCGCCGGACGCGAGGCATCGGCGGAAGCCGGCTGCTATTGCCGCTGCCAAACTGTCGTCGAGACGGCGGCCGCGGGTTCCGTCACGATGACGGTGAGGACGTTGCCCGCCAATGTGTATGTGCCCAGAGCCTGTTGCTGCTGGCCGGTCTGCTCCCAGGAGCCGTCCGTACGCACCGTGAACATCCCCTGGTCCGCGATTTCCGTGACGCTGCCATCCCTCGGGTCCGTCACCGTGAGGCTCAGGGACAGGCTGCCGGTCGCAGTGTCACCGGACGCCGAGTTCTGCATCAGCGTGAACGTCCCTACGGCAATGGGCGGCCCAATAGGAAAGTTGCCGGTGACCACCCCGGTCAGGGACTGAAGGTCGTACGTCCCGGACAGATTGGGCGGCGGGGTCACCGCGGGCGTCGTCGGCTCCACCGGGTCGTCGTCGCCGCCGCAGCCGACAACGAGTCCGGCGGCAACAACAGGGATAAGCAGTATACCGAGGCGCTTCTTCATGAATCCTCCTGTGCGTTGATCTCGGGGCCAAGGTCAGTCGCCCCCGCCCGCTCGTTCCATCATTTGGTCACGCGCGGCGCGAAACTCGTTCCCCTCGCGCCAGTTGGGCCACTCGGCGCCCTGGGCCAGCCGGTAGCCCACCTCGAACAACAACCTCAGGTCGTCCACGGCGCCGTCCAGATTCCAGGACGGGTCGTACTCGTCCGTCGGCTTGTGATACCGCTCGGCCGTGTAAGCCTCACGCATCCGCCGGCCGTACGTCTCGCCCCGCTCCACGTGATCTATCCCGGAGTCGGTGTACAGGGCCGGCACGCCCCGCTTCGCGAAGTTGAAGTGATCGGAGCGGTAGAAAAACCCTTTTTCCGGCTCCGGATCCGCGCGTATCAGGCGGCCCGCCGCCGAGACGACCGCTTCAAGGTAGTCGTCCAGATCGGAGTTGCCGAGACCGACGACCGTGATGTCGTTCATCGGCCCCACCGTGTTGAGCCCATCCATGTTGATCGCGGCCACGGTCCGGTCCAGGGGATGGACGGGGTATTCTCCGTAGTGATCCGAGCCGAGGAGGCCCTGTTCCTCGGCGGTTACGGCGAGGAAGAGGACGGTGCGGGCCGGCGGCCGCTCGAGGCCGCCGAAGGCCGCGGCGATCTCGATGAGGCCCGCCACGCCCGTCGCGTTGTCGAGCGCGCCATTGTAGATCTCGTCTCCGTCGAGCGTCTCGTCCTTCCCCAGATGGTCCCAATGGGCCATGTAGACGACGGCTTCCTCGGGACGTTCGGAGCCGGCGAGGCGGCCGACGACGTTGTGCGAGGTCGAGCGCTCGATCGTGTTGCGGATCTCGAGGCTGACTGTGAGCCCCAGCGACGCCGCCTGGAAGTCCTCGCGGACAGCCCGCACGCTCAGCGGCGCGAGGTCGACACCCGCGCGTTCGAACAGCGCGGAGGCGGCATCGAGCGTCAGCCAGCCCTCGACCGCCGGACGGGAGAGGTTCGCATCCTCCGCGACGAGACCGAACTGGGGGCCGGACCAGCTGCTGGCCACGACCTCCCAGGGGTATCCCGCCGCATCCGTCTCATGGATGATGAGGGCGCCCGCCGCGCCCTGCCGCCCGGCCTCCTCGAACTTGTACGTCCACCGGCCGTAGTACGTCATCGCGCGGCCGTTGAAGAGGGCGGGGTCGCCCGTCGCGTAGCCCGGATCGTTCACGAGCATGACGACGGTCTTCCCGGTCACGTCCACCCCGGCGTAGTCGTCCCACCCATACTCCGGGGCGACGATGCCGTACCCGACGAAGACCAGTTCGGAGTCCGCGAGGCCGCTGCGGTCGATGACGCGCTTCGTCCAGGCCATCATCTCGGTCCCGTACTCGAGCGTCTCCTCGCGGTCGTCGCCCGAGATCGCGAGCCGCATCCCGGGATCGGCCGTGAGCGACACGAGGGGGACCGGCTGCAGCCACTCCCCGTCGTTGCCGGGCTCGAGCCCGGCGGCCCCAAACGCCTCGGCCAGATAGGCGATCGTGAGTTCCTCGCCCCGCGAGACCGGCGCGCGCCCCTCGAACTCGTCCGAGGCGAGGACCGCGATGTGCTCCCTCAGCCCGGCGTCATCGATGCCCTGCAAGGCGTCGGCCGGCGCTTCGGGGTCCGGGGCACACCCCGCGGGGACCATCAGGAGTCCCCCGCGCAGCGCCGCGACCGCGGAGCGGCGAACCCGTCCGGGCGCCCGACGATCATCGCTCATCTTCGCCCTGCCCTCCGGCCGGAGAGAGGCGCTTGCCGCCCGCGGCCGGGGGGGCAACAGGTCCGGCCGAGCGGTCCAGGAGGACCGGGTCGCCGAGCCCCAGCGCCGAGAGGCGCTCCAGCTGGGTTCTCGCGTCGCCCACCACGAGCCAGATGAACCGCCCGCGGTCGAAGTACTCCGCGGCCAGCTCCCGGATGCGTTCGACCGTCATCTCCCGGACGACGGTCTCCCGGCGAAGCAGGTAGTCCGCCGGGAAACCGTAGGCGCTCATGTCCGCCAGGATCCCGAGCTTGTTCCCCAGCGTCTCGAACGCACGGGCGTTCGTCTTGAGGAGGAAGCTCCGCGTGGCCGCGAGATCTTCCTCGTCGAACCCGGGGCCGTAGCCGTCCAGGAGATCGCGGATGATCTCCAGCGACTCGTAGGTCACATTCGAGCGCACGGAAGACGAGATGAGGAACGGGCCCGGGAGCGCCGTGCCCCGGAATCCGGAGCCGACACCGTAGGTGTAACCCTTCCCCTCGCGCAGGATCTGGGTGAGGTCCGAGGCGAAGCCCCCGCCGCCCAGCCGGAAGTTCGTCACCTGAGCGGGCCAGAAGTCGGGATCGGTCTCGGAGAGCGCGAGATACCCCACCTGCAGGACGGACTGGCTGGCGTTCGGCACATCGACGAAGTAGAGGCCGGGCACCGCGGCCCGGGCAGCGGGCGCGGAGGGAAGCTCCGGGGCAGCGCCGCTCCAGCGCGTGCCGATCCCCTCCAGCGCCGTGGTCACTTCGTCCGGAGTCGCCGCACCGGCGACGTGCGCCGCGGCCCGGGCCGGCGTCAGGACGCGCTCGTAGTAGGCCCGCACGTCGTCGAGGCCGAGGGCACCGACCCCGTCGACCGTGCCGCGGGCGTTACTGCCCAGGATGTGGTCGCCATAGAGGAGCCGCGTCATCACGTCGCCCGCGATCGCGGTCGGCGACGACGACGCCTGGCGGAGCTGGTTGCGGACCCGGTCCCGCGCGAGTTCGAACGCCTCGGCATCGAAGCGGGGTTCGAGCAGGATTTCCTCGACCAGGGCCATCGTCTCGGGGAAGTTCCGGCTCAGGGTCGAGCCCCGGATGGTGAAGGTCTCCCGGCCCGAGGTGACCGAGATCGAGGCGCCCAGCGCGTCGATGGCCTGCTCCAGTTCCTCCGGCGTCCGGTTCGCGGTTCCCTCGGTCATGATCTCGGCGAGCAGGTTCGCCGCCCCGATACGGTCGGGGTCCTCGAGCAGGAGGCCGCCATCGAGCCGAAGTTCGAATTGCACGAGCGGCGTCTCCCGGTCCTCGATGCCCCTGGCGGAAACGCCGTTCGCCAGCGTCGCGGTCCACACGGCCGGGGCCGAGAGGCTGGGCGGCGGGCCGAACTCCGGCTCGACCGAACGGTCGATTCGCGAGGGCGTGCGCGGGATGTCGCCACGGTCGTCGATGGCGACGGGCGCCTCGGCGCCCCGCACGATGGGCTCTTCCACCACCGTTGCGAGCAGCGAGCCCTCGAGCGCGAGTTCCGGCTGGCCGCGGGGGACGAAGCTGGTCGCCACGGAAGGACGACGCGCCACATAGGTCTCGTAGACGCGGAGGACGTCCGCTTCCGTCACGTCGAGGATCCGCTCGATGTCGTCCGCGACGTAGCCGGGATCGCCGGCGAAGATGTTGTACTGCGCGAGCTGAAAGGCCTTGCCCAGGACGCTCGACAGGCCGCGGTAGAAGGAGGTCTCGTATCCGGCCTTGACCCGCTCCAGGTCGGCGGCGGAGATCCCCTCCTCCTCGAACCGGGCGAAGGCCCGCTCGACGGCCCCCTGCACCTCGTCGAGCTCGGTGTCCCGGAAGGCCCGGATCGTGAGCCGCATCTGGCCCGCCAGTTCCTGGTGGAAGGCGAACATGCTCGCCGAGGGCGCGAGCTTTTCCTCCTCCACGATCACCTCGTAGAAGGGGGCCGTCTTTCCGTCCGTGAGGAGGGTGCCGAGGAGGGTCAGCGGGTACGAATCCGGGTGATACAGCGGGACCGTCGGCCACGAGAGCGCGAGCTGGGGCAACTGGGCGAAATTGTCCTCGTGGAAGAGGCGCGTCGAGGCGTCCAGCGACACGTCAAGCGGCGTCGGGCGGTCGGGCATCGGACGGGACGGGATCTCGCCGAAGTACCGCTCGATCCACTCCCGTGCCTGCGCGACGTCGATGTCGCCGGCCACGACGAGCGTCGCGTTGTTCGGTCCGTACCACTTCTCGTGGAAGTCCTTCGTGTCGGCGAGCGTGGCGCCGTCGAGGTCATCGAGCGACCCGATGACCTGCCAGCGGTACGGGTGCCCTTCAGGATACGTGGCCTGGTCGATGACGAAGCTCGCGTGGCCGTACGGGCGGTTGTCCACACCCTGTCGCTTCTCGTTCTTGACGACCTGCTTCTCCTTCGCGACGACGTCTTCGGTCACCGTGTTGATGAAGAAGCCGAGCTTGTCGGCCTCCGCCCACAGCGCCTTCTCGAGGGCATCGCTCGGCACCACCTCGAAGTAGTTCGTGCGGTCGCGGCTCGTCGACCCGTTCGTCGAGCTGCCCACCCGGGTCATGAGGCGGTCGAGGCCGCCGGGGCCGAGGTTCTCGGAGTCGAGGAAGAAGAGGTGCTCGAACAGGTGCGCGAAGCCGGTCTTGCCGGGCACCTCGCGCGACGACCCGACGTGGAAGGTCATCGCCACGGCGACCACCGGGTCGGAGCGGTCGACGTGCAGCACCACGTCCAGCCCGTTGGGAAGCTCGTACTTCTCGTAGTCGATCGTGAATCCGCCGCCGCCGGCCGCGCAGGCGGAGAGCACGACCGCCAGGGCGGGGACCAGCGGCGCGCAGTGGCGCCGGATCGGGTCGGGAACGGACATTGGGAGATCCCTTCCTTCGGGTGAGGGGCGGGGCGGTCGCCGCCCAAATCAATGCGATCGGCGGCGTCCACGCCACCCGCGGACCATGGCGGACGACGGAGGCACCCGATGCGCACGACACAGATTCTCTCGACCGGCTTCCGGGTCCCGGATCGCGTGGTCACCAACGACGATCTCGCGTCCATCATGGACACGTCGGATGAGTGGATCCGCCAGCGGTCGGGGATCGAGGAGCGACGCTGGGTGGAGGAAGGGGAGGCCGGCTCCGATCTGGGAGCCGCGGCCGCGGCGATGGCGCTGGAGCGAGCCGGGATGAAGGCGGAGGATCTCGACTGCCTGATCGTGGCCACGCTGTCGCCCGACCACTTCTTCCCCGGCACCGGCGTCTTCCTGCAGCGCAAGCTCGGGATCCGGGACATCCCCTGTCTCGACGTCCGCAATCAGTGCACGGGGTTCCTGTACGGGCTCTCGATCGCGGACGCATGGATCCGGACGGGGCGGTACGAGCGCATCCTCCTCGTCGGCACCGAGGTCCACTCCACGGGACTGCACAGGAACGACTTCGGGCGCGACACGGCCGTCCTGTTCGGTGACGGGGCGGGGGCGGTGATTCTCAGGCCGGTCGGTCCAGCGGAGGGGGGACGCGGAGACGGCAACGGGTCGGCCCCGGAGCGGGGCATCCTGTCGGTGCACATCCACGCCGACGGGCGGTTCGCCGAGAAGCTCTGGGTGGAGGCGCCCGCCTCGAAGTACGATCCCCTGATCTCGCACGAGCACATCGACGCGGGTCTCACCTGCCCCTCCATGGACGGGCGGGAGGTCTTCCGCCAGGCGGTGGCCCGGATGCCGGAGTCGGTGCGCGAGGCGCTGGACGCCGAGGGGCTGTCGATCGACGAGGTCGACATGGTGATCGCCCACCAGGCCAACCTGCGGATCTGTCAGATGGTCCAGCGGGCGCTGGGTCTCTCCGACGACCGCGTCTACAACAACATCCAGCGCTACGGGAACACGACCGCGGCGAGCCTGCCGATCGCGCTCCACGAGTGCGCGGAGGAGGGGCGGCTACGCCGCGGAGACCTGCTCTGCCTGACCGCGTTCGGGTCCGGCTTTACGTGGGGGAGCGCGCTTATCCGCTGGTAGCGGAGCCCCGGGGTTCGCCGGTGTCGTCCCCGCCGTCTCCGCCGTGCTCCTGGTCCTCGTCGTCCGTCTGCCGCTCGACGACGATCGTGCAGTTCGTGACCAGCGCCGCGATCGCGCCGATCGCCGCCCAGGCGGGAAGCAGCAGCGTCCCCACGACGCCGAGCGCCAGAGGGACCTCGATCAACTCCTTGCCTTCTTCGTTCCGGATCGTCAGACGGCGGACGTTTCCCTCGCGGAGGATCTCCTTGATCTTCCTGACGAGGTTCGTGCCGCGGACTTCGTATTGTTCACTCATGAGATTCTCTTTTCGGGGGCCCGGCGTGCGCCGGCGCAGGCGGCGGCTTCGGGGCCGACCATGGTCGAGCGACGATCGCCGTTCAATGTTTTTGATCAGAGTTCGACTATCCCGTCGTACCCCGGAACCGGTCCCGGAGGTCGCGACATCGGGGATGTCGTTCGGGAGGAACAACATGGAACATAGTCGAAGCTGGAGTCATGCGTGGCGCGGAGCGGTCGCGTTCGGCACTCTCGCCCTCATCCTCGGTGCGGCCGGGTGTGGCGGAGGGGCGGAGGGCGACGGGGCGCCGGGCGCACTTCCCGAGGGCGCCGAGGCGTTTTCGCTACTGGGCGAGCCGCTCTATCCGAACCTGGCCCCCGCCGACGTCGCGGCCCGGCAGGCGCGTGACGTCCGGCAGGCGCGGGCGGACTACGAGGCGAATCCGGACGACGCCGACGCGATCATCTGGCTGGGCCGACGCGTGGCGTACATGGGCTCCTATCGCGAGGCGATCGAGATCTTCTCGGAGGGGATCGAGAAGCACCCGGACGACCCGCGCATGTACCGCCACCGCGGGCACCGCTGGATCAGCGTGCGCGAGTTCGACCGCGCGATCGAGGACCTCTCGCACGCCGCCGATCTGGTCCGGGGTGTGCCGGACGAGGTCGAGCCGGACGGCCAGCCCAACGAGCGCGGGATCCCGACGAGCACGCTGCAGTCGAACATCCACTACCACCTCGCGCTGGCCCTCTACCTGAAGGGCGATTTCGAGGCGGCGCTGGATTCGTACGAGGCCTACATGGCCGTCACCACGAACGCCGACCAGCTGGTGGCGATCTCGCACTGGTGGTACATGGCCCTCCGCCGCCTGGGGCGGGACGCGGAAGCCGCGGCGGTGCTCGAGCCGGTGACGGCGGATCTCGATGTGATCGAGAACACGAGCTACCACCGGCTCCTCCTCATGTACAAGGGAGAACTCACCGCGGACGACCTCTGGGATCCGGCCAGCGAGGACCCGTCGGGCGTGGCGATCGCGTACGGGGTGGCGACCTGGCACCTCTACAACGGCCGCGAGGCGCAGGCGGAGGAGATGTACCGCCGCATCCTCCAGGGTTCGGGGTGGGCCGGCTTCGGCTACGTCTCGGCCGAGGCCGAGATCGCCCGGCTCGAGGCCGGTGGCGCGTAGCGGCATGTGACGGCTCTTCCCGGCGGCCCCCCCGTTGCCGCGGGAAGTCGCGTGCGGGATTACAACGTTTGGATGGCCCGGCGCGTCCCATCCCCCGAACCTGGCGGGTGGGGACACCACCTCGACCGCGGCGTGCCACGCTGACGGCGGGGCCTGTGGATTCCTCATCAAGTTCGAGCACTGGCTGGGCCTGTGACCCGCTAGCATAGCGCCGACCGCGCGCGTGCCCTGTGGCACGCGACGGGCGCATCTTGTCCGTTCCGGTCTGTGGCCGCACGATGCGGCCCGCGACATCCATCGCCGGCGGGAGGGAGTGGCAGTGCGCGAATCGTGCGACCATGGGGTCCGCCCGGCGCCATGACGGGATATCTCTTCCTGGCCCTGGCGGTCCTCGTGGCGGTAGCGGGATGGGAGGTCCGGAGGCGGCTGCGCGAGCAGACCCGCGCCGGGGTCACCGACGAGGTCGTGCGCCGCATTGAAACGCTCGGCCGTGTGGACGCCGAGGATGTGGAGCCTGTCGACCTGGAGTTGGCGAAGGCCGAGGAAGACGAGTTCTGGGCCCAGACCTGGGACGAACCTGAAGAGAACTGGTGAGATCGGAGAGGGATTTCATGCGCCGGACCATGTTGACGCTATCGGTTGGGGCTCTCGCGACGATGGCCGCGTGGGCGGGCCCGGTCGCCGGACTGCAGGAGGTGCCGCGAGCGTCCCTGGGGGAGCCGGTCGCCGCCTACGAGGATGGCCTCGGCTCCATGCGCGGCGTGAGGGAACTCCCGGATGGCCGTGTCCTGATCGCCGACGGCTTCGGCGAGGCCCTGATCGTGTGGCGACCCGGAGCGGGCGCGGACACGCTGATGAACGTCGGACAGGGGCCGGAAGAGTATCGTCTACCCGACGGACTCTTCCCCCTGCCTGACGGCGGCACGCTGCTCATCGACCTCGGCAACGCGCGCCTCACGCGCATCGAGGCCGATCTCGGCTTCGGGGAGACGTGGCCGATCGCGCGGGGCGGCCTCGGGGCGGGGATGACGATGATGATCGCCGAGGCGACGGATCGGGACGGGCGTATCTACTACGAGGAACGCCTCGGCGGCATGATGTCCGAGTCCGACTCGGCGGCCATCATGCGTTTCGACCCGGCGAGCGGGGAGACGGCGGAGGTCGGGCGGATCAGGCTGGGCGAGCAGGAGCGCCGGGAGTCCGGGGACGCGAACAACAGGAACGTCAGCATCCGGCCGGTGCCGTTCTCCGCGGAGGACGCATGGAGCGTCGCTTGGGACGGCCGCGTCGCGATCGCCCGCGCCGACGAGTACCGCCTGGAATGGAACGCCCCGGACGGAACGACGACGACCGGCGGCGCGGTGCCCCACGAGCCGGTGCGGATTCGAGGTGCCGATCAGGATGAGTGGCTCGCCTCCCTCGGGGGCGGCTTGCGAGTCGAAGTGGAGTCCGATGGCGGCGCGCCTCGCATGTCCATGAGCCGGGCCCCCTCGGGAGCCGGCGATGCGAGCCCGCGCGATTTCGAGTGGCCCCCGGTCAAGCCGGCCTTCGCCCCGAACGGCGTCCTCACGGACCCCGGAGGCCGCGCCTGGGTGCGGCGTCATGTGGCGGCGGGAGCGCCGGCGCTGTTCGATGTGTTCGACGCCCGGGGTCAGAGGATCGCCGAGGTGGAACTGCCGGAGGACCGGAACCTCGTCGCATTCGGGGAGGACAGCGCCTATCTGACCCGGAGCGACGAGTTCGAGTTCGCCTGGCTGGAGAAGTACGCGGCGCCCGCCGTCGGCGGTTAGCTCACCGCGGCTGGCGGACCAGGTCCGGATCTAGAGAACGGGGGGGCGAAACGACGACCGCCCCGGCCGCCGCGTCGAAACTCGGGGCCGCGCGCCACACATCGGTGTCGGGCTGGAACGCGGCCCACGCGAACCAGAACGCGTGATACGCGTCGGGATGCGGCTCGAGCCTCTCACCCTCCAGGGGGCCGGTGACAGCCCGCCCATTGAAGTTCCAGATGCTCCCGGTCTCCACATCCTGCCGCCGACCCTCCATGACCTCGAAGGTGAGCGTGCGGCCGGCGGCCCGGGCCCGGTAGACCCGCGCGCTCCGGGCCTGCGTGTTCCAGAACGCGACCACGGGTTCTCCGCCAGCCATGCCGCTGGCCGCCCACACCGAGGTTCCCGCCGACCCGGGTTGGTCGTTGACGGCGGCTGCCCGCAGGTCGGCGAGCGGAAACGCGATGCCGCCACTGCCGGCCGGCACGCCGATCACGGTTTCCTTCGGCAGCCGGCGTCGGTCGATCGGAGCCGCGGTCGGATAGGGGAGCCAGGCGTTGCTCGGGGTCCGGTAGTTTCCGTACGGGTAGAGCGTGTACAGGAAGTCGTGCCCGGTGTTTCGCGAAACGATCCACGTGTCCAGGTAGATCAGGAGCCACGTCCCGTACGTCATCAACTCATACGGCACGCGCGTCAGGCGAGTCCCGTCCCGCGGCCCGCAGGTCGCCGATGGGGCGAGCTGCGGATAGAACGTACCCGACCTGTCTTCCATCACGAGGTTGTTGTCGAGGACGTAGATCGACACCCGGAAATCGGATGCCCCGCTCGGTTCGGGGTTGAAGACGCCGACCGATCCGGTGAGCGGCGAGTAGGTGATCGTGAGCCGTTCGCCCGGCACGCTGAAGTTGAGCACCTCGTGATACCAGAGGAGCTTGAGGGGAATCGCCAGCGGCTGGCCGTTGAAGTGGAGTGCGATCACCTGGTCGCTGCGACTGACGTAACCCACCTCGGGCGCGATGAGTCGCCTGGCGACTTCGGGGTTGTCGAGGGCGGGGATGCTCGAACGGTCGCTGCCGCCGTCGGTAAGGCTCTCCAGCGGCAGGGTACAGGTCGCGAGCGACAAGTCCGGTCCCATGGTTTCGCCCGAACAGGCGGGGAACGCCGCCGCGAACAGTACGACAATGGCGGGGGCGGCGCGGCGCCCGGGGCGCGTGCCGGTATCGATCTTCCCGGTTCTCATCGGGGCCTCCCGAAGGATCGTCCCGCAATGCCCTCCGACGCAGGTCGCGTCCGCCGGGCTTTCCGCTCCGGAAGAGCCGGTGAGGCCGCTAGATGAACAGGGTCTCGTTCTCGCGATCGAATCCCTGAGTGTCGGCCTTCTGTGTCCGCAAGCCCTTTCGGCCCGCCTGATGGCGCTGGCCGATCACGATCATCGCGATACTCGCGACGAGCGCCAACACGATTCTCACCGTCTTCATGGCGTTTCCCTCCCTGCTTTCTTCCCCTCACCACACGGCACGCCGAAGCCGAGCACGGATTGTAACTCGAAATATAGCGTCTCCCATCAAAATAACGAATCCGGCCGTGCGGCAGTGACACCGCCCGGCGAGCCTGGGGCGATCAGCCAGCGGTTGAGGCTTCCACGCTGCAGGGCGAGATCTCCGTCTTCGAGGAGGATTCCGCCCGAATCCCGCGCCTCGAATCGGACCATATCCGCGCGCACGCGGATGTCCACGCGGACGGAATCGCGGGGTGGGACCGTATCGAGTGGGACGCTTCCGGCTCCGGCGGCGACGAATACGAAGGCGGAAACGTCCAGTGAATTGACGAGGAGGAGTTGATGGATACGGGGCGACCCCTCGCCGGGCAGCAACCCGCCCGGGGCTGCGACTTCCGCCGAGGGGGGAGGGGACGGGCCGCCGGTGGGGGGCACGGAATCCCCGGGTATCGGATCCCCATCCCTTCCCGGACGCGCGGCCTCGGGGGCGTCGCCACGAGGTCCGCACGCGGTGAGCCCGCTCGCCGTGAGGCCCAGCAGGAGCAGCACCGCCTCCCGCCCGCTCACGGCCCCGCTGGCGCGCGCGCCGCGAGAGCGCGAATCGCGGCATCATCGGTCGACCTGAAGGCGATGGCCCGCTCCACTTCCTCCGCTCTCCGTTCGCGAGTCCAGCCGAGTTCCGGCGCCATCACGGCCGCCACGCGGGCGGCGGCGGTCGGTGTCCCCTGCCGCGTTTCGAGACCGATCCGTGTCCGCCGATACAGGATGTCCTCGACGTGCGCCGCCATCTCGTCCCGTACCGAGTACACCGCTTCGGCCAGGATGTGCGGCTTCTCCGCGAGGACGCGCTCGCCCAGCCGTTCGTCGCGCTGCACCAGGTCGAGCACCCGGTGGGCCCGGGTCCCGTACGCCCGCATCAGCCGGTCGACCGTGGCGGTCTGAAGCCCGTGTCGTGCGGCGCGGTCGAGAATCCGGTCGCGCAGGGCCGCGGGGTCACGGAACTCGGCGCCGGGAAGCGGAACCCGGTCCGTATCCGCCTTCCGGACCGCCTTCACGCCCGCCGGCGCGAGGAAGGCCTGCACGCGATCCACGGTCTCCTCGGCCATGCGCCGGTGCGACGTCAGCTTTCCTCCACTCAGTGTGAACACGCCGCGCGGTCCCTCGTGGATCTCGAACTCCCGGGAGACGGCGTCCTCGTCGTCGGCAGCGCCGGAGGGCGCGACGAGCGGCCGCAGGCCCGCCCACGCGCTGATGACATCGTCCGGCCCGAGCTTCGACGCCGGTAGCAGGTGGTTCGTCGCCTCGAGCAGATACGCGATGTCTTCGGGCGTGGCCGCGACTTCATGCGGTTCGCCGTCAAAGAACTCGTCCGTGGTCCCGATGATCGTGAGATCCTCGCGCCAGGGGAGGACGAACATCACGCGGCCGTCCTGCGGCGCCTCGAAGATGAGCGCGCCCGCGTGGCCGACCCGCTCGCGCGGTACGTGGATGTGGGTCCCGCGGGAGGGGCGGATCCGGACTCCGGCACCCGGACCCCTCCCGTCCCGGGCGCCGCCGGGCGCCGCGCCGATCCGGCCGAGAAGCTGCTCGGCCCACGCGCCGGTGGCGTTCACGATCGCCAGCGTGTCGACCTCCAGTTCCCTGCCGCTCTCGACATCCCGCACCGTCGCCCGGTGACCCGGCCAGTCCGAGGCATCGATGCGTACGATCTCGGCCCGGTTAGCGACCGTCGCACCCGCTTCGAGGGCGGCCTGCATCGTCGCGATGACGAGTCTCGCGTCGTCGACCTGCGCGTCGAAGTAGCGCGCCCCGCCCAGCAACCCACCGGCGCGCAGGGCCGGCTCGCGTTCGAGCATGGCCCCGGCATCGAGCATCTGGTGCCGCTCGATGTTCCGGAACAACGACAGCGCGTCGTACAGCCACATGCCCGCGTCGAGCTTGCGCTTGCCGATCCGGCCTTCCCGGAAGATCGGGAAGTGGAACTCCAGCGGCCGAACGAGGTGGCGTGCGATTCGGAGGAGGGTCCGCCGCTCCTGGCTCGCCTCGAACACGAGATCGAACTCGAGATGCTCCAGGTAGCGCAGGCCGCCGTGCACGAGGCGGGACGAACGGCTGCTCGTCCCCCACGCGAAGTCCACGGCTTCAACGAGCGCGGTCCGGAAGCCGCGCCGCGCCGCGTCGCGCGCCACGGCGACGCCGGAAATCCCGCCGCCCACGACGAGGAGATCGAAGGCGGTCTCCGTGAGGCTCCGAAGGTGCTCCTCGCGCGGTCGAGCCGTCACCGGGGCCGGTCTCCCGGCGGGCTCACGGCGTGAGGACGAGCTTGCCGAAGACTCCGCCGGCCTCGAGGTGCTCATGCGCCTCGCGCGCCCGGTCCAGCGGCCACACGTCGTCGATGATGGGCTCCAGCGTGCCATCGAGCACCAGCGCCATCGCCGCGTCAAACTCCGACTGCGTAGCCATCGTCGTGCCGAGGACCGAGGTCTGGGTCCAGAAGAGGCGGGCGATGTGCAGCACGCCGCGTGGGCCGGTCGTGGCGCCGTAGACCACCATCCGTCCGCCCCTCGCGAGAGCGCGTACACAACCCTCCCACGTCACCTCGCCCACGCTGTCGAGAACGAGATCCACGCCGCGCTTCCCTGTCTCCGCCCAGACCCGGCGCGAAAAGTCCTCCTCCAGGCGGTCGATCACGAGATCCGCCCCCAGCGCTTCCACGCGACGCACGTTCCCCGGTCCGCTCGTGACCGCGAACACACGCGCACCGTGGTGCTTCGCGATCTGGATGGCGGCGGTGGAGACCCCACCCGATGCGCCGGTGATGAGGACCGTTTCACCCGCTGCCAGCCGTCCTCGCGACAGGAGCCCGCGCCACGCCGTTTGGTAGACGAGCGGTGCCACGGCCGCGGTGGCGAACGGGAAACCGTCCGGCAAGCGCACGAGGCTGCGCTCCGGTACCGCCACCCATTCGGCGAAGCCGCCGGGCAGGTGTTCGCCCAGGACGCGGTAGGCGGGGCAGAGGGGATGCTCTCCCCGGACGCACCATTCGCAGTCGTCGCGGGCACACCAGCACCCCGGGTTCACGGCCACCCGATCTCCGGCGGCCCACCCCGTGACCTCATCACCCAGCGCCACGATCTCGCCGGCCATGTCCGAGCCGCCGATGTGGGGCATCTGCAGGCGGAGTCCCGGGAGCCCTCGCCGCACCCACAGATCGAGGTGATTCAGGCCCGCCGCCCGGACTCTGATCAGCACTTCACCCGGACCGGCTGTCGGGTCGGGCAGCTCGCCGACCTGAACGACGTCCGGTCCTCCATGTCGTTCGAAGTATGCCGCTTTCATGGGCGCAACGTACGGCGGCGCGGCGGCGTGTGCAGCCATGGGTGACGCCCGATCACAGGCTCCCGCAGAGTTGAGAACCAGTCTCAATCAGGGTTGATAACGCGTCCAGAGCGACGTACCTTATCGCGTCGATAATGGTTGTTCCTTCATCCGTTTGTGTTTCCAGGCCGGCGCCCCTGGGTGACCGGCCTTTTGCAACTGAAGAGGATTCGAATGTCAGAACCGCTGCTGTCGATTCGCGGACTGCGAGCGAGGGTGGAGGGAGAGGATACGGAGATCCTCCGAGGCGTGGATCTCGATGTCGAGCGCGGCCAGGTGCATGCGCTGATGGGACCCAACGGCTCGGGAAAGAGCACGCTGGCCAAGGTCATCGCCGGACACCCGACCTACGAGGTGACGGGCGGCGAGATTCTGTTCAGGGGCGAAGACGTCCTCGAACTGGAGCCCGACGAGCGGAGCCGGGAGGGAATCTTCCTCGCCTTCCAGTATCCCGCCGAGGTTCCGGGGGTCTCTATCGCCAACTTCCTGCGCACGGCGATGAGCGCGCGTCTGGCCGAGGGCGAGGAGATGGACGTGTTCGGCTTCCAGCGCACGCTCACCGAGAAGCTCGAGATGCTGAGGATGGATCCGGGCTTCGCCATCCGGTATGTGAACGATGGTTTCTCGGGCGGCGAGAAGAAGCGGAACGAGATCCTCCAGATGGCGGTTCTTCAGCCCGCGCTGGCGGTGCTGGACGAGACGGACAGCGGTCTCGATATCGATGCGCTCAAGATCGTCTCGAACGGCGTGAACCGGCTTTCCGAAGCGGATGAAGCGCTCGGAGTTCTCCTCATCACGCACTACAAGCGGATCCTGAACTACATCCAGCCCGACCGCGTCCACGTCATGATGGCGGGGCGCATCGCCGAGAGCGGCGGTGCCTCGCTGGCCGACAAGCTGGAGGCCGAGGGTTATGACTGGCTCTACCAGGCGGCGGCAGCCGTCTAACAGCCAGCAGCCGAATTCCGCGGATTCTGCTCCGCGGCGATGACTCAGCAGTACCGGAAGGCGGAAGAACCATGCCCCAGAACGAGACGATCACAGAGCTCGGGCTCGACGAATACAAGTACGGTTTCATCACCGAGGACAAACCCGTCTTCAAGGCGGTCCCGGGGCTTTCCGAAGACATCGTCCGGCAGATCTCCGGTCACAAGGACGAGCCGGATTGGATGCTCGAGTTCCGGCTCAAGGCGCTCGAGGTCTACCGGTCCAAGCCCATGCCGACGTGGGGCGGTGATCTCTCGAAGCTCGAGGATACGCTCGACGAGATCTACTTCTATCTGAAGCCGCAGGAGCAGATGGAGCGGTCGTGGGACGACGTCCCGCAGGAGATCAAGGACACGTTCGAGAAGCTCGGGATTCCCGAGGCGGAGCGGAAGGCGCTCGCCGGGGTCGGAGCCCAGTACGAGTCCGAGATGGTCTATCATTCGCTCAAGGAACAGTGGGAGGAGCAGGGCGTGATCTTCGAGTCGATCGAGGACGGGCTCGCCAGGCATCCCGAACTGTTCAGGCAGTATTTCTCGACGATCGTCCCCACGCGCGACAACAAGTTCGCGGCGCTGAACTCGGCCGTGTGGTCGGGCGGGTCGTTCGTCTACATCCCGAAGGGGGTGAAGGTCGAGATCCCGCTCCAGGCCTACTTCCGCGTCAACGCCGAGAAGATGGGCCAGTTCGAGCGCACCCTCATCATCTGCGATGAGGGCGCCGAGGCGCACTACATCGAGGGCTGCACGGCGCCGGTCTACTCCACCGACTCGTTCCACTCGGGCGTGATCGAGATCGTGGTCAAGAAGGGGGCGCGGTTCCGCTACACGACGATCCAGAACTGGTCGAACAATATGTACAACCTCGTCACGCAGCGGGCGATGGTGCACGAGGACGCGAAGATGGAGTGGCTCGACGGCAACCTGGGCTCGAAGCTCACGATGAAGTACCCGTCGTGCTTCCTGGTCGGGGAGCGCGCGCACGGGGAGATCCTGTCGATCGCCTACGCCGGGGATGGCCAGCACCAGGACACGGGCGGGAAGGTGGTCCACGCGGCTCCGCATACGACGTCGCAGATCACGTCGAAGTCGATCTCGAGGGGGCTCGGGCGCTCGTCGTACCGCGGGCTGTGCAAAGTGTACGATGGCGCGGTGGGCGCGAAGTCCAACGTCGAGTGCGATGCGCTGCTGCTCGACGAGACGTCGCGGACGGACACCTACCCCTACATCGAGATCGACGAAAACACGGCTTCGATCGGCCACGAGGCGACCGTCTCCAAGGTAGGTGACGAGCAGCTGTTCTATCTGATGAGTCGCGGACTGGACCAGGCCGAGGCGATGGCGATGATCGTGCGAGGCTTCATCGAACCGGTGGCCAGGGAACTGCCGCTCGAGTATGCGATCGAACTGAACCGCCTGATCGAGATGGAGATGGAGGGGTCGGTCGGATAGACGGCGGGCGCCGGGCGCGTTCCGCGTCACCTCTTTCCGGAAAACGGGATTAGAGACCAGGGGTCTCGGACGATATGAGCACTATGACAGCCGGGCTGGCGGAGTCGACGCTGGCCTCGGCGGATTTCAGGGCGTTCGCCGGCGGGCTTTCCGAGCCGGCGGGGATCGCGGAGGTGCGGGCCGCGGCGTGGGAGCGGTATGTCGCGTTGCCGTGGCCAACGAAGAAGTCGGAGGAATGGCGCTACACCGACCTGTCGAAGGTCGGCTTCGGCGCGCTCACGCCGACGCTCCCGACGATCGCGCCGGAGGAGCCGCTCTCCGCGGAGGTGCACGCCGTGCTGGCGCGGTCGGGGGATCGAGCGGGCATCGTCGTGCTCCGCGATGGGCAGGTCGCGCACCTCGAACTCGCGCCCGAGGTCGCCCGGGCGGGCGTGGTGCTGTGCTCGATTCGGGACGCCGCGGTCGAGCACGCCGGGCTGCTGCGGCGCACGATGTTCGATGCGCGGCCGGGACCGGCGGAGGAGAAGCTCTGGTCGCTGCATCTCGCGCTGCTGGGCGGTGGATACTTCCTCTATGTGCCGCGCGGTGTGCGGATGCCGGCGCCGGTCCATGCCTTCCACATCGTCGAACGCGAGGGGACGATTTCTTCGACGCACTCGCTCGTGTACTCGGAGACGAGCGCGCGGGCCGCGGTGATCGACGAGTTCCTGTCCGACGATCTGGGCGCCGAGACCGTCTCGCTGCACGGGGCCACGGTCTCGGGCGAGGCCGACTCAGCCATCGAGTACGTAGCGCTGCAGCGCTACGGCCGCGGCGTGAAGCACTTCTCGACGCAACACATCGTGGCGGGGCGCGACTCGCGGGTCGTGACGTTCAACGTCGCGTTGGGCGGCGACCTGTCCCGGGCGGACGTGACGAGCCGGCTGGCCGGGCCGGGGAGCAACAGCGAGATGCTGGCGCTCTGGTTCGGTGATGCGAACCAGCACTTCGATCACCACACGCTCCAGCATCACGCGGCGCCGCACGCGCGCAGCGACCTGTTGTTCAAGGGCGCCCTGACCGACAAGGCGTCGAGCGTGTTCCGGGGGCTGATCCGGGTGGACAAGGGCGCGCAGCTCACGGACGCCTATCAGACCAATCGCAACCTGCTGCTCAGCGACGGGGCTCACGCGTCGGCTCTCCCCAACCTGGAGATCGAGGCCGATGACGTGCGTTGCTCGCACGGCGCGACGATCGGACAGGTCGACGACGGACAGCTCTTCTATCTGATGACCCGCGGCCTGACGCGGCGCCAGGCGGAGCGACTGCTGGTGTTCGGGTTCTTCGACGAGGTGCTGGGGCGGCTTCCGATGGAGGGTGTCCGGGCCCGCGTCCGCGAAGCGATCGAGGAGAAGATCGGACTATGAGCCGGTTCGTTGCCGTAGCCAGCCTGGACGAAGTTCCGGAGAACGATACGAAGGGCGTGATGGTCGACGATCTGGCGATCGTCCTCATCAACAGCGGGGGCGACATCCACGCCCTCGAGGATTGCTGCTCGCACGAGGAGTTCCCCCTCTCCGCGGGGGAGGTCGCCGCCGGCGAGATCACGTGTACGCTGCACGGAGCGCGTTTCGACATCGCGACAGGGGCGGTGCGCGCGCTGCCCGCGGTCATGCCGGTTCGGCGCTTCGACGTGCGACTCGACGGCGACGAGATCCAGGTCGACGTCGGCTGAACGGAACGGTCGACACGATCGGGGCTCGATGATGGACACGAACCACCCGGCAGGCGTGCTCGCTCCGGACGGTCCCCCCCTGGCGGCCGACCGCGATTCGGCGGCGGCCGGCGGCGACGGGACGGAGACGGGTCCGACGCCTGCGTGGGACGTCGCGGCGATCCGGGCCCGGTTCCCCATCCTGTCGCGGGAAGTCAACGGCCATCCGCTCGTCTATCTCGACAGCGCGGCGAGTTCGCAGCAGCCGCTCCGCGTGCAGGACCGGGTGGAGCGCTATCTGCGCATGCAGCACGCCAACGTGCACCGCGGCGTGCACCAGCTGAGCGCCGAGGCGACCGAGGCGTACGAGGACGCGCGCCTCGCCGTGGCGGCGCATGCGGGCACGCCCGACCCATCGGAGATCGTCTTCACCCGCGGCACGACGGAGGCGGTGAACCTCGTCGCCTCGAGCTGGGGCGGCGCCTTCGTCGGCCCGGACGATGACATCGTGCTCACGAAGATGGAGCACCACTCGAACCTCGTCCCCTGGCAGCTGCTCGCCGCCCGTACGGGGTGCGGACTCCACTTTGTCGATGTCACGGCCGAAGGCAGGCTCGACCTCGACGACCTCGACCGTCTTCTGAAGCGGCGGCCGCGCCTCGTCGCGTTCACCCACGTCTCCAACAGCCTCGGGACGATCAACCCCGTGCGGGAGATCGTGGCCCGGGCCCACGCGGCGGGCGCGCTCGCCCTCGTCGACGGCGCGCAGGCGGCCCCCCATCTCCTGACCGACGTGACCCGGCTCGGGTGTGACTTCTACGCCTTCAGCGGGCACAAGATGTGCGGACCCACGGGCGTCGGAGCGCTGTGGGCGAGGCGTGAACTGCTCGAGGCGATGCCTCCGTATCAGGGGGGCGGCGAGATGATCTCGGAGGTGACGCTGGAGGGATCTTCGTGGGCGAAGCCGCCGGCCAAATTCGAGGCCGGGACGCCGAACATCTCGGGCGTCGTGGGCTTCGGCGAGGCCGCCCGCTTCCTTGCGGACCTCGGGCGGGAAGCGCTCGCGTCTCACGAGGACGCCCTGACGCGATACGCGCTGGGACGGCTCGGCGCGATCGAAGGGCTCCGGCTGTACGGGCCCCGGCGAGGCCGCACGTCGGTGTTCTCCTTCACCTACGGAGACGTGCACCCGCACGACCTCTCCACGATCCTCGACCAGCGCGGCATCGCCATCCGGGCGGGACATCACTGCAACCAGCCGCTCATGGACCACTACGGGATCAGCGGCACCGCGCGGGCGAGCTTCTATCTCTACAACTCGGCGGACGAGATCGACGCGCTGTGCGACGGGCTCGCGATGGCCGCCGAAGTCTTTCACGGCATATCCTGACGCCCATGACCGATCCCCCTCCGCAGGCGCCCGGCAGGGCCGACCGGGAGATCCCTTCCTCCCTCAACCAGCTGTACCAGGAAGTGATCCTCGATCACTACCGAAAACCCCGGCACAAGGGGCGGCTGGACGACGCCACGCACGCGATCACGATGAACAACCCCCTGTGCGGAGACATCATCGAACTCATGCTTCGGGTGGAAGAGGGGAGGATCGCGGACGCCCGCTTTCTCGGGCGCGGCTGCTCGATCAGCCAGGCCGCCGTTTCGATGCTGACCGGACGTGTGCTCGGAAAATCGCTGGAGGAGGCGCGCGAGCTTTCCGCCAGGTTCACCCGGCTCCTGCACGGGGAGCGCGCGATGCTGGCGGACGACGATCTGGGCGATCTGCGCACGCTGGCGGGCGTCTCGAAGTTCCCGGTCCGCATCAAATGCGCCCTGCTGGGCTGGAACTGCCTGGAGGAGCTGGCGGACGGGACGAACTCCGGCAGCGACTCCGGGTGATCCCGACGCGCCGCACCGGAACCCGCGGTCCGGCGTGAACCCGGACGGCGTCTCCGCCCCCTCGCCCAACGAGGGATCCCGCCCGTCATTCGGACGTGTGCTGCGGATCGCCGGCGGCGTCTATCACGTTGACGACGCCAATTCGGTCATTCAGGCATCGCTGCGCGGCCGCGTCAAACGGACGGATTCGCGAATCGTATCCGTCGGGGACCTCGTCGAACTCGAGCGGGTCGGGGACGAGATGCGGATCGTGCGCCTCCGACCGCGGCGCAGCGCACTCGCCCGCCACGGCGTCTCGAAGCGGCGCGAGCAGGTGATCGTGGCGAACGTCGACCAGGTCGCCGTCGTCGTCTCCGTCACGGCACCCGACCCCGATTTCCTCATGGTCGACCGGCTGCTCGCGTTGGCGGCGCTGAGCGAGATCGAGGCAGTTCTCGTGGTGAACAAGACGGACCTCGCGCCGCTCGGCGGGAGCGGCCCCGCCCGGGGCTCCGGCGGGGGAGAC
Organism: Candidatus Palauibacter sp.; assembly: GCF_965216145.1. Classification (GTDB taxonomy): domain Bacteria; phylum Gemmatimonadota; class Gemmatimonadetes; order Palauibacterales; family Palauibacteraceae; genus Palauibacter. The sequence goes on from NZ_OZ244149.1 coordinate 1,262,332, forward strand.
GCGGTCGGGAGCGGCCTCCGGCAGTACGCCGCGCTCGGTGTCGAAACGATGTGGACCAGCGCCGAATCGGCCGAGGGGCTGGAGGCGCTCGCCGCCCGGCTCGAGGGCCGCGTCACGGTGCTGAGCGGCCAGTCCGGCGTCGGCAAGTCGAGCCTCCTGAACGCGCTCGTCCCGGGCCTCGACCTGCGGGTGGGCCAGATCAGCGAGCGGCGGGGGCGCGGGCGGCACACCACGGTCGCATCGGCGCTCTATCGCTATCCGCCGGGGGGCTACGTGGCCGATACGCCGGGCCTGCAGTACCTGGCGCTGTGGGACCTCGACCCCGCGCGGCTGCAGCGCGGCTTCGTGGAGATCGCCGCGGTCGGCGAGGGCTGCCGTTTCGCCGACTGCCGCCACCGCGTGGAGCCGGACTGCGCGGTCATCGCCGCCGTGGAGCGCGGGACCATCGCGCGGCGGCGGCGGGAGAGCTACCTGCGGCTCCTGGACGAAGCCGAGAAGACCTGATGGGCGAGACGGGCGCGCCGTGGAGCGAGGGCCGCGTCGCGCGCCGGCTGGCCGGCACGAGCCCCGCGCTCGTGCCGGAGGGGGCGGCGGACCGCCACGCCGCCGTGACCCTCGTCGTCCGACCCGGCCCCCGGGATCTCGAGGTGCTCTTCGTCCGGCGCGCCGAAGTCCCGGGTGACCCCTGGTCCGGCCACATGGCGCTCCCCGGCGGGCACCGCGACGCCGCCGATGCGGACATCCTGGCGACGGCGCGCCGCGAGACGCGCGAGGAGGTGGGGCTCGATCCCCCCTGCCGCGCCTACCTGGGGCGCCTCGACGACCTGCGCCCCGCGACCCGCCGGATCCCGTCGATCCTCATCTCGCCCTTCGTCGCGTGGCACGATGGTGAAACCCGGGTCGCGACGAACGACGAGGTGCAGTATCACGTCTGGGCACCGCTCGGCGCGCTGCGCGATCCCGCCCTGCGCTCGGAGGTCCGCTTCGCCGACGGTGGCCGCGAGCGCATCTTTCCCTCCATCTTGTTCGAGGGCGACACGATCTGGGGGCTCACCCATCGCGTCGTCATGAACTTCCTCGACCTTGTCACGGAGAAAGCCCTTCGATGAGCGATGTCCTCTACCGTTCCCACGTGAAGATCGTCCGGGAGAAGGGTCCCTACCGCACGGCGCACATCCCGGCCACGGAAGCACCTGTTGAGTTCGGCGTCCACTCCGCGATCGCGGAGCACTACGGCGTCACCTCCGACCGCGATATCGCGACGACGCTCGACTACGTGATCGCCGCCACGGGCGGCTGACTGACCGGAACCTTCGGGGGCGCGCTGGAAGCGCGTGGGGTCAGGGCCGATGAGGGACGACTCGTGGCGGAGGTCAAGGGCGAGGTCGAGACGGAGGATGGCGTCCTCGTCATCCGGAGGATTCACGCGCGGTATCGACTGCGGGCGGACGAGGCGCACGCCGCCGCGATCCGGCGCGCGTTCGAGGCGCATCCGCCGAAGTGCCCGGTCTACCGGACGCTCTCCGGGTGCATCGACATCACGACGGAGCTGGACCTCCTCCCGCTCGAATGAGCGGCGGGGCTCAGTTGAGCCCGTCGGTGAGGCGGCCGTACAGGTCGGCGAGCGCCGCGATGCCGTTGCGGTAGACGCCGAGATCGATCCACTCGTCCGGCGCGTGCATGTTGCAGCCGGGGAGTGCGAAGCCGATGAGCAGCACCGGCGCCTCGAACGTCTCTTCGAACGCCTGGACGATCGGGATCGAGCCCCCTTCGCGCACGAACGCGGGCGGGGCCCCGAAGCCCGACTCAAGCGCGGCGGACGCGGCGCCGAAGATCGGGTGCCCCGTGTCGGCGACCCAGGGCGCGCCGCCGTGCGAGCGCTTGATCTCCACCGTCACACCCTCGGGGGCGAGCTCGTGGACCCGGGCCTCGAAAGCTTCAATGACCTGCGCCGGATCCTGATCCGGGACGAGCCGCATCGACACCTTCGCCATCGCCCGCGACGGCAGCACGGTCTTTGAGCCCTCGCCGGTGAAACCGCTGAGCATCCCGTTCACATCCAGCGTCGGGCGATACCACAGCCGCTCGAGGGCCGAGAAGCCGGCCTCGCCGCCCAAGGCCGGCGCTCCGACCCCCGCGCGCAGCGTCTCGTCGTCCATGGGGAGACGCTCAAGGTCGGCGCGTTCGCGCTCGGTGATGGGCCGGACGGCGTCATAGTACCCCGGCACGGTCGCGCGCCCCCGGTCGTCCCGGAGGCCGGCGAGGATCGCGGCCAGGGCGTTCGCCGGGTTCACGACGGCGCCGCCGTAGCTCCCGGAGTGCAGGTCCGACGCGGGCCCGAAGACGTTGATCTCCGTATAGACGATCCCCCGCAGGCCCGTCGTGATGCACGGCAGATCGGGCGAGAACATCCCGGTGTCGCTGATCAGGACCGCGTCGCAGGCGAGGCGTTCGGCGTTCTCCGAGAGGAAGGCCGCGAGGTGGCGGCTCCCGACCTCCTCTTCCCCCTCGATCACGAGCTTGAGATTCACGGGTACCCCGGCCCCGGTCGCGAGGCGGGCCTCGAGCGCCTTGATATGCATGTGGACCTGTCCCTTGTCGTCCACGGCGCCGCGGGCGTAAAGGCGGCCATCCCGGACGGTCGGCTCGAACGGGGGACTCGACCACAGTTCGTCCGGTTCGGATGGCTGCACGTCGTAGTGCCCGTAGACGAGCACGGTCGGTGCGTCGGGGGCGTGGATCCGCTCGGCGACGACAATCGGGTGCCCCCCGGTCTCGATGACCTCGGCGCCGGGGACGCCCGCCGCCGCGAGGTGTTCGGCGACCCACCCCGCGCACGCCCGGACATCGCCGGCGCGCTCCGGGTCGGTGCTGATGCTGGGGATCCGGAGGAAGGTCTCGAGTTCCTCGCGGAAGCGGGGGAATTCTCGGTCGATGTAGGCGCAGAAGTCGGACATGGGCTCCGGGTCTGGTTGCGGGATTCGCGGGCGTCGGGGCGCGGGCGTGATCGACTATAGGGTAGCGGCGGCGTGCGGCAAGCGCCTCGCGGCCCGGCAAAGCTGTCGGCGCCCGGGCGGTCAGTCGAACCGGGTCTCGGTGACGAGGGCGCCGACGCGGGCCGAGGTGTCGAGGCCGAGGAGCTTCCGGATCCCGGGGAGGCGGGCCAGCGCGAGGAGCGCCCCGATGCCGGCGGCGCCGGAGGGGCCCGCGACGATGCGGGCGCCCAGCCGCCCGGACTCGAGCGCCTCGGCGCCGGCGACCCACGCGTCTTCCGGGAGCGCGAGTGCCGCGTCGAGCAGCGGTGCGAGGAAATCCCAGGCGATCGTCGACGCGACGCCGGCGGCGAGGCCGCCCATCGCGGTGTCGAACGGCGGTTCGGCCACGCTCGCCCGGCCGCGGCGCAGGCTGCGCCCGAAACAGTCCGCCCGCCACGGCTCGACGGCCACGAAGCGCGGCCGTCCCTCGCCGCACCGATGCGCGAAGTGGCCGCACACACCCGTCGCGAGGCCGCCGACGCCCGCCTGCACGAAGAGGTGCGTGAGCGGCGCCGAGCCGGCGGACGCCAGCGCCTCCAGCATCTCCGCGGCGAGGAGCGTGTAGCCGGCCATGACGCGGCGCGGCGTTTCCTCGTAGCCCTCGTACGCGGTGTCGGAGACCACGATCCAGCCGTTGCGGGCGGCCGCCCGGTCGGTGTGTGCGACCGCCCCGTCGTATGCGCCCGGCACGCGGACGACCTCCGCCCCGTGCGACTCGATGGCCCGCGCGCGCGCCGGAATCGCGTCGTCCGGCAGGAAGACGACGCAGCGGCATCCGAGTTCCGCGCTGCCCCAGGCGACGGACCGCCCGTGGTTGCCCGCCGACGCGGTCGTGACCGTGATCTCCGCCGCGAGCGGGTGTCCGGCCCGGAGTTCCGCCCCCGTCGGCCGCGCGCCGCTCCGGCGCTCGATCTCGTCCTGCAAGGCGCGCAGGACGGCGAACGCCCCGCCGAGCGACTTGAACGAGCCGAGGCCGAAGCGCGACGACTCATCCTTGACCCACACGGCTTCGACGCCCAGCAACGCCGCGAGCCCCGGCAGTGTTACCAACGGCGTCGCTTCGTACCCGGCCCAGCCTCGGATCACGTCCCGAGCCGCTGCGGCCGTGGCCGGGTCGAGGGTCCCTTCCGTGGCCCTGCGCGGCAGCAAGGGCGAGCGGAGCGAAAGGCGGAGTTGGCTCATCGTGTGGCCAGGCGGGACGGGAGGACCAGGTGGTCTCGGCGCAGCGGGTTGGCCGGGTGGCTCTCGGGCATCAGTTTCCCGGCGACCGTCGCGATAGTGCCCTCAACCCGGAGCGATCCGTTGGATCTCGGCATGTTTTCGATCAGTCTCACGGTGAAGGATCTTGCCGCCTCGAAGGCGTTCTACGAGAAGCTCGGTTTCGAGCAGACGGGGGGCGATTTCGAAGCAAACTATCTGATCATGATGAATGGAGAGACCGTGGTCGGCCTCTTCCACGGGATGTTCGAGAAAAACATCCTCACGTTCAACCCGGGGCTCACGCTCGAAGGCAAGCAAATGGAGTCCTTCACGGATGTCCGCGACATTGAGCGCACCCTCCGCGAACGCGGCGTGGAGATCACGCACGGCACGGAGGAGGCCGGCGATTCCGGACCCGCGCACATCGTCGTCGAGGATCCCGACGGCAATCCGATCCTCATCGACCAGTTCTTCTAGCCGTCCGTCAGGAACCTCCGAGTGAAAACCCTTCTGAACATCACCGGGCGGGCGTTTCGCGTTCCTGCGGGAACGTCGCCGGTCGCGCGTGGCCTCGCCGTCGTGGCGTGTCTCCTCGCCGTCCCTCTGGAAGCGCAGGAGGAACCGCCTGCCAACGGCAACGGCGCCCTTCGGGTCTTCTTCGACTGCGAGGGAGGCCGCGGCACGTGCGACTTCGACTTCTACCGACGCGAGATCCCGTATGTGAACTACACGCGGGACCGGGAGGACGCCCAGGTCCACGTCCTGATGACCTCCGAAGGGACGGGCAGCGGCGGCCAGCGCTTCACGCTCGATTTCATCGGGCGGGAAGAGTTCATCGAGATCACGGATCGGCTGGAGGTCGTGACCCGCGCCAACCTCGCGGTCGAGCAGCGGCTGACCGAGGTGGCGCGCACGCTCGAACTGGGCCTGCTGCGCTACATCGCCCGCACCGACCAGGCCGCCAGCATCGATGTCCACTATGACGGAGCCGAGCACGGCGAGGCGGCCGCGAAGCCCGAGGACGACCCGTGGGGCTTCTGGACCTTCCGGCTCCGCGGGAACGTCGAACTCGACGTGGACGAACGCACCGAGTCATACGAACTCTCGAGCGGCTTCTCGGCCGACCGGGTCACGGACGCCCTGAAGCTCGAGTTCTCCATCGACGGGAGCTACAACAAGAGGCTCTTCGAGACCTCGGACACGACCTCGGTCACCAGCATCCGCGAGAGCTACGATGCCGAGGGGCTCAGCGTGTGGAGCCTCTCGGACCACTGGTCGGTGGGAGCGGCGTACGAGCTGGCACACTCCAGCTTCGAGAACGAAGACCTGCAGATCCGGGTGGGGCCGGCCGTGGAGTACAACATCTTCCCCTACTCCGAGTCGACCCGCAGGCAGTTCAATTTCCTCTATACGATCGGCCTCCGGTACAACGACTACATCGAGCAGACAGTGTTCCTCAAGGACGAGGAGACCCTGCCGCACCACCGGTTCAGCGTCCGCCTCAGCGTCCGCCAGCCGTGGGGCGAGTCCTACGGGTCCCTGACCTTCTCCCAGTTCCTCCACGACACGTCGAAGAACCGCTTCACCGCCTTCGCGGGGGCCGATTTCCGCATCTTCCGCGGCCTTTCGCTCCGGCTGAACGCGAACTACTCGCGCATTCGCGACCAGCTCAACGTGCCCGCCGGCGACGCCACGGCTGAGGAGGTGCTCCTCCGCCAGCGCGTCCTCCAGAGCGGTTTCGAGTATGGCGTGTCGGTGGGCTTCTCCTACACGTTCGGGTCGATCTATTCCAACGTCGTCAACCCCCGCCTGGACCGGTTCTAGCTACCACGAGGCTGACTTCATGTACAGGTTCTTCGTCCCGCCGACCGCCGCCGTCGTGACCGGCATCGTCGCGACGGCCCTCTTCGCCGCCCCCGCGCGGCTCGCGTCCCAGACCCCGACCTCGCTCATGGAGGGGGCGTCGCCGGCGGAGATGTCCGCCCTGGAAGCGCTCGACGACCTGGCCGACGAGATACGGGGCATGTCGATGACGCTGTGGGAGTACTCGGAGACGGCCCTTCTGGAGCATCGCTCGGCCGAGTACCTGGCGGGGCTGCTCGAGGCCGAGGGGTTCGAGGTCGAAACCGGGGTCGCGGGCATGCCCACCGCTTTCACCGCGACGTACCGCCATGGAAGCGGAGGTCCGGTGCTCGGCGTGCTGGCCGAGTACGACGCGCTGCCGGGCGTCGGGAACGAACCGGTGCCCCACCGGGTGTCCCGGGCGGACGGCATCACGAGCGGCCACGGCTGCGGCCACAACCTGTTCGGGGCGGGCTCCGTCGGCGCCGCGATCGCGATCAAGCGGGCCATGGCGGATCAGGACATCGCGGGCGAGGTGCGGCTGTTCGGCACCCCGGCCGAGGAGACGGTCGTCGGCAAGGTGTACATGGCCAACGCGGGCGCCTTCGACGGGGTGGATGCGACGCTCGTGTGGCATCCGATGACCGAGACGCGGGTCACGAACGCCTCGACCCAGGCGATGAACAACTTCACCGTGGAGTTCCGGGGCCAGGCGGCGCACTCGGCGGCGGACCCGTGGAACGGCCGCAGCGCCCTCGACGCCGTGGAGATGATGAACTACGGAGCGAACCTGATGCGGGAGCACGTCCAGCCCTCGACGCGCATCCACTACGTGATACCGAACGCGGGGGAGGCGCCGAACGTCGTCCCCGAGTACGCGAAGGTGTGGTACTACGTGCGCGACACCCTGCGAACGAACGTGGAGGAGCACTACGCGTGGCTCCTCGACATCGCCGACGCCGCCGCGCAGGCGACCCGCACCGAGCACGAGGTCGCCCTCATCACGGGCGTGCACGCGCTCCTGCTCAACCGGCCGTTGCAGGAGGCGATGCAGGCGAACCTGGAAGCGGTCGGGGGCCCGAACTTCCCGGATGTCTTCCAGGCCTGGGGGCGCGAGATGCAGACCGGCCTCGACATCGACCCGGTGGGCCTCGACGTCGAGGTGCAGCCGCTCGCCCTCGGGGTGACGCCGGCGCAGGGCGGCTCGACGGACGTGGCGGAGGTGAGCTGGATCACCCCGACGGTTCAGCTCGAAATCACCTCCGCTCCGAAGGGCGTCCCCTGGCACTCCTGGGCCACGAGCGCCTCGCACGGGACCGAATGGGCCGCGGCCGCGGCGGACGTGGCGGCGCGCGTTCTCGCGATGACGGGCATGGATCTGCTCACCGATCCCGGCCTCCTCGAAGCCGCCCGGGAGGCACACCGGGAGTCCACGCAGGGCCGGCCCTGGCGCTCCGCCATCCCCGCGGACCAGAAGCCTCCGATCCCGTAGGCCGTCGGGGCTCCGGCGCATTAGCCGCTCTTGCCGGTTGTTCTTGGCTTTTCCTATGCTCACGGTATGGTGGCCTCGTTGTGTGGGGTATCCACCGACAGGTGGAACCGGACGGGCAGGGGAGGCTTCACCACTCTTCAGGCGAGAGGTCAACGCCATGAACACGAAGTGCCTCGTCGCATCCGTCGCCGGTGCCGTTGTCCTCTTCGTAGGCGGCTACGTGCTGTACGAACTGCTCCTGGGGGGCTTGATGGAAGCCAACATGGGTAGCGCCACCGGGGCCATGAAGGACGCTCCCAACTTCCTCTGGATTGCGGTCGGCCAGCTGGCCTCTGGGGGCGTGCTGGCGACCGTGCTCGGGTGGAAGGGCGCCACCGACGTGGCTGGCGGTGCCAAGGCGGGCGCCCAGCTCGGCGCGCTTATCGCCGTGGCCGTCGGGTTCATGATGCTGGGTACGATGAACGTCTCGACCCTCACCTGGGCCATCGTTGACGTCGTCGTTTCGGCGGTCCTGTGGGGCGCGGCAGGTGCCGTCGTCGGCATGATGCTCGGACGGGGCGACTAGGGGTTCGGCTCCGGCCGGCGGGCGTATTTTCGCGCCCGCCGGCCGGGCCCGCTGGACAGGTTGATGTGACCCGCTCCACCTTCTTCGACGTTCTCCGACCTTCTCTCGTCCTGTTCCGACCACAACCACAGAGTCTTGCCATGAACTGCGCACAGCGTGTCGGCCTCCGCTCCCTCCTGCCCCTCGCGGCCGTGACCATGCTCGCGACGCCGCTCGCCGCGCAGGAAGCCGAGGAGGGCCCGGCGAACTACCGCCTCGCGGCGCGATTCGCGCCCTACAGGATCGATGAACTCATCTACTCCACCTCCGTCGATCCGCAGTGGATCGAGGGCTCGGAGTCGTTCTGGTACGAATGGGAGACGTCGGACGGGTCCTTCTACTACATCGTCGACCCGGTGGCCGGCACGAAGCGGCCGATCTTCGACAATGACCGGATCGCGGCCGAGCTGACCCGCATCACGCGCGACCCGTGGGACGGCCAGCACCTCCCGATCCGCGCGATCAAGTTCATCGACGCCAACACGCTCCAGTTCGAGGTCGAATCCTCGCAGGACGAAGAGGAGGAGGAGACCGACTCGGAGATGGAGGAGATGGAGGAGCTCGACGAGGAGGAGGAAGAGGGCGAACAGCAGCGCCAGCGGGCCCGGAAGAAAGTGTTCCACTTCGAGTACGACGTGGACACGCGCACGCTTCGCGAAATGGAGGATTGGGAAGCGCCCGACAATCACCCGTCCTGGGCCAGCGTGTCACCTGACGGCCAGACCGTGATCTTCGCCCGCCACCACAACCTCTACATGATGAGCGGGGACGACTATCAGCAGTTCCTCGAGGCGCGGCGCGGGGAGAGCGGCGACGAGGCGGATGAGGCCGAGGAGGGGATCGAGGTCGAGGAGACGCAGCTCACCACGGACGGCGAGGAGCACTACAGCTACGCCGTCTTCGAGCGGGGCGACACCGACATCGAGCGCGAGGAGAACGCCGATGAGCGCAAGCGGGCGTCGATCTCGTGGTCGCAGGACTCGCGCCGTTTCTCGCTCATCCGGCGGGATCGCCGTGAAGTGGGGGATCTGTGGGTCATCCACATGGTCGGGAACAAGCGGCCCGAACTCGAATCGTACAAGTACGACATGCCGGGCGAGGAGACCGTCAGCCAGCCCGAGCTTCTGATCTACGACCTCGAGGAGCGGCGCATGGTCGAGGCCGCGATGCCGGAGGAGTGGAAGGACCACCGCCTGTCCCAGACTTCGGCGCGCCAGTTCCGGTATCCGGACAGCGAGGAGCCGTTCCGCACGCTGTGGCTCTCCCCGAACTCGGACGAACTCCACTTCGTTCGCCAGAGCCGCGACCAGCACCGGGTGGACGTCATGGTCGCCGACGCCGCGACGGGCGAGTCCCGCGTGCTGTTCGAGGAGCGGCTCAACACCTACGTGGAGTTCCAGCGGCTCGAACTCCTCGAGTCCGGCGACATGCTGTGGTGGTCGGAGCGGGACGGCTGGGCCCACCTGTACCGGTTCGGGCCGGACGGATCGCTGCGCAACCGCCTCACCGAGGGCCCGTGGTCGGTACGCCAGGTCGTCGGGGTCGACGAGGCGGCCGGGGTCGCCTACTTCCAGGCCAACGCGCGCGAGGCGGGTGAGGACCCCTACTACCAGCACCTCTACCGGGTGAACCTGGACGGCTCGGGGCTGACCCAATTGAACCCCGGCGACTTCGATCACCGGGTCGACATGGGGGAGTCGAACCGCTTCTTCGTCAACAACCATTCGCGCGTCGACGAGACGCCGGCGTCGGCGCTCCATGCCGCGAACGGACGCAGGATCATGGACCTCGAGACCGCGGACTTCTCGAAGCTCGAGGAAGCGGGGTATGGATTCCCCGAGCCCTACAGGGTGAAGGCGGACGACGGGGTGACGGATCTGTACGGCGTCATGTACAAGCCGTTCGACTTCGACCCGGAGGAGACGTATCCGATCGTGGCCTACGTGTACCCGGGGCCGCAGACGGAGTCCGTCGCCAAGTCGTTCTCCACGGCGCGCTATGAGACGGCGCTGGCCCAGTTCGGGATGGTGGTGATCACGGTGGGGAACCGCGGCGGTCATCCGGCCCGCTCGAAGTGGTATCACAACTACGGGTACGGAAACCTCCGGGACTACGGGCTGGCCGACAAGAAAGCCGCGATCGAACAACTCTCCGACCGGCACGATTTCATCGACATCGACCGGGTCGGGATCTACGGCCACTCCGGGGGCGGCTTCATGTCCACGGCGGCGATGCTGGTCTATCCGGACTTCTTCAGGGTCGCGGTCTCATCGTCGGGGAACCACAACAACGACGTCTACAACCAGAACTGGTCGGAGAAGCACCACGGCGTGAGTGAGGTCGTCGACGACAGCGGGAACGTGACCTTCGAATACGAGATCGAGCGCAACTCGGATCTGGCCGCGAACCTGAAGGGGCACCTGCTGCTCACGACCGGGGACATCGACAACAATGTCCACCACGCGGGGACGCACCGCATGGCGGAGGCGCTGATCCGGGCCAACAAGCGCTTCGACTACTTCGTCTTCCCCGGCCAGCGGCACGGCTACGGCGACATGAGCGACTACTGGTTCTGGCTGCGCGCGGAGTACTTCGTGAAGCACCTGCTGGGCGACACGCGATGGAAGCCGGACATCACGCAGTTGAACGTCGAACAGGAGCAGACGGGCGGCCTCTGATCCGGCCGCCCGCCGCTCCGTTCCCGCGGGTTACCTGCTAGCAGTCCGTGGTAAAAGTCGGGATGTTCCGCGCCGGCATTGATGGTTAGATTGTGGCCGGGACAGGAGTGGCCAGTCAGTCGGAGGTGGGCGATGGCGATGGGGCGGCGGAGGGGCGGGCGGCAGAAGGCGCTGTTCGTGGCTGCGGCGGGGATCCGGGCTCCGGGGCACCCGTTCTACCGGGCGCTGGACGGGATGCTGGCGGAGGCGGGCTTCGACGGGTTGTGCGAGGAGACGTGCGCGGCGTACTACGCGGAGCGGCTGGGCCGTCCGAGCGTGGCGCCGGGGGTGTACTTCCGGATGCTTGTGGTGGGGTATCTGGAGGGGATCGGATCTGAGCGGGGGATCGCGTGGCGGTGCGCGGAGTCTCTGTCGCTGCGGGAGTTCCTTGGCTACGAGCTGGACGAGAACCCGCCGGACCACTCGACGGTGTCGCGGACGCGGCGGCGCCTGTCGGCGGAGGCGCACGAGGCAGTGTTCGCCCGGGTGCTGGAGCTCCTGGAGGAGAGCGGGCTGTTGAGCGGCAAGACGCTGGGGATCGACTCGACGACGCTGGAGGGGAACGCGGCGATGCGGTCGATCGTGCGGCGGGACACGGGGGAGGGATACCAGCTGTTCCTGGAGGGTCTGGCGGAGGCGTCGGGGATCGAGACGCCGACGAGGGCGGACCTGGCGAAGCTGGACCGGAAGCGGCCGAGGAAGGGGAGCAACGAGGACTGGGAGCACCCGCACGACCCGGACGCGCGGATCACGAAGATGAAGGACGGGCGGACGCGCATGGGCCATAAGCTGGAGCATGCGGTGGACATGAGCTCGGGGGCGGTGTGCGGGCTGACGGTGCAGCCGACGACGGGTGGCGACTGCGCCTCGCTGCCGAAGACGCTGGGGGAGGCGCGCGGGCAGCTGGAGCGGGTGGGGGCGGAGGTTCGGGAGCTGGTGTGCGACAAGGGCTACCACTCGAACGCGACGATGAAGCGCCTGGCGGGGCTCGGAGTGCGGAGCTACGTGAGCGAGCCGAACCGGGGTCGTCGGAGCTGGAAGCGGGACCGGGCCGCGCAGAAGCCCACCTACGCCAACCGGCGCCGGATCCGAGGCGCTCGTGGCAAGGGCCTGCTGAGGGCGCGGGGCGAGAAGCTGGAGCGCGCCTTCGCCCACATGCTCACCACCGGCGGCATGCGCCGGACGCACCTGCGCGGGCACGAGAACATCCGCAAGCGGATGCTGGTGCACGCGGCCGGGTTCAACCTCGGGCTCCTGATGCGGCACCGGTACGGCTACGGCACGCCGAGGAGTCTTCAGGGCAGACGTGCGTCCACGCTTCAAACGGGAGGCCTCCGGGTCGCTTTTTCGGCCCTTTTCCGGCCGAAATCGCGCGTTTTCGGCCACCCGGGACCCGTCGAGGCCCGGATATCACTCCGACGACGCCCCGGCCGCGTCGGCGCAACAGTCCGCCGACACTTTGCCGAGGTCATATTCCGTGGCCCGCAGCGCGCTTTTGCCACGGCCTGCTAGGGGACGAGCTTGTTCGCGAAGTCGCCGCCCCGGAAGATGCTCAGCTTCTCAGGGTCGATGTGCCGGCGCATCGCGGCCACTACGTCCTCTGCGGTCAGCGCCTCGATCGCCGCCTCCTGCTCGGCCGTGAAGGTGAGCGGCCGGTCCACGAAGAGGCTGTTCGAGAGCATGTTCGCGATCGCTCCGTCGTTCGCGCGGCCGCTCTGCTGCTGGTCGAGGTAGCCACGCCGAGCGATCTCCAGTTCCTCATCCGTGAAACCGTCGGCGAGGGTACGCTCCAGTTCGTCCCTGAACGACGCGGCAACCTTGTCCGCGTTCTCCGGGGCGAAGATCGCGTAGGCGAGAAACGCCGCGTCATCATCGATCGGGGGCGCCGCGTACTGCGAAGCGACGCCGTAGGATAGGCCTTCCTCGCCACGGATGCGGCTGAACAGCCGCGAGTTCATGCCTCCGCCCAGGATGTAGTTGCCCAGAATCAGCGCCGGGTAGTCAGGGTGATCGTCCCGCATCCGGACGGCGACGGTCGCCATCATCATGGCGTTCGACTTGTCCGGCGTCTCGATATCCATGTTGACCGGGTCCACGTCCCGGTATCCTCCGGGCACGCGAGCGTACGGCTCCGCCGCCACCCAACCACCGAGCAATTCCTCGATCAGCGGGCGGATCTCGCCCGGATCAAAGTCGCCGACGATCGCCATCGTACCGCCCTGCGCGCCGTAGAAACCTTCCCAGAACGCGCGGGCCTCGTCGACGGTTACCCCATTGTAGCGTTCGATCTGCTCGTCGAATGTCGGCGAGTAGCGGGGGTGCTCTGGCGGGTACTGCTCGAGGTGCCGCGAGAGCGCCTGGGGCACGAGCGCCATCGGCTCCGACATCTGCGACTCGAGTCCCGCCAGCCGCTCCTCGCGCAGAAGCTCGAACTCCTCTGCGTCGAACGCGGGCTCCCTGAGGATCTCGGCGCCGAGCCGGAGCACGGCCGGCAGGTTCTCTCGAACGGTCGTGAACGAGGCGCTGGCGGTGAGCGCGCTCCCCCCGACGCCACCCTGGGCCTTGAGCCGGTCCAGTTCGTCGGAGATCTCCTGGCGCGTGCGGCTCGTGGTGCCGCGCATCAACATCCCGCCGGCGAAGGAGGCGGCGGTCGCCTGGCCCATGAGGGCGCTCTCCGTCCCATGACGCAGCGTGAGGCTCACAGTGACCGCTCCCCCGCGGTTCTCCTTGGGCAGGAACGCGACCTTGAGCCCGACGGGAAGCTCGAAGCGCTCGGTCCGGGCCTCGATGTTCTCGATCGTCGGATCGAACGCCTCACCCTCCGCCACCGCTTCGCGTCCGGTGTACGAAGCGACCAGCGCACCGACGTCCGGCGCCGCTGGAATCTCGGCCCGCGCCGGGGTCTCCTCCGCCGGGTAGAAGTAGCCGATGGTTCGATTGGAAGGCTTGAGATAGGCCTGCGCGACCTGGTGCACCGCTTCCGGCGTCACCCGCTCCAGTCGGTCGCGGTGCAGGAAGAAGAGGCGCCAGTCACCCATCGACGCCCACTCGCTCAGCTGGAGCGCGATCCCCTGCGGGTTGTTGAACGCGAGTTCGATGCTGGAGAGGTAGTCGGTCTTTGCCCGCTCCACTTCCTCTTCGGTGGGCGGCTCATCGACCAATCCCTGGATGGTCGCGAGCATGGTCTCGGTCGCCTGCTCGAGCGAGTCCTCCTCGCGCACTTCCGCGGCGGCGAGCAGCATGCCCGGTTCGCTGAGCTGGTAATTGAAGGCGAACGCGTTCGCCGCCAGTCCCGGCTCCACCAGCGCCTGGTAGAGACGGCCGGCGGGGCGGGTGGCAAGCAGGTGCGTCATCACGTCAACCGCCGCGAAGTGCTCGTGCGAGCCGGGGGGCATGTGGTAGGCAGCCATCGCGAGCTGGACATCTCCGACCCTCCGCAGCGTCACCGTCCGCTCGCCATCCTGCGCGGGCTCGGCCGTGTACGTCGGAAACAGCTGGTTCGCCCCCGTGCGGTCCGGCCGCGGTATCGCGCCGAACTTCTCCGCGATCAGCTCGAGCGCGCGGTCGGTCTCGAACCGCCCGGCGACGACGAGGACCGAGTTGTCCGGCTGGTAGTACTTCCGGTAGAACGCCTGCAACCGGCCGATGGGCACGTTCTCGAGGTCGGCCCGGGCCCCGATCGTCGAGTTCCCGTAGTTGTGCCAGTCGTAGGCAGCCGACAGCACCCGCTTCTGCAGCACGCCCCGCGGGCTGTTCTCCCCGGATTCCCACTCGTTGCGAACAACCGTCATCTCCGAATCGAGATCTTCCTGCGCGATGAACGAGTTCACCATGCGATCCGCTTCGAGATCCAGAGCCCACTCGAGGTTCTCGTCGGCGTTCTCATCCGTGGCCGGAACGGTCTCGAAGTAGTTCGTACGATCGAACCACGTCGTCCCGTTGGGGAAGGCGCCGTGCTCGGTCAGCTCCTGCGGGATATCCGGGTGGTTCGGGGTCCCCTTGAACACGAGATGCTCGAGCAGGTGGGCCATCCCCGTCTCGCCGTACCCTTCGTGCCGGGAACCGACGAGATAGGTGATGTTCACGGTGATCTGCTGCTTGCTCTGGTCGGGGAAGAGCAGGAAACGGAGTCCGTTGTCGAGTTGGTACTCGGTGATGCCTTCGACGCTCGCAACTTCCGTGACTCCGGCGGGAAGCTGCGCGTGCACGGTGCCCGGGCCCGCGAACGCCGAGATCAGCGCCGCGAGCGCCGTAAGTTTCTTCGTCCTTGTCATCTCCATCTCCATCTCCATCCATATCCATCCTGGGAACTTCGGGTCGGCACCAGGCCCCGACCTCGCTTACATGTTGTCGATCATCGCCTGGCCGAATTCACTACACCGGAGCAGCGTCGCCCCGTCCATGAGCCGCTCGAAGTCGTACGTCACCCGTTTCTGGCCGATCGTCGTGCCGAGGGAGGATACGATGAGGTCGGCGGCTTCGTTCCAACCTAGATGGCGCAGCATCATCTCGCCCGAGAGGAGGACCGATCCCGGATTCACCTTGTCCTTTCCCGCGTACTTGGGCGCCGTGCCGTGCGTCGCCTCGAAGATGGCGTGGCCGGTCTCGTAGTTGATGTTCGCCCCCGGGGCGATGCCGATCCCGCCCACCTGGGCCGCCAGCGCGTCGGAGATGTAGTCGCCGTTGAGGTTCATGGTCGCGATCACCTCGTACTCCGCCGGGCGCGTGAGGATCTGCTGGAGGAACGCGTCGGCGATCACGTCCTTGACCACCATCCCGTCCGATGTCCTGCACCAGGGGCCGCCGCCGAACTCGCGCGCCCCGAACTCCTCCTTCGCGAGTTCGTAGCCCCAGTCGCGGAAGCCGCCCTCGGTGAACTTCATGATGTTCCCCTTGTGGACCAAGGTGACGCTGCCACACCCGCGGTCCCGGGCGTTGCGGATCGCCGCGCGCACAAGACGCCGCGTCCCTTCCCGCGAGATCGGCTTCACCCCGAGGGAACTGCTCTCGGGGAAGCGGATCGTGGAGACGCCCATCTCATCACGCAAGAAGGCGAGCAGGCGGCGGGCATCGTCGCTCCCGGCCTGCCACTCGATGCCGGCGTAGATGTCCTCGGTGTTCTCGCGGAAGATCGTCATGTCGACGAGTTCCGGCTGGCGAACCGGTGACGGGACGCCCTCGAACCAGCGCACGGGACGGACGCACGCGAACAGATCGAGCTTCTGCCGCAGCGCGACATTGAGCGAACGGATGCCTCCGCCGACGGGCGTCGTAAGCGGCCCCTTGATCGCCACCAGGTGGTGGCGGATCGCGCGCAGGGTGTCCGCCGGCAACCAGTCCCCCGTGCGGTCGAAGGCCTTCTGCCCCGCGAGCACCTCGAACCACACGATCTTCCGCTCGCCACGATAGGCTTTCCTGACCGCCGCCTCGAAGACGGCGCTGGCGGCGTGCCAGATGTCGGGGCCGGTCCCGTCGCCCTCGATGAAGGGGACGATGGGCCGGGCCGGAACATCGAGGCCGTCGCCGACCATTCGGATGGGTTCGCCGTCGGCGGGAGTGGAGAGGCGGTCGTATGCGGGAGCTGTGTCGGACATGGGGAACTCGAATTGTTACGGGAGATGCGGTCGACTCGCGCCCCGAAGGTCGGTGGCGGCGGGCAGGAAGATTTACGCAGGGCCGTCCGTGCTGACAAATGTATACTTTGTATACGAGCGCATGGATCGTATACAAGCCGAGCTGATCCTAGCAGCCCATGTCAAAACCCTGCGTCAGCGCCGGGGCCAGACGGCGCGCCGGGTCTCGTGCCCCTCGCCGATCCACTCCACCGTGGGGCCCTCGCCCTCGGCCGCGTCGATCGCAGCGATGAGATCCTGCACCTCCCGGATCGGCTCGCCGCCCGCGCGCACGAGAAGATCACCCGCCCTGAGCCCGAGACGCGCCGTCATCGTGCCGGGGACAACCCGGAGCACGAGGAGACCACCGAGGCCGGGTCGGCCCGAGAAATCCCGCACCGATTCGAACTCCGCTCCCGCGAACGTCCGGTCGAAGCGGATGGCGAGTCCGGGCTCCGCCAGCGCGACCCCGGCGAGGCGCGCCACGCTCCGGCGGAACTCGATGGACGGGAGGCGCGCGCGGACCCGCCCGACGCGCTGGAGCGTGGTCGAGACATCTCTGTATGCCGACTCACTCTCCCGCTCCAGACTGCCGAGCAACGCCCGCCGGAGTTCCTGGAACTCAGGGCTCGGACGATCGCGCACGAAACTCACCTCGAGCCGACCGTTCACTACCCGCACGGCCGAAGGCTCGACGGCGACGGCTTCGTCCTCGGTATCGCCGACCGTTAGCGCGAAGCCGGCCTGGTCGCTTCCGACCGGACCCGGGAAACGGAGTACGAACACGCGGGCATCACGCAAACCACCCGCCGTGGGCACCCCGGGTCGCCCGATCATCCGAACGCGAACCGGATCCGGCGGCGTGACGGCGGGAATCACGTGAACCGACCGACGCTCTCCCTCGCGCACCACCTCGACCCAGACGGCGGCCCCCGGTCGGATCGCGATGAGCGCCCCGGGCAGGCTGCCGACGGTGATCTCGCGCCCGTCGATCGCCACGACGCGGTCTCCCACGAGAAGGCCGGCCCGGGCCGCCGGCCCGTCTTCCTGCAACTCGCGAATGCGGGTCTCAAGGTCGCAGTTCTTCCAATCCTCCGCGGTTTCCCAGCCGCAGTGGTAGCGTTCCTCGACCCGTACGCCGAGCCAGCCACGAGTCTCGGCGGCCGCAGGTTCCTGTCCCGCGCCGGCCGCGGGGGCCAGCGCCGAACACAGGCCGAGGGCGAGGACGAACCGCCGGGCCTCGGTCACCATGTGAGCACCGCGCTCGCGCGGCCGAGTTCATCGGTCAGACGGTCGCGCAACTCCACGAGCTCCAACAGATAGGCGCTCGCAAAGAAGTCGCCGGGGTCGGTCTCGAGCTGATCACGAAGCGCCCGAATCGAACCGTCCAGCCGTGCGAGCGACTGTGCGATCTCGATCGGATCGCTCTCCCGGTTCCCCGACCCGGAGCCCGGGGAGACCGAGCCCTCTCCCACTTGCCGGAGCGGCGTTCGCAGCGACTCGAGGCGGTTGAGCCCCTCGAGCAGCGTCCGATCATCGGCCGGCGACACGACCGCCGGGAGATCGGCCGTGGTCTCCCCTGCCCCACCTCGGGTGAACTGCAGGCCCGCGATGACTCCGCCCGCGAACAGCATGAGTCCGGCGGCCGCCTGGAGCGGCCCCGGGACGAGCAGTCGACCCGCGAAGCGGCGCCCGATCCAGCGGCCACCCATTCCGGACTCGCGCGCATCGAGGGCGGCCTCGATCGATGCCCACTCGCCCCTCGGCGGCCTCTCCTCGGGGAGCGCCGACAGGGCCATGCGCATGCGGCTCAGTCTCTCGAACTCCGCCTGGCAGTCCCCGCACGTTTCCAGATGAGCCTGGCCATCGCGATCCGCCCAGGGTTCGTCGAGCAGCGCCGAAATGCGTTCGGCCTCAAGGTGTCCGGCGATCATATTCATCCTGTCCGACTTCTCGTCAGCAATGTGTCCATCACAGGCGCGCCTCGTCCTGCGCCCCGTCGCTTCCCGACTTCGCGGGCGCGATCAGCTGGCGCATCCGGGCGCGCGCCTTGTGCAACTGCGATTTCGAGGTGCCCGGCGAACAGCCGAGAGACTCCGCGATATCGCGGTGCGTCCAACCCTCCACATCGTGCAACACGAGGACCTTGCGGTATCCCGGGGGGAGCTGGTCGAGCGCCTGGCTCAACACCCGGCGGGTGACGATCACGTCGTCCTGCGCCCGCGTCACGCGCGGAAGCTCGGCGGCCGATTCCACGGGGCGCCGTCTCGCGGACCGACGCAGCCGATTGAGCGCCACGTTCGTGGCCAGGCGGTAGAGCCATGTGCCCAGGGCCGCGTCGCCCCGGAAGAGGTGAAGCTTCTCGAACGCGCGGATCCACGCCTCCTGCGAGAGGTCCTCCGCCAGGTGGTCGTCGCCCACCAGACGCCTGATCACCGTGTACACGCGATGGGCGTGCAGCTGGTACAACTCCCCCATCGCCCACCGCTCTCCGGCCTTGGCGGAGGCGATCAGATCGCGTTCTTCCACTCTATCCCTCGCGAGGGTCGTTCTCGGAACCACCTGTATTGATGCCCTGGGCCCGGCCTCGGGTTGCCCGCGCGGCCGTGGCGCCGACCCGACGGGCGGCCGCGCAGACCGCCAGCGCGACGATGATTCCGCCCAGGGCGTCCGTCGCATAGTGAAAGCGACCGTACACGGTCCCGAGAGTCAACGCGATCTCGGGGACGATGAGGAGCCAGAACCAGCGCGCATCCTCGCGGCCGGCAGCGACGACCGCGGCCAGGGAGGCCGCGATGTGGGAACTCGGAAACGCCGTCCCCTTCGAGGATCCGGTCTCGAGAATCCCGTGAACGAGCCGGTACAGCGTGCCGTCGCCGATTTCGCCGCCGATCCGGGCGAACTCGTATCTGGGGCCCGTCACCGGGAAGAAGATGAAGATGAGATAGGAGACGAAGAAGGCGGCGGACACGGCGAAGGCGGCGCGCTGCAGGGCGTCGAATCCCCGCGTCCGGTATACGCCGAGCAGGGCGATGGGGACGACCGCGTAGTAGAAGAAGTAGCCCAGGTGCAGGACCTCGGAGAACGGAAGCCACGGGAGGAGCGTGCTTAACTCGATGCTCGGCTGCGCGCCGAAGATCGCTGCGTCCCAGCGCTGCACCGTCGCGTCGAAGTAGCGCTCGGTGAAGAAGCGGTTCAGCACGGCGAGTTCCGCGTACAGCAGCGGCGTGAGCAGGACCGGATAGGCGGCGCGGGCAACCCCGCCGAGGCCGCTTCGCGGGTGCCACGACGCCAGTCGGGTGATCCCGAAGACGATCAGGGCGTGCGCGCCGGCGATCCCCGCACCCGCAAGGCCGCCGAAAGCGACGGCCACGAGGCCGGAGGCCCCGAAATAGACGATGGAAAGGCGGTCGAGGGCGAGGAGGCCCCTCGTGGCGGTCACAGCCGGCCCTTGCGGCGGTACCAGGCGGCGGTGCGGGCCAGTCCCTCCTCGATATCGACGCGCGGACGCCACGGATCGAGCGACGCTCGACTCGGCTCGATGTCGCAGGTCCAGGCGTGCATGGAGAGGTCCCGGGCGCGTCTCCGGTCGATCGCGGGCGCCGTTCCCGTGAAACGCGCGGCCCATTCCGAGAGTAGTCCGGCAGTCAGGAAGACGGCCGCCGGCACCCGGATGACGCGGCCCGGGCGCTCCACGCCGGCGATCAGCGCGTTCGCCACCTCGCCCCACGAGCAGGATGAGGCTGCCGCGATGTGGAGCGGTTCCGGCACCGGAGCCGCCTCCAGCGCGGCGAGAACGGCCGAGACGACGTCGGCCACGAAAACCGGTTGCAGCGGAGCGGCACTGCGGGGAATCACGGTCAAGCCGCGAGCCGCCATGCGGAACAGGGGCAGCAGATCGGAATCGCGCGGCCCGTAGACACCACCGGGTCTCAGGACCACGACCTCCATCGGGCCGCCGATGGTGGCCAGCGCCGCCTCCGCCGAGGCTTTCGAACGACCGTATGGACTGACCGGTCCGGCCGCGCCGTCCGGACCGCGAGCGGCCAGGCTGCTGATGAAGACGAAGCGGCGGACGCCGGCGTCTGCCGCGGCCCGTGCCAGCCTCCGGGTCCCCGTCGCATTCACCGCCATGAACTCGGACTCGTCCCGGGCACGCGTCAACGCGCCGCAGTGCACGACTGCCTCGTACCCCGCCAGCGGAGCGTCCGCCTTGCCGAGGTCGAGTTCGACCCTGTCGATCCCGAGCCGGTGGATTCGGCGCGTATCGCTCGTGCGGCGGGCGCTGGCCGTCACGCGGTGACCCGCCTCGACGAGGGCATCGGCGATATGGCTCCCCAGAAAGCCCGTGCCCCCCGTCAGGAAGATCGATGTCATGGTAAAGGAGCCCAGTAAAGGAACTATAGGGGCGCTTCGTAGAGGCGATACGTGCGGTAGACCCGGCCTCCCAGCCGTTCGATGGCGGCGTTCATCTTGTGGTTGTCCTCCAGGATCCAGGATTGCTCGGCCTCCGTCATGCCGGAGGCGGTTCCGTTCCGGAAAAGGGCAAGGTAAAGGAGGACGTCGATGCCCTTGCCGCGCCATTCCTCCAGGAGTCCCAGGATCAGGACGCGCATGGAGGTGATCTTTCGCTTGTGAATGAGCGCTCTCAGGAGTCCGAGAGGCGTGAGCCTGCCGTTCATCTTCTTCAGGACCTGGTTGAAGTCCGGAATCGCGAGCGCGAATCCGATCATCTCTCCGTCGGGGGTCTCCGCAAACAGCGCCAGGTCGGGATTGAGGACCGGCTTGAGCTCGGCGGCCATGTGATCCATCTCGGCGTCCGTCATGGGGACGAAACCCCAGTTCTTCTCCCACGCGGCATTGTAGAGGCGCCGTACGAGGGCGAGTTCGTCCTCGAACTTCGACATGTTCAGCGAGCGCACGCGGGTTCCGTAGCGACGCGCGACGAGTTTCTCGGCGCGGAACATGTGCTTGGGCCAGGAGCCCTCGGTCATGTGCCAGGCGTACAGGTCCTTGGCCTTCCGCAAACCGGCGCCCTCGAGCAGGGCGGGGTAGTACGGCGGGTTGTGAGCCATCAGGATCACGGGAGCGCCCGGATCTCCGTCGATCAGAAGGCCGCAGATCTCGTTCGTCGAGAAGCTGGTGGGGCCCCGCATCGCCTCGAGGCCGCGTTCGCGGAGCCACGCCCTCACGGTATCGAGCAGGGCTTCGGCCACTTCCGGATCGTCGATGGACTCGAACCAGCCGAAGAAGCCGACCGCTTCTTCGTGCAGCCGCTCGTGGTTCCGGTTCCGGATCGCGCAGATCCGCCCGACCACTTCGCCATCGCGGAGCGCCAGATAGGGCTGAACCTCGGAGTGAAGGTGGAAGGGGTGCTTCGCCGGGTCGAAAGCGGCCCGCACGTCCCTCCTCAGCGGCGGGACCCAGTCGGGATCATCACGGTAGATGGACCACGGGAACTCGATGAAGCGCCCGAGATCGGCGCGGCTCTCCACCGGCACGACGACGAGCAAGGAAGCTGGGTTCGTCATGGGTCGCGACTTCGTTGCGGTTGGTGTCGGCGCCTTTCAGGCGGGTCTGGATCCGATGGCGGCCGGTTCAGACGACGCCGAGCTTCTTCCCGACGCGTTCCACCTGCTCGAGCACGAAATCGAGTTCGTCGTCGGAGTGCGTGGCCATGTAGCTCGTCCGCAGGCGGCAGCTGCCCTCGGGCACGGCCGGCGGAACGACCGGGTTGGTGAAGACTCCCGCTTCGAACAGGGCTCGCCAGAACTGGAAAGTCTTCTCCATCGGACCGATGAGGATGGGCACGATCGGGGTCTCGGTCGGACCGATATCGAACCCGATCGACCTGAACCCCTCCATCATCTTGTACGTGTTCTTCCAGAGTTGCTCACGGCGCTCGGGCTCGCTGCGGATGATCTCGAGCGCCTTCAGCACGGTGGCCGCCGAGGCGGGCGGCATGCTCGCACTGAACATGAGGGCGCGGGCGTTGTGCTGGAGGTAATCGATGACCTCCGCGGTACCTGCGCAGAATCCGCCGATGGAGGCGAACGACTTGGAGAAGGTTCCGAGAATAAGGTCCACTTCGTGCGTGAGCCCCCAGTGTTCGGCGGTGCCGGCACCGGTCTCGCCCAGCACGCCCACGGCGTGCGCGTCATCCACGAGGATCGCCGCGCCGTACTCTCGCCTCAACTCGACGAGGGCGGGCAGGTCGGCGATGTCGCCTTCCATGCTGTAGACGCCGTCGACCGCGATCAGCTTCCCGCGCGCGGGCGCTTCCGCCTCGAGCATACGGCTCAGCGTGGTGAAGTCGTTGTGGTTGAATCGTCGCGTGCGGCCGAGCCCGAGGCGCGCGCCGTCCTGGAGGCTGGCGTGGTCGAACTTGTCGATGAAGACCGTATCCGCGCGCCCGATCAGCGCACCCAGCGTGCCCAGATTGGTCTGATACCCGGTGGAGAATACGAGCGCCGCCTCCATCCCCACGAAATCGGCCAACTCGGCTTCGAGGCGCTCGTGAAGGTCGAGGTTCCCGTTGAGGAAGCGGCTGCCGGTGTTGCCGCTTCCGAACTTGTCGAGCGCCTCGCGCGCCGCCTCGAGGATGCGCGGATCGTGGGTAAGCCCCATGTAGTTGTTGGAGCCCACCATGATCTTGCGGGCGCCCTTGATGACGACCCAGGTGTCGTGCGAGGCCTCGATGGGCATGAAGTACGGGTAGAGCCCGGCCTCGCGGAGGCCGTGTACCGTCGCTAACTCACGACACTTGGCGAGGATCGGAGGCGGCTCCGAATGGGCTCTGGTCGAGCCCCCGGACCGTGACACCGCAGCTTGAAATGTGGAATTCGACACAACGCGAAGCTAATCGCGAATCGGGACCCCGGGCAAGCAAAAAAGAGCCCTTGCCCGGTGACGGATTTCGGTCGCGCGTGAACGTGGGGTGGGAGGTGGTGTAGTTCCGCTCACGGCGACCTGCCGCGGGCGAGTCTCGCCGCG
This sequence comes from Candidatus Palauibacter sp., assembly GCF_965216145.1. GTDB lineage: Bacteria > Gemmatimonadota > Gemmatimonadetes > Palauibacterales > Palauibacteraceae > Palauibacter. The sequence goes on from NZ_OZ244149.1 coordinate 1,285,827, forward strand.
CGTCGCTGACGTGCGGATCGGGTGACCCATCGAACGGGGAGGGATCGTGGCTCGGGACGACATTTTCGACATCGTGGCCATAGGCGGGGGCACGGCGGGTCTGGTGACGGCTGCCGGGAGCGCGGGGTTGGGGGCGCGTGTCGCTCTGATCGAACGCGACCGCCTCGGCGGCGACTGCCTGTGGACGGGCTGTGTGCCTTCCAAGGCCCTCATCAGCTCGGCGCGTGTCGCGCATCACTTCCGTCACGCCGCCGCGCACGGCCTGCGGGGCGTCCGGCCGGAGATCGAAGGCGCGGACGTGCTCGCCAGCGTCCGTGACGTTCGGGCCGAGATCGAGCCGCACGACGACCCGGAGCGCTTTCGCGCCATGGGCGTCGATGTCGTGGAAGGTTCGGCGCGCTTCGTCTCCCCGCACGAGGTCGAGGTGAACGGTCGCCGTCTGCGCGGGCGTCGCTTCGTCATCGCCACGGGCTCGCGGGCCGCGGTGCCTCCGATTCCCGGCCTCGAAGAGGCGGGCTACTTCACCCACGCGGAGGCTTTCGACCGGGACACGATCCCCGGTTCGCTGGCCGTGGTCGGCGGCGGGCCGATCGGGGTCGAACTCGCGCAGGCGTTCCGGCGCCTGGGGGCCGACGTCACGGTCGTCGAACTGCTCGACCGGCTGATGGTGCGAGAAGAGCCCGAACTCGCGGAGCTTCTGACAGACAGGCTCCGGAACGAGGGGATCCGTATCCGGACCGGCCGAATCGTGACGCGCGTCGAGCGGGCAGGAGACCGACGCCGGGTGACGATCGCTCCGGCCGGGGATGCGACGGGAGCCGGGGCGGACACCGCCGAGACGTTCGAGGTCGACGAGGTCCTCGTCGCCGCCGGGCGGGCACCGAACACGGAGGGGCTGGGGCTGGACGTGGCGGGCGTGGCGATCTCGAAGGGTTGGGTTACGGTCGACGCGAAGCTGCGGACTTCACGGAGACACATCTTCGCCGCCGGCGACGTGACCGGCGGCTTCCTGTTCACGCACGTCGCCGACCACGAGGCGCGCACCGTCGTGCAGAACGCGCTCTTCCCGGTGCGGGCGAACATCGACTACGGCGTGATCCCGTGGTGCACCTACACCGATCCCGAACTCGCGCACGTCGGCCTCACCGAAGCCGAGGCGCGGGAGCGCCACGGATCCGCGGTGTCGGCGCACGTCTACGACATCGGGAACCTGGACCGCGCCATCGCCGAGCGCGCCGCCGTCGGGCGCGTGAAGATCGTCGTCGGGAAGGGCGGTTCGATTCTCGGCGGGCACATCCTGGCAGCGGGCGGAGGGACGATGATCGCGGAGATCGCGCTCGCGATGAAGGCGGGGGTGAAGCTGGGGACGCTCGCTTCGCTGGTCCATCCCTACCCGACGATGAGTGAGGGTGTGAAGCGTACCGCCGACGCCTACCGCAGATCGACACTGACGGGATGGAGGAAGTCGGCTGTCGATCTGGCGCTGAAGGTGGGGAGATCGATGCCGGCCTGAGCGGACCGCGGAGTCCGCCGGGGCCGCACCGCTGGAACTTCCCGCACTCTCGAGAGTAACTCCGAGGATATCTATTCGCTTGAAGGTCTTGGAGTTGAGCCACTCACCGGAGGATCCCGCATGTCAGGTCTCGTCGGAACGCGTTTGGGCTCGGAAGCAAGGCGGCGGCGCTGGCACCCGCGCGATGCGGCAGTCTCATGGGCGGTGCTGGCGACGCTGGCGTGCGGAGAAGATGTCTCCGCCCCGCCGCCGCCGCCGCCGGAGCCCCCCCGGCCCACGACGCTCTCGATCAACCCTTCCACTCTTGCGTTTCAGGCGCTCGGCGACACCGCGCGACTCGCCGCCGAGGTGCGTGACCAGAACGGGCAGATCGTAAGCGGCGCCTCGGTGACATGGGTGAGCGGTGATGCCCTCATCGCGACCGTCGGCGCGACGGGACTCGCGACGGCGGTCGGGAACGGCACGGTCTCCGTCAGCGCCAGTGCGGAAGGCGCGTCGAGGAGCGCCACGATCACCGTGGAACAGGTCGTGAGCTCTCTCGACCTTTCGCCCTCCTCCCTCATGCTCGCCGTGGGCGACACGCTCCGCCTGACGGCGGACGCAGCGGACGCGAACGGCCACTCCGTCGCCGAACCGGAGCTGACCTGGCGGACGAGTGACGAGTCGATCGCGACCGTGGACGCCACGGGACTGGTTGGTGGCACAGGCATCGGGATGGCGACGATCACCGCCATGGCCGACGAGGCCTCGGCCGATGCGGGCGTGGAGGTGCTGGACGGCGCCGACGAGGATCGCCTCGCCTTGACCAGGCTCTACGCCGTCACCGACGGTCCGGGCTGGATCAACGACGACAACTGGTTGACGGACCTGCCGCTGGCAGACTGGCGCGGCGTCACCGTAGACGCGGAGGGCCGGGTCACCGAGTTGGATCTGGAAGGCAACAACCTCATCGGCGTGATCCCGCCCGAACTCGGCAGGCTCACCCGCCTCAGGGAGTTGACGCTCATCCGCAACACCCTGGCGGGCACCATCCCGCCCGAACTCGGCAGCCTGGCAAACCTCGAGGTTCTGGGTCTCGCCATAAACCGGTTGACGGACGCCCTGCCGCCCGAACTCGGCAAACTCTCCACGCTGAGAGAACTCCTCGTTTACAGGAACTCCCTGAGTGGCGGCATCCCCGCTCAGTTCGCCGAGCTGGGCCGTCTTGAGAAGTTCGTCGTCTATTGGAACCCCCTCTCGGACCCCATCCCTCAAGGCTTCCTGCAACTCGATCACCTCGATGAATTCGACGCGTCGTTGACCTCGATCTGCGTCCCCGGCACGACCGCGTTCGCACGCTGGCTGGAGGACCTCCGAGTCCCGGTCTTTGAGGAATTCTGTAACGAAGAGGACGTGGCGGTGCTCGACGGGTTGTACCGGACCACGGACGGCGAGAACTGGGACGAGTCCAGCGGCTGGGGCGGCGGTGTCGTGCTCGAGACATGGCACGGCGTGCGCGCCGACTCGCTGGGCCGCGTGGTGGCCCTCGACCTGAGCGATAACGGACTCACCGGACCCGTCCCTGGTTCCCTGGGGCGGCTGGCCGGGCTCACGGAGTTGCGCATCGGCGGCAACGATCTGACGGGGCCGCTGCCCCTCTCTCTCGCCCGATTGCCGCTGCGGGCATTTCACTACGCCGACACCGGGGTGTGCGTACCGGACGATGAGACGTTCCGCGACTGGTTGACCGGGATTCCATCCCACGACGGCCCGGACCTGCAGTGTTCCACCACGGACCGTGACGTTCTGGCCGCGCTGTACTTCGCCACCGACGGCCCGAACTGGGCCCGGAGCGACAACTGGCTGACGGATGAACCGCTGGGGTCCTGGTACGGCGTGGAGGCGGACATCACCGGCATGGTGCTGGGATTGCAGCTCCGAAACAACGGCTTGACGGGAGAGATCCCCGAGGAACTCGGGAACCTCTCACAGTTGGAGGCTCTGGAACTCGGGCGCAACGGGCTGCGGGGGTCCATCCCATCCGAACTCGGCAACCTGCGCAGCCTGCTAAGCCTGTCACTCAGCCGGAATCAACTGGAAGGCTCCATCCCGCCGGAACTCGGCAACCTCGTCAATCTCACCGACCTTGACTTCTACTTCAATCAGTTGACCGGGTCGATTCCGCCCGAACTCGGCAACCTGTCCTCACTGGGTACGGTCCGGTTCGACTTCAACAACCTCACGGGGCCCATCCCGGCCGAACTCGGCTACCTCGCCAACCTCGCCAACCTGTCGTTTGGAGGGAACAAACTGTCCGGTCCCATCCCGACCGAGCTCGGCAGACTCGCCAACCTCAGCAATCTGTCGCTGACGGGGAACGAACTGTCCGGTCCCATCCCCTCCGAACTCGGCGACCTCGCCATCCTCGTGAACCTGGGGCTCAGTGAGAACGAGCTGAGCGGACCGATCCCGCCGGAACTCGGCAACCTCGCGGGCCTCGTGAACCTGGGGCTCCGTGAGAACGAGCTGAGCGGACCGATCCCGCCGGAACTCGGCAACCTCGGGGGACTTGTGTATCTGACGGCCCGGGGAAACGAACTGACCGGACCGATCCCCTCGGAGTTGGGCACCCTTACCCAGCTCCAGATCCTCGATCTCGAGTCCAATGCGCTGACGGGTCCGATTCCGCCCGAACTCGGCAACCTGGCGGCCCTTTCCCGGCTCGATTTGGCCGCGAATCAGCTCTCGGGGCCGCTGCCCGCGGAATTGGCCGCATTGACCGGTCTCGACGCGCTTGAACTGACCAGCAATCCAGGGCTCGCCGGTCCACTCTCCATCGCGCTGACAGCCCTTGGCCAACTCGATGTGTTCCAGGTCGGCGGCACGGAGCTATGTGCGCCGCCGGAGGCCGCCTTCATCCGTTGGCTGGAAGCCATTCCCACCCGCAGAGTGGCACGCTGTGTCGAGAGTGAGCGAGCGGAGTCCGCGGCGTACCTGGTCCAGGCCATCCAGTCGCGGGCACACCCCGTCCCCCTGATCGCGGATGATCCGGCCCTGCTGCGGGTCTTCGTCGCGGCCCCCGCCGCCGGCGGCGAGACGCTTCCGGCGGTACGCGCGCGATTCTACCACGAGGGGGCGGAGGTACATCGCGAAGACATCGCGGCGGGGACTGCCGTGATTCCCTCCTCGCTGGATGAGAGCGCGCTCGAGCGATCGTCGAATGTCGAGATCCCGGGCTGGGTGATTCAGCCCGGCCTGGAGATGGTCGTCGAGATCGACCCGGAGGGGACACTTGACCCTGGGATCGGGGTCCGGAAGCGAGTCCCCGCCGAGGGGCGTACCCGTGTCGACGTACTCGCCATGCCCCCTCTGGAGCTGACGCTGATTCCGATGTTGTGGGGCGTGGCGCCGGACTCGTCGATCCTCGGCATAACGGACGGCATGACCACGGACGGCGAGCTTCTCGCGCCCGTGGGTTCGCTGCTCCCGGTCGCGCAGTTCAACTTCACCGTGCACGATCCCGTCGTGACATCGAGTCGGAGCACCTTCGATCTGCTCGGCGAGGCCTGGCTGATCCGACAAATGGAGGGTGGCACCGGATACTGGATGGGCACGATGACCGAGCCATCGGTGTCGGCGGGGTTGGCGCAACTCGGCGGACCCGCCAGCTTCGCGATACCGGACCGTAAGGCGATCGTTCACGAACTGGGGCACAACATGGGTCTTGACCACGCCCCCTGTGGTGGTGCCGGCGGCTCCGATCCGGCGTTCCCGCACGCGGGCGGAGTGAGCGGCGCCTGGGGGTATGACTTCGAGCGCCGCGCGCTGGTCTCGCCGGAAACCCCGGATCTCATGGGCTACTGCAATCCCAACTGGATCAGCGACTACTTCTTCACGAACGCGACCCAGTTCCGTCGGTTCCGAGAGCATGAAACGGCCGGAGCTGTGGGGGCGCCGACGCGAACGCTCCTGCTGTGGGGAGGGGTCCAGCCGGACGGAGTGCCCTTCCTCGAATCATCTTTCGTGGTAGATGCACCGGTCAGCCAGCCGCAAGCGGGCGGCCCCTACGAAGTCAGGGGCACCGCGGTGGACGGCCGTGTGCTTTTCTCCGTGAACTTCGACATGTCGGAGTTGGCCGACGGTGAGGGTGGGTCGCGCTTCCTGTTCACCATCCCGGCCGAACCCGGGTGGGGCGAATCCCTGGCGGGTGTGACGCTTTCGGGGCCTGATGGCGCCGCAACGCTGGATGCGGAGACCGACAGACCCGTCGCGATCATCCGCAACCGGGTCCACGGCCGCGTTCTTGCCATTCTGCGCGGGGCGCCGACAGGTGCGCTCGCTCAGGCCTCCGTGGCCTCGCTGGTCTCGGACCCCGACTCGGAAGTGCTGTTCAGCCGGGGCATCCCCGACCCGGAGGCCTGGAGGCGGTGATCCGGGCGGCCGGGACGGTCAGCCGATGCGGTGGCGGCCTGTGTAGACGTTGAAACCCGTCGGCTTCGCGAAGCCTGCAAGCGTCATCCCGAACTCCTTCGCCACGTCGACGGCGAGGCTGGACGGCGCGCCGACCGCCACGACGATCGGTATGCCGGCGGCGAGCGCCTTCTGCATGATCTCGAACGACGTGCGGCCGCTGACAGCCAGCACGACATCGCCCAGGGGCAAGCCGCCATTGAGGAAACGCTCGCCGATCACCTTGTCGAGCGCGTTGTGGCGTCCGACATCCTCGCGGAGCAGTTGAAGCTCGCCGCTCACGTCGAAGAGACCGGCGGCGTGAAGTCCGCCCGTGCGGTCGAACACGGGTTGGCTGCTGCGAAGCGCTTCCGGGAGAGAGCGCACGATCTCGCCGGTCACGGTCGGACCCTCCGCGGGTATCGGTGCGCAGCCGCGAATCTCGATCGCCTCGAGCGAGGCCTTGCCGCAGACACCGCAGCTCGACGTCGTGTAGAAGTTACGGGTCAGCTCCGCCGGGTCGAAGCGGGCGGTTTCGCTCAGCTGGACCGTGACGACGTTGTACTCCTGCGTTTCGACGTCAACGCAGTAGCGGAGGTCTGCCACATCGGATCGGTGGGCCAGCAGACCCTCGGAGAAGAGGAACCCGGCGGTGAGGTCGAAGTCATCCCCGGGCGTGCGCATCGTGACCGCGACCTGATGTTCCTCGCCCGCGTCGGTGGCGATTCGGATTTCGAGCGGTTCCTCGACCGCCACGGCATCACGCCGTCTGCGGCTCGATGTGTCGGAGACGCGATCGATGTCGACGCGGGCGGTGTTTCGGCGAGGCGAGATCATGGCTCGAAAGTACGGTTCGGACGGCGGTTGCGCCGGGGTCGGTTTCGTTGCCGCCGCGAGCGGCGACAGGTAACTATGACGGCATGACAACGCCCTCCGACGCGGATCTCCTCGCGAACTGGCGAGACGAGTCCGCTCCCCTGCTCCCGCTGCTGCACGCGTTTCACGAGCGCGATGGGCACCTGTCCGAGGAGGCGCTGCGTACGATCTCCGACGATCTCCGGATCCCGATCGCCGACCTGTTCGGCACGGTGACGTTCTACCATCACTTCGCGCGCAAGCCGGGGGGACGCGGGCACCCGCGGGTGTGCACGGGGCCGGTATGCGCGCTCCGCGGCGCCGATGAACTGCTGGCCGGGTTACCCGGGGCGCTTCCCATGCCTTGCCCGGGGCGCTGCGACGAGCCGATCCCGGTGCTGGAACGCGATCAGGTTCGCTGCGGAGCGACAGTCGCCGAACTCCAGACCGGCCCCTCCCCTCTGCCTCCCGATCCTCGTCCCGGCATCGAAGAGTGTGTGTTCGCGCACATCCGAGCGCCGGGGCGGGCCACGCTCGCGGGCTATCGCGGGAGCGGTGGCTACTCGGGGCTCGCGGCAGCGCGCCGCGGACGCCCGGAGGAGGTGCTGGATCTGATCGACGCGAGCGGCCTCGCGGGCCGGGGTGGCGCCGGCTTCCCGACCGGGAGGAAGTGGCGGGCCGTGGCGGAAGCCGCGGGCGAGCCGAAGTCCATCGTGTGTAACGCGGACGAGGGCGAGCCGGGGTGCTTCAAGGACCGGGCGCTCATGGATTACGACCCGCACGCGGTCATCGAGGGGATGCTGGCGGCCGGTTTCGCCACCGGGGCGACCCGAGGTTTCATCTACCTCCGCTATGAATACCCCGACACCCTCGACATTCTCGAGAGAGCGCTCGACGAGGCCCGGGCCGAGGGGTTGATCGGGCCTGCCGCCTTCGGGCCGGGGCGGCCGTTCGACCTCTGGGTACGCCGCGGCGCGGGCGCATACATCTGTGGGGAGGAGACATCCCTTCTCAACAGTCTCGAGGGCAAGCACCCGTTCCCGCGCAACCGCCCGCCCTTCCCGGTGACGCACGGATACGAGAACCTGCCCACCGTGGTGAACAACGTCGAGACGCTCGCGTCGATACCACACATCCTCGTGCACGGCGCCGACTGGTACCGGGGACTCGGTATCGGCGAACACGCCGGTACCAAGGTGATTTCGCTCTCGGGCGACGTCGAGCGACCCGGAAATTACGAAGTTCCGATGGGCTTTCCGCTGATGACGCTGATCGACGGCGGGGGCGGCGGCGTACCTGGTGGCCGTGCGATCCAGGCGGTCACGATGGCCGGGCTGTCGGGCGGCTTTCTGGCGGGGGAGGATCTTGAGGTCACGCTGGACGAGCCCTCGATCCGATCGAAGGGGTCGTTCCTCGGCGCGGGCGGGATCATGGTCTTCGACGACTCCCGGGACATGGTGGAGGTCGCGCATTCCGCGATGGAGTTCTTCGCGGAGGAGTCGTGCGGCAAGTGCTTCCCCTGCCGCATCGGCACGCAGCGCCTCACCGAACGCCTGCACGGCGGGGGTCCGTCGGATGTCGGCGACTGGATCGATGAAGTCCACGATCTTGGCGTCACGATGAAGGAAACGAGTGCCTGCGGGCTGGGTCAGGCCGCTCCCCTCATCACGGAAAGTCTACTCCGCTATTTCCCGGATCGGGTTTCGAGGCACGTAACCGCATCCGGGTAGGGCGCGGGACCGGACATTTGTCGCGACGGACGCGGGCTGCCATGTTAGTTGGCCCGGCAGCTTCCAGCGGCGCGGGGTCTCCAGGGCTCCGGAGGTTGGATTGAGCGACACAACGGGCAACAACTCCGGCTTCGATTTCGAGATCACGCTCGACGGCACGAAGGTGGGTGTCCGTCGTGGCGAGAGCGTCTACGAGGTCTCCGAGCGGCACCAGAAGGAGATCCCGACGCTGTGCTACGATCCGCGCCTGGAGGCCTTCGGTGGCTGCCGCCTCTGCATCGTCGAACTCGACGGCGCCCGCAACCCGGTAGCCTCCTGCACCATGCGGGCGGGACGGGGCATGCGGATCACGACGCGATCCGCACGGCTCGACATGCACCGCCGCGTCCTGATGGAGATGGTCGCGTCCGAGAACCGCGACACGGATGTCGATCCGCTGTCCGGGTACGCCTCTGGGGAAATGGCAGTTCTTCTCGACCGCTACGAGGCCCGAACGGGCCGTTTCGCGGGGGCCAGATCGGGCCGCAGCCGTCCCGACGACGACAACCCCTTCATCCTCCGCGACTACGAGAACTGCATCTCGTGCTACCGCTGCGTGCGGGTCTGCGCGGAGCAGGAGGGCGACTACGCGATCTCCGTCATGAATCGCGGCTTCGAGACGCAGATCACGACGGAGTTCGAGGGCCTGCTCCGGGACTCGGCCTGCACCTTCTGCGGACAGTGCATTCAGACCTGTCCCACCGGGGCGCTCGCGGACATCAAGGCGCTCGCGAACGCCGCGGTCCCCGGTGAGACGAAGAAGACGCGGACGATCTGCCCGTACTGCGGGGTCGGCTGTTCCGTCGACGTGATGAGCCGCGGGGACACGCTGATCGGCGTGCAGCCGGCGATGGATGGGCCCGCCAACGAAGGCGCGCTCTGCGTGAAGGGCCAGTTCGCGTTCGATTTCGTGCAGCATCCCGATCGGCTCGCGCATCCCATGGTGCGCGGCGAGGACGGCGAACTCCACGAGACGGACTGGGACACGGCGCTCGACCGGGCGGCCGCGGGGTTCACGTCGGCCCTGGAGGACTACGGCCGGCACTCCGTGTACGGCATCGCATCGGGCCGCGCGCCGCACGAGGCGGCCTACATGATGCAGCGCTTCATCCGAGGCGCGTTCGGTACGAATCAGATCGACAACTGTAGCCGTGCCTGACACGCCCCCACGGTCGCCGGTCTGGCGGCCTCTATCGGACGGGGGGCGATGTCGAATCCGCTCGAGGACATGGAGAAGCCCGATGTGATCTTCTGCATCGGGACCAACATGACCGAGTGCCACCCGGTGGCTGCCACCCGCATCAAGCGTGCGGTCGCCCGCGGCGCCAAGCTCATCGTCGCCGATCCGCGCCGGATCCCCCTCGCCGAAATGGCGGACATCTACCTGCCGCTCCGGGTCGGGTCCGATGTCGCGCTCCTGCTCGGAATGGCACATGTGATCGCCCGCGAGGGACTCGTCAACGACGAATTCGTGGCCGACCGAACCGCCGAGGGCCGGGACTTCGTGGAACACGTGCTGGAATATCCCCCGGAATGGGCGGAATCGATCACCGGGGTGGACGCGAAGCTGATCGAGCAGGCGGCGAGGTGGTACGGTGCCGCCGAGCGCGGCGCGATCTACTACACGCTGGGGATCACGGAGCACATCTGCGGCGTGGACAACGTGCAGAGCCTCTGCAATCTCGCCCTCATGACCGGCAACATCGGCCGCGAGGGAACCGGCATCAATCCGATGCGCGGCCAGAACAACATTCAGGGCGCGGGAGACTGCGGGGCGCTTCCGAACAACTATCCCGGCTTCCAGGACGTGCTCGACCCGGTGCATCAGGCGAAGTTCGCCGCCGTCTACGGCCGAGAGGTGGACCTCGAACTAGGGCCCACGAAAGTCACGGCGCTCGACATGTGCGGCGACCGGATCCGGGCCATGATCATCAACGGCGAGAATACCGTCGTCACGGATCCCGACCGCGAGCACTGCGAGCACGCGCTCAGGAGCCTCGACCATCTCGTCGTCATCGACATCTTCCTCACCGAGACGGCCGAATTGGCCGATGTCGTGCTCCCGGCCACCGCCTGGGCGGAGACGGACGGCGTGTGCTCGAACACGGAGCGGCGCGTGCAGCGTCTCCGGAAGGCGGTCGACCCGCCGGGCGAAGCCAGGCCCGACTGGTGGTGCGTGTCCCGGATCGCCCAGCGGATGGGACTGACGGGTTTCGGGTTCGAGTCGGCGAAGCAGGTCTTCAACGAACTGTGCTCGCTGTCGCCGATCTACCGCGGCCTCGACTGGGACCGCATCGAGCACGGTGAGTACCACTGGCCGGTGCCCGAGCGGGGCCACCCCGGCACACCGATCCTCCACCAGGGCGAGTTCGAGAACGGGCGCGGGATCTTCCAGTTGGTCCGGTACCGAGACCCGGCCGAGACGATCTCCGAGGAATATCCGATCTGGCTTACGACCGGACGCCGCCTGCCCGCCTATCACACCAGAACGCAGACCGGACGCGCGGCGGGGATCGAGTACCTGCTGTCGGAAGAGCGTCTTGAGATGAACCCCAGGGACGTGTCCAGATGGGGTCTCCGGGACGGCGGCTGGGCGACGATGTCGAGCCCGCGCGGCCAGGTACGGATCAAGGTCGAGGCGAATGACCGCTCTCCGCCCGGAACCGTGTTCGCGTCGTTCAGCTTCAATGATGTACCGGTGAACTATCTGACCGGAGGCGGCTACGATCCGATCACGCACACGGCCGAGCTGAAGGTCTGTCCGGTGAGGGTGGAGCCGGCCTAACCGCCCGCCCAGGCGTGGCGGTCGTAGGCGACGATCCGCCCCTCGATCGCCGAGGCCACGCACGTGAGCGGACTTGCGAGGTAGACCTGACCGGGACCGCTGCGGCCCGGGAAGTTCCGGTTTATCGAGCTGATCGTGACCTGCTCCCGCGAAGTCGACACTCCCGGTCCCGCGTTGATGCAGGCCCCGCAGCCGGGGGCCAGCATCTCGAACCCCGCGTCGCGCAGTGCCCTGTCGTGGCCCTGCTCGCGGCTCCAGGCCTCGACGTCGATCGAACCGTACTGCGCGTACGCCCGCACGGAATCGGGAACACGCCGGCCCGCCTCCACTGCCTTGCGGGCCACCTCGGCGTACAGCTCGAAGTCCGTACGCTTGGAGCCCGTGCAGGACCCGATGAACACCAGGTCCAGTTCGATGTCCTCGCCGAGAGCGGAGATCGGCACGCCGTTCCCGGGGTCGCCGGGGGTCGCGACCAGGGGCTCCACCCGGCTCGCGTCGATCCCGATCGTCGCCGCGTATTCCGCTTCCGGATCGCTGTGGAGACCCTCACACAGAACCCGCACCTCGTCCGCAGACATGCCCCGCCGCCCGGCAAGCCAGGCGACGGTCTTCTCGTCGGGCGCGACGATGCCGGTGAAGCCCCCCACCTCGGCCGCCATGTTCGTCAACGTCACCCGCTCATCGATCGACATGGCGTCGATCGCTTCTCCCGCGAACTCGATAATCCGACCGATGGCCTCCCCGCTCTTGACGGTCGGGTGACGGAGCAGCTCCAGGATCAGGTCCTTCGCGACCACGCCGGGGCGCGGTGTGCCGGTCATGTGGACCCGAATCGACTCCGGCACCTCCACCCGGACGTCTCGTGTAGCCCAGGCGTTGACGATCGCGGATGTGCCCACGCCGAAGGCGACGCACCCCAGCGCGCCGGAATGCGGTGTATGCGAATCGCTCCCGATGATGACCTGCCCGGGCAACGCGTACCGGTCCTGCACCACGATGTGGCAGATCCCCTCGCTCCCGGTCCGGTCCGGCAACTCGCCGTGCAGGCGAACGCCCTTGGCGGCCGCGAACTCGCGCTGGCGGTCGTGAAGGGCGTGCGCCGCATCGAGCAGCCCCGCGGCCTTGCGTTCCTCCGTGATCACCTCGTCCAGGAAAGCCAGGTGGTCCCGGAAGAAGAGGATCGAATCCGTGTCGTTGAGCCCCGCGTCGCCGGCGAAGTCCTCCCAGAACGTCGACGCCATGGGCGTCACGTACTCGTGAGAGAAGCGAAGATCCGCTCGCACGAACCCGGTGTCGCCGGGCTTCACGGCCGGCACGCCAAGGGCATCGGACGCGGCGTCGGTCACCCAGTGCCGGGCCAGGATCTTCTCCGCGATGGTCTGCGGCCGGACCTCCGGCGTGTCGATCTCGGGGAGAGCCACGAGCCCCTTGAGCCGCGCCACCGCGTACTCGAGCAGACCGCCGTACTCGATGATGTCCCGCTGGATACGTCCCGCGTCCCCGATGAAGGCCTCGAGCGGTATCTCGACCCCGCGCCGGATCTTCTCGATCAGTGAGAAATCGGTCGAGGCGAGCAGGCCGATGTTCGCGCAGTTCTCCTCGTAGATCCGCTCGATGTTCTCTCCGATGACGACACGCAGGCCCGCGGCGCGCTCGGCGTACGGCGACGCCTCCCGGCTGGACCCCTTGCCGCGCCGCTTGCCGGACACCGAACACACGAAGCCGCCGTTTCGGATGTCGTTGCGGCCGATCGGCCGCTTATCGCCACACAGGAGGCCTACGTACGGGTATTCCCCCAACTTCTCGTCAAAGTGGTAGCAAACCCAGCCGGGGGTGATTTCGTCGGTCGAGATGTCGTCCCGCAGGGGGATCGACGGATCCCAGTCGAGGTCTTCGCCCGCGAGCTGGCGGCGGATGAGGTCCGGGTCTTCAGTCAGGAAGAGGACACGGCCCTGGAGCCGCACGGTCGGCGGCCGTTTGGCGACCTCGGTTTCGAGGAGATGTTCCAGCATGTCGGCGCTTCAGTCCTGTCGAGGGCCCGTGAAGGCGAGGATGATAGGGTCGCGGGACCGGACGGGCCAAGTCGGGCGGCCAGCCGGTCAGCTGGGCCAGAAGATCGGGATGAGAAGCGTGGCCGTCACCAGCATGAGGAGGTTCAGCACACCACCCACCTTCATGAAGTCCGAGAAGCGGTATCCACCCGGCGCATAGATCATGACGTTCGTCTGGTAGCCGAACGGGGTCACGAACGAGGCCGACGCCCCGAACATCACGGCGACGAGGAGCGCGTACGGATTCATACCGGCCTGCGTCGCCGCGACGATCGCGACGGGTGTGAGCATTACCGCCGTAGCCGCGTTGGATACGATGGCGGTCAGTACGGCCGTCAGCAGGTAGAAGGCCCCGATCAGCCCGGTCTCTCCCAAGGTCGATGTGAGGGTCACCACCCACCCCGCGATCCACGCGGCCGCCCCCGTGGACTCTAGCGCCACGCCCAGAGGGATCAGCCCCGCGAGCACGAAGATCACCAGCCAATCGACCTCCTCGTAGATCTCCTCGACGCGCACACAACGCGTGAACACCATCAGTCCGACGCCGGTGAGGGCGGAGGTCATGATGTCGAGGACGCCGAGAGCGGCCATCAGGACGACGCCAACCATGATGGCCGAGGCGACCGCGGCCCGCGGTCGCCCTCCGGGCTGCGTGTTGACCTCGGACATGGGGATGAACCCGGGATCGTCGGCCAGCCGCTCGAGCGCGGGCGTGGTCCCGTGCATCAGCAGAAGATCGCCCACCCGGAACTTGATCTCGGCCAGTCGCTCGGTCACCGTCACGCCGTGCTGCTGGATCGCGAGCACCGTCGCATCGTATCGCTGTGCAAAGCTCTGATCCTTGAGCGTGCGGCCAACGAGGGCCGAGCCGGGCGCCACCAGAATCTCGACGAGCCGACCGCCTCCCGCCGTGAGGTCGAGTGGCCCGTGTGTGCGCTCGGTGGGGGTCACGAGACGCTGCCGCCGGGCAAGATCCAGCAGCCGGTCGGCCGATCCCTGCACGTACAGAAGGTCGCCCGGCCGTATGTGGCGCTCCCCGTGCGGGGCAGTAATATCCTGCCGGCCCCGTTCGATCCCGAGGACGGTGACCGCGTACCGCTCGCCCCATCCCAGTTCGGCCAGCGACTGGCCGGCCGCCGGCGAATCCGGCGCCACCAGCAGTTCGGTGACGAAGCGCCGGACCTGGTACTTGCTCGACAGGTCCGGGGGGCGCTCGCGGCGAGGCATCTGCTTGCGGCCCACGGTGAAGAGGTAGGCCAGTCCCACGGCGAGACAGATCAGGCCCAGCGGGGCGATCGAGAACATGCTCAGTTCGTCGTAGCCCCGGCTCACCGCTTCTCCATGTACCACGAGGTTCGTGGACGTACCGATGAGCGTGACGGTCCCCCCGAGGATGGAGACGAAGGAGAGCGGCATGAGGTACATGGAGGCCGGTTCCTCGGCCTGCTCGGCGAGCGAGATGAAGACCGGGATGAAGACCATCACCACGGCCGTGTTGTTGAGGAAAGGCGAAAGAAAGGCGACGATGAGGCAGAGCACGAACATGCGGCTGTACGGCCCGCCGAGCGGAGCGGTTCGCGCCCACAGCCCGATCGCCGCGACGAGGCCGGTCTTGCGGAGCCCCAGGCCGAGGACGAGCATCGCGCCCACCGTTACGGTCGCGCGGCTCGAGAGGCCCGAGACCGCCTGGGCCGGCGTCAGGATGCCGCCCAGAAGCAGGGCGACCGGTATCGCCATCGCGACCTGGTCCAGGCGTAGCCGATCGATGGCAAACAGGACGAGAGCCGCGAGCGCCAGACAGAGCACGAACACGATGTCGAACGTCATGCGCAGATGTTCAGCCCTTGCCCGTCCCGGCGCCAGTCGGGCGAGATTCTGATGCGCCGGATCCTCGTCGCGGGCGGGACCGGCTTCCTCGGACGGGCCTTCGCGCGGGGGCTGGTTCGCCGGGGGGCGCGAGTCGTCGTGCTGACCCGGTTCCCCGACAGGGCGGCGGGTCTCGGGCTCCCGGTCGACTACGTGCCGGGGGACGTCCGGCGGCCCGACACCCTTGGGCCCGCGATGCGCGGCGTCGACACAGCCGTCCTCTGCGTGCAGTTCCCGGGCTACCCCGTGGAAGCACCCGCGCGGGGCCGCACCTTCATGGAGGTCGACGCGCGGGGCACGGCCGCCCTCGTGGAGGCCGCGGTCGAGGGGGGGGTTCGAAAGCTGGTGTACGTGTCGGGAGTGGGGGCCGATCCGGACGCCGCGCGGATCTGGTATCGTGCGAAGGGACTCGCCGAGGCCTCGGTGAGGGAATCGGGCCTCGCCCACGCGATCGTCCGACCTTCATGGGTCTACGGGCCCGAGGACCGGAGCCTCAATCGCTTCGTGACCCTCATCCGCGCCGTCCCGTTCTTCTTCCCTCAACTGGGCGGAGGTTGTGGACGGATCACGCCCATCCATGCCGACGACCTGGCGGATCTCGTCTGCGAGGTGACACTGGGTACGGCGGGCGACGGGCTCACCCTGGAAGCGGGCGGACCCGAAGTGCTCACGCTGGACGAGGTCGTCCGGACGGCGATGCGGGTGCTCGGCCGCCCGAAGCCGATTCTCCACCTGCCGCTCCCGCTCGTGAAGCTCGGCGGCGCCCTTCTTGAGCTTCTTCCCGGCCAACTGCTCTCGCGAGGTGCCGTTGACTTCGTCACCCAGGACGGCGTGGCGGACTCCCGCCTCGTCCGCGACCGTTTCCCGTCCTTCCATCCTCGGGCTATGGGCCCCGGACTGGAGGCGTATCTGTCCAGTTCGTGACCATCGCGTGGGGTGTTGTCTCCCTTGCATTTTGCGCGTTTGCCGGCTTAGCTTTAGTTGGTTTTTGAAGGTAGCGGAGCCGGTCTGCCGCAGGTCTCCGTATTCTCACGTTGGAGAGTGTTCGAGCGGCGCGCGCCCGAGGACTCCCTGGCGGTCCCACAGACACGCAGGAGGTCGATATGAAGGTTGGTTCCAGAAAGCTGGGCTTGACGCTCGGCGCGGTGGTGATGTTGGCTCTCCTGCCCGAGCGGGCCGAGGCGCAGACGGGTCCCTATTCTCCGATGTTCTGGTCGTTCGAGGGCAGCGTCGGGATGGTGCTTCCGATGGGCGACATCGCGGACGCGGCCGAGTCCGGGCCCGCGTTCACGGCCGCCGCGTCCTATTTCATGAGCCCGCGGCTCGCCCTCCGGGCGGAGGGTGGTCTCGACATGCTCGGCACGAAAGGCTCGGTCGATCCGAACTTCCAGATTCTGCACCTGCTGGGCGGGATCGAGTATCACCTCGTCGATCCGATGGGGAACACGACCGTCGCCGTGGATGTGCTCGCGGGGGCCTCGACCTTCGACACGGATGTCATTCGGGTGCATGACCACCCCAACTCGGGTGACTTCACCGTCGGCCTGGTGAACGGCTCCTACGTCTCGGGCAATGCCGGCATCAAGGTCGGATACAACTTCGCCCGGCACGCCGACAGCGGCGTCCCCATGGTGACGCTCTTCGCCCATGCCAAGGTGCGCATGATCTGGGCGGACGCGGAGAACACCCATGTCTACATGGCGCTGAACGGCCTGGATGGGTTCGACACCGTCATGGAGATTCCCTTCTCGGTGGGCCTCCGCATCAACTTCCCGTGATTTGTTGAAGGAGAGCCCTCGGGGCTCCCGCCCTGTTGATTCAGGACGTTCATAACGCAAGAAGGAGAAGTGGGGATGGGTGAGACCAGAAGATGGGTGGCGGGCGTTGTGGTCATACTTGCGTTCGTATCCACGGGCTGCATGCAACTCGTGCGCCAGTGGGAGCTCGACGCGATCATGGAGCCCGTCCACGGGCAACTCGCCGATCACGAGACACGGATCTCGGCGAACGCGGCCGCGATCGAGTCGTTTCAGAACGACATCGATGAACTGCGGCGCCGACTGGATCAGTTGCAGCGGGAGTTCGGCGGGCATGTGGGTGACGACGATATGCACGGGGGCGGCCTTACCGTGTCCCTGCCGGTTCATTTTGACTTCAACAGTTCGGACATCCGTGCCGTCGATCGGCCTATTCTCGACGCATTCGCCGCGGCGATCGCCGGCACCTTCCCGCAGGCGCGGATCACCGTAGAGGGCTCGGCCGATCAGGCCGGTTCCCCCGACTACAACATGCGGCTGTCGACCGCGCGTGCCGAGAGCGTGAGGGATTATCTCGTTCAGAACGGCGGTCTCGACGCGGACAACGTCGGCGCCGTCG
This sequence comes from Candidatus Palauibacter sp., assembly GCF_965216145.1. Classification (GTDB taxonomy): domain Bacteria; phylum Gemmatimonadota; class Gemmatimonadetes; order Palauibacterales; family Palauibacteraceae; genus Palauibacter. The sequence continues at coordinate 1,303,470 of NZ_OZ244149.1, forward strand.
GGATGGGCGAGAGCCGACTCGTCAACGAGGAGACGGGGGTCCAGAACCCGCAGAGCGGTATCGAGAATCGCCGCGCGACGTTCATCATCGAATGGGCCGGCCCCGGCTCAAGCTAGGCTCGACACCCTGACGGATCCGCCGATGGCGGTTTCGGAGCCAGGCTCCCGGGTTTCGGCCCGGGAGCCTTTTTGCTCGACGGGATATCGGGCCGCTCTCGAGCGGGTGGCTTGCCTTCCGGATCGCGGACGAAGCGTCGTTGCCCTGTCGGGTGCCGCGCCGCTGCGCGTGGTCAACGGTCTCGCGTCAAACGACACGGGCGAAGTCGAGAACGGCCGCGGGACCTACTCCTATCTGCTCGACCGCCGCGGACGGGTCGTGGTCGATCTGAGGGTCCTTCCCGCGCCGGAGTTCGAGGCGTCCCCGGGTCCGCTCACGGTGTGGCTGGATGCGCCCGCATCGGGCCGGGAGGCGCTGACGCGTCACCTCGAGAAGTACGTGCCACCGATTCTCGCGATGCACCGACCGACGAGCGCGGGTGTGGTTTCCCTCCTCGGCCCGCTCGCCGCCGACGCGCTCCGGCGCTGGACCGCCGACTCGAAGGCGGTCTTCCTGAAGGACCCGGGCGAACTCGAGTCTCTGGAGGCGACCACGGTGCGCCTCGAAGGCGCAGCCGGGCTCGCCGTGCGCCGCGAGGACATCGAGGGGCCCGGTTTCGACCTCTACGTGGAACCGAAGGACGGCGGCGGGGCCGAGGCAGCAGCGATTCGCAAACAGCTGGAAGCCGTGGTGACAAGTCTGGACGGGACCGTCGCGACCGGGGCGGATTGGGAGATTCTGCGGGTCGAGCGAGGGTTGCCGGCCTTCGGGGCGGAACTGGGTCCGGACCGGCTGGCACCGGAAGCGGGTCAGGATGCCCGGGCCATCAGCCTCACGAAGGGGTGTTTCACGGGACAGGAAGTGGTCGCCCGCATTCACTACCGCGGCCATGTGAACTGGCACCTTCGCGGGATCCGGGGCGGGGCGGGGACGCCGGGAGACACCGGCGATCGTTGCGACCTGGTGGGCTCCGAGCTTCACGCCGTCGCGGGTCCGCCCGCCCGGAAGCCTGTCGGCGTCGTCACATCGGCCGTCGTCTCTCCGCGCTTCGGACTGATCGGCCTCGCATATCTCCGCCGCGAGATCGAACCGGGCGATACGGTTCGATCCTTCCAGGCCCCCCATGGGGAGTTCGAGGTGACCGCCCTACCCTTTACCAAGAGGTAAAGGGCCAACCGCAAGGCGTTGCCCCCCTTTCCTGGCTGCGGTATTCTCCGCCATGTGACGACGTATCTGGAAGCGATCCGGGAGGCGATCCGGGAGGAAATGGAGGCCGATCCCGATGTCTTCATCATGGGTGAAGATATCGGGCCCTACGGGGGCGCCTTCAGAATCACGGAAGGCTTGCTGGCCGAGTTCGGCCCGCATCGGGTCATCGACACTCCGATCAGCGAGGCGGCGATCGTGGGGGCCGCGATCGGTGCGGCGCACATGGGTCTGAAGCCCGTCTGTGAGATGCAGTTCATCGACTTCATCGCGCCGGCCTTCAACGTCATCGTGAACTTCGCGGCCAAGGTCCGGTATCGCACGGGCGCCGGCGCCGGTCTCGTGATTCGCGGGCCGTGCGGCGCCGGCGTCCGGGCCGGCCCGTTTCACTCGCAGAACGTGGAATCGTACTTCGCCAACGTTCCGGGTCTGAAGATGGTCGCGCCCGCCACTGTCCGGGACGCGAAGGGCCTTCTGAAGGCCGCGATCCGCGACCCGGATCCGGTGCTTTTCTTTGAGCATAAGTACCTCTACCGGCGACTCAAGGATGAGTTGCCGGCCGGTGAGGAGATCCTGACACCCCTCGGGAAGGCCCGGACCCACCGGGAAGGAGCCGACCTGACGATCGTCACCTACGGGGCCATGGTCCATACGGCACATGAAGCGGCCGAACGAGTCGCCCACGAGGACGGAGCGGAGGTCGAGATCATCGACCTCAGAAGCCTGCAACCTCTCGACGCCGCCGCGGTCCTCGACAGCGTGAGAAAGACCGGGAGACTCCTTATCGTGCACGAGGCGCCGCGCTTCGGGGGCTTCGGGGGCGAGTTGGCGGCGGTGGCGTGCGAAGGGGCGTTCGAGTGGCTGGACGCGCCGATCCGGCGTGTGACCGCCCGCGACACGCCGGTGCCGTATGCTGCGCCACTCGAGGATGCGCACCTGCCGCAGGTCGCTGACATCGTATCGATGGCTCGCGAACAACTGAATTACTGAGGGACGCCGAGCAGAAACCGGAGAAGGAAGAGCTATGTCGAAAGTGGATGTGATCATGCCGCAGATGGGTGAATCCATCGCGGAGGGGACGTTGACGCGCTGGCTCAAGTCGGTCGGCGACGCGGTCGAGCGGGACGAAGACCTGTTCGAGATCTCGACGGACAAGGTGGACGCGGACATCCCTTCCCCCGCCGCGGGGGTGCTCGCCGAGGTGCTTGTGCAGAACGGCGAGACCGTCGAGGTGAACACGATCGTCGCGAGGATCGAGACTGATATGACAGCCGGTGTGGGCCAGGCGGAGACGCATACGGGCGATATGCCCGACACGCCCGCTCCGACCGCCCCCGCGCCCGATCCGGCACCGGCCGACACGGCTGCGGCCACGCTCCCGGAGGCCGTTGCAACGACGGCGGCGGACGGATCGCCCGCGAGCCGCGAGGAGCGGCTGAGGACGCGGTCCACGCCGCTCGTGCGGAAGATCGCCGCCGAGCATGGCCTCGACATCGACCAGGTGACCGGCACCGGCAGTTCCGGACGGGTGACGCGCGATGACATCCTGGCCTTCATCGCCTCCGGAGGGCCGGAAACCGCCGGCCCTCCGGAGACGGCCGTTGCGCAACTCCCAGCGTCGGTCTCGGTCCCCGCCGAGCCAGCCCCCCCGGCACCCGTGCCCGCCCCTCCGTCCGCCCCGACCCTCGGGCCGGCGGCGCCCGGGACGCTTCGCGTTCCGATCCACGGAGCGACGCTGGACATTAAGCTCGGCTCCGTGCCGGTGCGGGATCGGGACCGGGTCGAGGAGATGAGCAGAGTTCGCCTGCGGACGATGGAGCACATGCTCATGTCCAGGCGGGTGTCGGCCCATGTGACCTCCGTCAACGAGGTCGACTTCGAGCGTGTCGTGCAGTTGCGGCGATCGATGAAGGGAAGGTTCGCCGAGCAGGGCGTGAAACTCACGTACGGCCCGTTCATCTACCGGGCCGTGATCGACGCCCTGCGACAGTATCCGATCCTGAACGCGTCCGTGGACGGATCGCGAATCGTCTATCACGGGAATATCAACCTCGGCATCGCCGTGGCGCTGAACGACGGTCGCGAACTCATCGTCCCCGTCATCAAGGACGCGGACCAACTCAGCCTCCTGGGGCTCGCGGAGCGGGCCAATGCGCTTGCGGCCAAGGCCCGCGACAAGGCGCTCGATTTCGACGACATCCAGGGAGGCACGTTCACGATCACCAACGTGGGTGTGTTCGGGAACCTGTTCGGGACGCCGATCATCAACCAGCCGCAGGTGGCGATCCTCGGCACGGGCGTCATCGAGAAGCGGCCCGTGGTCGTGCAGGACGCTCTGGGCAATGACGTGATCGCGATCCGCCACCGGGCGTATTTCGGCCTCTCTTACGACCACCGGGTCGTCGACGGCGCGATGGCGGCGTTCTTCCTGAACAGGGTGCAGGAGTACCTCGAGGACTTCCCGGACGAGATGGCCTAGCAGCCCTCATCGGCGCCGGTCGCGGCTTGACGCCGTCCGGACCGCCCGGTAGGCTGGCCGCGTTCCTCCACGTGGACCCGGCGCCGGTTCAGAATTCGACGGGAGACAATGGAAAGCTCGGTCGCGGTGCGAGATCGCGGATTCGGCAAGACCCTCCGAACGGATCGCTGGTGGGTTCCCCCGCTCAGCGTCGCTCTGGGGCTCGGCTTCTTCGGGCTGTATGCGACCTGGGCGATCCTGCAGGGCGGCAACTATTTTACCGACCCCTACCTGTCCCCTTTCTACTCGCCGTGCATCGCCGCCAGCTGCCCCGAGCAGATCCGGTTGCTCGGGCTCGAGTGGTGGCCCTTCTCACCCGCGATCCTCATGATGGGGGTCATCCTGGGGTTTCGGGGGACCTGCTACTACTACCGGAAGGCCTACTACCGGGCCTATTTCCTCGATCCGCCGGCGTGTGCGGTGGGGGAGTTCCGCGGCGACAGGTATGGCGGCGAGACGAAGTTCCCCTGGATCCTGCAGAACCTGCACCGCTATTTCCTCTACGCCTCGATCGTCATCTGGCTCTTCCTGACGTACGACACCGTTCACGGCTTTTTCTTCGAGGACGGGTTCGGGGTGGGGCTCGGATCCCTGATCCTGCTGCTCAACCTCGTCCTCCTCTCCGGCTACTGGTTCGGGTGCCATTCGCTCCGGCACCTGATCGGGGGCAACGTCGACTGCTATTCCTGCGCGCTTGCGGGGAAGGCGCGCTACAAGGCCTGGAAGGGCGTGAGCTGGTTCAACAAGCGACACATGAACTGGGCTTGGTTCAGTCTCGCTTTCGTGTGTGTGACCGACCTCTACATCCGGCTCGTCGCGATGGGCACGTTCCAGGACCCACGGCTCTTTTGAGTCGTCCACCGATCCCCGTCGGGGGACCTTTCTGACGACTCTCACTCCGGCTACGCACACCGACCCTCAGCGGAACCTGCATGGAGATGCGAGAACGCCACGAACATGACGTGCTGGTGATCGGCGCCGGCGGCGCCGGGTTGCGGGCGACCATCGAGGCGATTGCGGCCGGCGCCTCCGTGGCGCTCGTCGGCAAGTCGCTGCTCGGCAAGGCGCACACGGTCATGGCCGAAGGCGGCATGGCGGCCGCACTCGGCAACAACCGGCCCGAGGACAACTGGCGGGTCCATTTCCGCGACACCATGCGCGGCGGGAAGGGGCTGTGCGACTGGCGCATGGCCCAGGCTCACGCGCGGGAGGCGCCGGATCGCGTGCGGGAGCTCGAAGCATGGGGTGCTCTCTTCGACCGCGCGGAGGACGGCCGCATGAACCAGCGCCCGTTCGGGGGACACACGTACGGGAGGCTGGCGCACGTGGGGGACCGGACGGGGCTGGAGCTGATCCGGACGCTCCAGGACCACGCCGTGCACGAGGGCGCCGACGTCTTCATGGAGTGCACGGTTGTCCGCTTGCTCGTGGTCGAGGGCCGTGTGGCCGGTGCGCTGGCCTACTGGCGTCCGACGGGCGAGTTCGTGCTCTTCCGGGCCCGGACCGTCATCCTTGCGACGGGCGGGCTCGGCAAGGCGTGGAAGATCACGTCCAATTCGTGGGAATGCACCGGCGACGGCGTCGCCCTCGCGTACCATGCCGGAGCCGAACTCATGGGAATGGAGTTCGTCCAGTTCCATCCCACCGGCATGGTGTGGCCGCCCAGCGTGCGCGGCACGCTCGTCACGGAGGGGGTCCGCGGCGAAGGCGGCGTCCTCACGAACAGCGAGGGTGAGCGCTTCATGTTCCGCTACGTCCCCGAGATGTTCGAGGGGGACTACGCGGAGACCGAGGAGGAAGCGGACCGCTGGGTCGAGGGGGATCGTGTAAGCAATCGCCGGCCGCCCGAACTCCTGACCCGGGACGTGGTCGCGAAAGCGATCATCGCGGAGGTGGAGGCCGGGCGCGGCAGCCCGCACGGCGGCGTCTTCCTCGACATCTCCAGCAAGCGCGGCCCGGAGTACATCAAGGCGAAGCTCCCGAGCATGTATCACCAGTTCAAGGAACTCGCCGGCGTCGATATCACGGTCGACGCGATGGAGGTGGGACCGACGACGCACTACGCGATGGGGGGCGTGAAGGTCGACCCGGAGACGGCCGCCACCTGCGTGCCCGGCCTGTACGCGGCGGGCGAGGTCGCGGCTGGACTGCACGGGGGCAACCGCCTCGGCGGCAATTCCCTTTCGGACCTCATCGTTTTCGGCCGGCGCGCCGGTGCGGCCGCCGCCGCGGAGGCGAAGGATCTGGATCTCATCGACGTCGCCGACGGCGAACTCGAGGACGCCGAGCGGCAGGCACTCTCCCCCTTCGCGCGCGAGGGCGGGCGCAACCCCTTCTCGCTGCAGGAGGAACTGCAACAGGTCATGCAGGACAAGGTGGGGATCGCTCGAACGGAGGCGCACCTGCACGAGGCGCTGGCGGACGTGCGGCGGCTGCGCGCGGAGGTCGACAGCTGTTCCGCCGACGGGGGGAGGGCCTTCAACCCCGGCTGGCACACCTGGATCGACCTGCACGCCATGCTCACGGTCTCCGAAGCCGTCGTGCTCGCGGCGCTCGAGCGCAGGGAGAGTCGCGGGGCTCATACCCGGATCGACTATCCGGATTCGGACCCCGAGTTCGGGCGGGTCAACCTGGTCATTCGATCCTCCGACGGGCGGATGGTGACTGACGCCGAGCCGGTAGCGGCGCCGCCGGACGACCTGCGGCGGCTCATCGAGGAAGGGGTGTAAGCGAGGTGGCGCAACGAACCTTCGAAGTCTACCGCGGCTCGGAAGTCCAGGGGGCGCTGGAGTCCTACGAGATCGACGTGGACGAAGGCATGGTCGTACTCGACGCGATCCACCGCATTCAGGCCGAACATGCCCCGGACCTCGCCGTACGCTGGAACTGCAAGGCCGGCAAGTGCGGGTCCTGCAGTTGCGAGGTCAACGGGCAGCCCCGACTCACCTGCATGACGCGGTTGTCGGACTACGGCGCGCAAGAGACGATCACGGTCACGCCAATGAAGGCCTTCCCCGTGATCAAGGACCTCGTCACGGACGTCTCGCAGGGGTATCGGAACAACGCCTCGATCCCGCGCTTCAAGCCGCGCCCGCGTGACACCGAGGACGGCTGGCGAATGCAGCAGTTCGAGATCGAGCGCGCGCAGGAGATGCGGAAGTGCATCGAATGCTTCCTCTGCCAGGACGTGTGCCACGTCCTCCGGTCGCACCGAAAGCACGAGGAGTTCATCGGCCCGACCTACCTGGTGAGGACGGCCGGATACAGCCTGAATCCCATCGATGTCGAGGATCGGAGCGAGTTCCTGAAGGGCTCCGCGGGGATCGGCTACTGCAACATCACGAAGTGCTGCACGGAAGTGTGCCCGGAGAGCATCACCATCACCGACAACGCGATCATTCCGCTCAAGGAACGCGTGGTCGACCGCTTCCATGACCCGCTCAAGGCGCTCGTCCGACTCGTGCGGAGAAGCTAGCCGTCGTCTGAGGTGACGTCCTCCATGTTGAGCACGAGCATTCCCGCGATCCGCCGCAGGACCGATCCTGTGGTGAGGTAGATCTCGGCGCCCGACACGAGGGCCGTTGCGATCTGGAACGCCCGTTCGGGGCGCCCTCCCAGCCGTGCCCGGACCTCGGCGGCCTGAAGCGCGATCTCCGGGCCGGCCGGTACGAGCTCAAGTCGCGCGTGGAGCCGCAGCGTCCGGGCGACCTCCCGGGCCAGGGCCGCCTCTCCCTGCCGGTAGACTTCCGCGAGGATCTGGTACAGCGAGAGGCTCGAGGTCTGGGCGGTGATCCGCCCATCCCGTATGCCCGCGAACACGACGTCCGTGCGCGCGACGTGCCCGGTCGCCGTGAGGTGGAGGGCCAGAACCCGCGCATCGACGTGGACCAGCGTGGCCCGCGCGAGACGTTCGACGAAACCATCCGGCGTCCCGACCTCCGCCGTCATCCGTCGGTGAGCTCGGCCCAGAGGTCCCCGGATCCGGCGACGTCCTTGAGGGCGCCGCCGAGGCGATCCTCCAGATCCGGGGGCAGCTTCTCCATCTGGACCGTGTCGCCCTCCACCGTGACGGCCAGCCGGTCGCCGGGTGCCAGGCCAAGGGCGTCCCGGGCCGGCTTCGGCACCACGATCTGGTTCTTGCTGCTCATCTTTACGGAAACGACCATGAAGCCAACTTATGCTTTACGGCGTGACTTTACAATTCTCCCGTGGCGGCTTCTTTTTACTACGCAGGTAGCGCGAATGCGATGAGCGACACAATGTACCCAAGGTAAAGCAGGAGTAGGAGCGCACCCTCCCACCGTTGCACCGTACCTCTATGCAAGGCGAGCGGGATGAGAATGATCGAGAACGCGAGGGCCGGAAGGACGTAGCCGACGACGATGCTCGGGTCGAGGACGAGAGGTCGGAGGAGCGCGGACGTACCGAGGACCAGACCGAGATTGAAGACGTTGGAGCCAATGACGTTCCCGATTGCAATGTCACCCATGTGTCGGTAGGCGGCGACCAGCGTGGATGCGAGTTCCGGCAGCGAAGTACCCACCGCTATCATGGTTGCGGCGACGACGGCCTCGGGCAGCCGGAGCGTGACCGCGATGCCCTTCCCGCCCTCGAGCAGCCACTCCGCTCCGAAGTAGAGCAACGTCATGCCGAGCCCGATTCGCAGGAGCGACCCCCAAGGGCCGGGTAGGTCGGTCTCCGCATCGTCTGCTTCGGGCTCCCCTGCCGACTCCGTTTCGCTGGCGGCGGGCCGGGGTGGCCGGGGTTTGCTGTGCCTGACTCCGCTCCTCTCCCACCGCACGAGGAAGAAGAGGTAGAGCGACCAGCCGGACACGAGCACGAACCCGTCGAGTCGACCGAGGGCGTCGTTCAGGGACAGCGCCATCACGAGCGACAGCACGAAGATGACGAGCGGGGTCTCCCTCACGATGACCCGGTGGTGCACCACAATCGGGCGAATCAGGGCACCGATGCCGACGATCAGGCCCACGTTCGCCGCGGTCGACCCCATGACGTTCCCGACGGCGAAGCCCGCGTCCCCGGCCAGTGCGGCGCTCCCGCTCACGAAGAGCTCGGGGGCGGACGTACCGAAGGCGACCACCGTGAGGCCGACGACGAGCGGACTTACGCCGAGGCGCTGAGCCAGCGCGGCCGCGCCGCGGACGAGCCAGTCCGCTCCCAGCGTGAGGGGCACGAGCGCGAACACGAAGAGAAGCGTGTCCCTCATCGGCGGTCAGGGCGTTCTGCAGAACATACGACGGCTTCAAGGCCCCCCGGGCGGCGCCCCCGTGAACCCGGCGGCATGGGCTTCCGGGTCAGCTGCGGCCAGCCGCGTGCTTCTTCGGTTGGAGGGAACGCCCAGGCCCTTTCGTGCCCGAAGCCGTCGCCGCGGCGGGGACCTTTTCGGCCGAGTCCGCCTTCGACATGTGGAAGCGGCCGTCGATCTGCCCACCCTCGTCCAGCTTGATCCGCCGGCTCCGGATGTCACCTTCGATACGGCAGGTCTCCTGCAATTCCACCCGGCTCGCGCCCATGACCGTCCCCTGTACGGAGCCAGCGACCACGACATCCTGGGTCTCGATATCTCCGACAACCTGCCCCTTCTTGCCCACGACCACCGACTTCGATGCCTTGACCGACCCTTCGACCTTCCCTTCCACGCGCACCGTGCCCTCGCACTGTATGTCCCCGAGGACGATCATTCCCGGTGCGATCACCGAAACCACGTCGCTCACCTCGCGGACGGGTGGAGCTTGTCGAGAATCTCTGATCATGTCCCCTTAATCCTCACTTCGGTTCCGTGTCCGTTGAGGCCCTGGCGCCACCCCGAACACTGTGGTCTGCGACCAGCGTAAGTGGATCCAGCAGCGCGCCGCTCCGCGCCAGCTCCAGGTGCAGATGGGGCGCCGACGATCGCCCTGTGTTGCCCGTAAGGGCAATCACCTCGAGCCGCTCCACTTGGTCACCGGCGCCGACGAACAGCCAGGAGTTGTGCCCATACAATGACGTCAGCCCGTCGGCGTGCGCAATCCGGAGGAACTTTCCGTAGACAGGGTCGTCCCCCGCTTCTTCGACAACCCCCACCTGGATCGCCCGAACGTATGATCCGGTGGGTACCGCGATATCCAGGCCCGTGTGCCCCTCCCCGGAAGCTTCCGGACGCGAACCGAACGTCCTCGTTATGAAGCCCCGCTGCGTGAGAGGCCAGGCGGGCGTCGCACCTTCAAGATCCGGCGGCGACGGCAGGGCCCGCGTGCCGGCTCCCACGATGTTCGCCGGCGGCGGGGCGGCCGGTCGCCCCTCCGTCACCGCGTCCTGCAGGAGGCCGAACCCCTCTTCCAGTTCGATCAGCCGGCCCGCCAGGGCGTTGACCCGAGCCCGCTCGGCCCCAAGCACCGCGAGCCGGGCCTCCAGCTCCGCGACTCGGGCCGCCTCGCTTCGTCCGGCGATGAACACCCCCAGCAGTACGCCGAACGCAACGACGGCGAGTATGGACCCCGACACCGTCACGAGCACCCGCGCCGTTCCCAGCCGCAGGGTATGGAACCCATGCCCGTCGCGACGGACGAACTGAAGCGTCCAGTCCTGCAACCGCATCATTCCCGCAACTCCGCAGCCAACGCCTCGCCTCCCATCAATTCAACCAGTCGCAGGAAATCTTCCGAGTCATGGAAGCGGACGACCACTTCGCCACCCCCGTCCGACCGGGTCCGGACCTGTACCTGCGTCCCGAAGCCGCGTTCCAGCTCGCGTTCGGCCCGCCGCAGGAAAGGATCGTGCGTTTCGCGACTTCGCTTGCCCGGTCGCCGCTTCCGGGATGGTCGACCCCTCCGAACGCGGCGCTCCGTCTCGCGCACCGACCAGCCCTCCCCCACGGCCTCCACGGCCATCCGAGTCCGGGCCTCGGCGTCCGGGAGCATCAGGAGCGCCCGGCCGTGGCCGGCGGACAACTGCCCGCTCGCGAGCAGCGTGAGCACGGGGGCGGGAAGCGCGAGCAGGCGAAGCGCGTTCGCGACCGTCGATCGATCCCGGCCCACGTGGCGCCCGACCTCCTCCTGCGTAAGGCCGAACTCCTCGATCAGCTGTCGGTAGCCGCGGGCTTCCTCCAGGGCGGACAGGTCTTGCCGTTGAAGGTTCTCGACCAGGGCCACGACCAGCATCTGTTCATCGGTCAGGGTACGCACGATCGCTGGAACCGAATCCCAGCCAAGGCTTTCGATCGCCCGAAACCGTCGTTCCCCCACGACGATCTCGAAGCCGTCCGCCACGGCCCTCACGACAATCGGTTGGAGCAACCCGTTCTGTCGAATTGAGTCCGCAAGTTCGGCGAGCCGTTCCGCGTCGAACTCGCCGCGCGGCTGGAAAGGATTGGGACGCACGGCGTTAGTCGGAATCGAGGCGTCGCTCGTCGCGGGTTCGGCATCGAGGTTCTCGCCCAGGAGCGCGGCGAGTCCCTTCCCGAGGCGGCGGTCGCTCTTAGGCAATCTTCTCCTCCCGGTGCCGATCGAGCAGCTCGCGCGCCAGGCTGAGGTATCCGCGGGCGCCGCTCGACAGGAGATCGTAGCTGGCAATCGGTTCCCCGAAGCTGGGCGCTTCGGCCAGTCGGATGTTCCGCGGGATCATCGTGTCGAAGACCTTGCCCCCGAAGTACTCCCGCGCCTCGGCCGCCACCTGCTTGGCGAGGTTCAGCCGCGAGTCGTACATCGTCAACAAGACCCCTTCGATCTCCAGGCCCGGATTGATCGCGCGCTGGACGAGCCGAACCGTGTTCAGCAGCTGGCTCAAGCCCTCGAGAGCGTAGAACTCACACTGGATGGGAATCAGCACGGCGTCGGCCGCGGCCAGAGCGTTCAAGGTCAGCAAGCCGAGTGACGGGGGCGAATCGATGAGGATGTAGTCGTAGTCCTCGCGTAACACGTTGACCTTCTCGCTCAGGATCTTCTGGCGGTCCGCCCGGTCGATCAACTCCACCTCGGCTCCGGTGAGATCCCGGCTCGCGGAGACGACCGACAGACAGGAAAAGTGCACTTCGTCTCGCACCGCAGCCCGCAACGGTTGAGCGGTGACGAGGCAGTCGTACACGGTCGGCGTATTGCCGTCCTTCCGGAGCCCCAGCCCGGACGTCGCGTTCCCCTGCGGATCGAAGTCGATGACAAGCGTCTTGCGCTCGGCGATCGCCAATGACGCACCCAGGTTGATGGCCGTGGTGGTCTTGCCGACCCCGCCCTTCTGATTGGCGATGGTGATCACTCGACCCACGACGAATCCGCTCCTCGCTCGATCCCGCGGCTGACGGATCGCCGCTGGATTCCCGTAACATATTGTTGTACAACTGGTTACGAATGTAGTCCGGTTGTCGTCGCCGCCTCGATCGACGGATTTGGCCGGGGTGAACGACGGGCCTGCCGGACCACGATGCCGGACCACAACCAATATACCTCCGTCTCGAGTTTATGCACGTTTCACGTGAAACGCTCCGGCCACCGCTCGCCGGGAGGGGCGGGGGGCCGTGAAGCTGACCCGTACCTGTCTCCGGGAGTTGCGTCCGGGTTCCGTGCTCTCGTTTCACGTGAAACGCCTCTCGCTCTCCTCTTGCCCGTTCCGGTCCAGACGCGGAGCTTCGTCGTCCGACTCAGCTATTGTTCTGCGCTTGTCTGCGCCAACGACTCGTTGGAAAGAGGAGAAGAAGAGAATCGTGCCGACAATCCGGACGAACGACCGCCTGATCCTGGCGCTCGACGTGCCGAGCGCCGACGAAGCGCGCGCCCTTGTCGACACGCTCGGCGGGACCGTTTCCTTCTACAAGATCGGTCTGGAACTCTTTCTGTCGGGTGCCTACTTCGACCTCGCCGACTGGTTGCGATCCCGGGAGAAGAGGGTCTTCGCCGACCTGAAGCTGTACGACGTACCCCAGACGGTGGGCGCCGCCGTCCGGCAGCTTCGGCGCAGAGACGTGGATTTCCTGACCGTACACGGCAACGACGCGATCCTCCGGGCCGCTTGTGACGCGGCGCGGGGGACCCTGGGCATCCTCGCGGTCACCGTGCTCACGAGCCTTGACCGGGCGGACATGGAAGATCTCGGCTTCAAGGCCGACATTCCGGCGGTTGTACGCTCCCGAGCGCGCCGGGCGCAGGCGATCGGTTGCGCCGGCGTAATCAGTTCCGGACACGAGGCCGCCAGGATCCGTGCGGTCGTATCCGATGGTTTCCGCATCGTCGTTCCCGGAATTCGCGCCGCCAGCCAGGCCGGCCACGACGACCAGAAGCGCACGGTGGACGTGGAGACGGCGTTCGAAGCTGGAGCGGACTACATCGTGATGGGGCGGCCCATCCGCAACGCGCCGGACCCGGTGGCGGCCGTTGCCGCCGTCCAGGATCGGATTGCGGCTTATTTTGCGCGGGACGGATGAGGCCCCCGTGGCTCGCGGCGCAGCGACCCGCGCCGCACGTACCCCACTGTATTATAAGGCGTTATGGGTGACCGCCGTACCAATACGGACCCGGGCCCGGCCACCCGTACGCAACCCGAAGTTGCTGGCTCCCTGAATCAAGCCCCGATGGTCGTTGACGGGCCCTTGAGACCCCACCCGCAACTTGACCTTGTTCGTGGTCCTGGCGAGCCTGCGAGGTCCGCTCCGGCCCCGGTCGTTCTGGCGCGAAGGTGTGAAACTTGAAGCACGAGGCACTTTTTTCGCGTACGGGTGTAGACGCACTGACACCCATATTGCCTACCGGAGCCGTAATGCGATGATAGAACTTCCCGACGTAGAGCGGATGATAGAGAGTATCGCCGGCTACACGACCGGCAAGACGATCTCGGCCATTCGCATCGACGACCCCAGCGTGGTGTTCCTCAAGCCCTGGATCGTACAGGATCACCTCGAGCACCACGCGGTGGATTCCGTCGAGCGCCACGGCCGACACGTCGTCCTGAGGTTTCGCTCGGACTACAGTCTGGTCTTCGACATGGGAGACGACGGTCGCCTGCGACTGGAGTCCCAGACGGCGCCCCCCACCGAGAGAACCCGGATTCGGTTTCAGTTCGCGGCGGGCAGAGAACTCAGGTTCTCGTCGTCCGGGTCGCAGGGCGCCGTGGAGGCCGTTGCGGGAAGCGAGTTCGACGAGAACGGGACGCTCGAGAGTCTGGGCGTCGATCCGCTGAGCGAAGACCTGACCGTCGAACGGTTCGAGAAGCTCGCGTCCGGCAACGCCCGATCGACCATCAAGGGATTTCTTCTGAACCAGAAGGCCATCGCCGGTATCGGTAACGATTACGCGGACGAGATCTGCTTCCAGGCCGGGGTACGCCCCGACCTGCGGGTCGGTAGCCTGCGACCCGACCAGATTCAGCGCCTGCACCGTTACCTGAAGCGGGTGCTGCGGCGCGCCACGCTTCACTGGAGTGCCGCGCACTCCGACCCGGGCTGGCTGATCAACTCCCGCCTCAACGGGAGTGGTTGCCCACGCTGCCGGCATGAGCTTACCTCCCTCCGGGTCACCGGCCGCAAGACCATAATCTGTCCGAGGTGCCAGCGGGCAGCCTGAAGATTCGTCTTCGGCGGCCGGGCAGGAGGGCCGGCGTGTCCTTCGCGTCCGCCCTCCTGTTTCTCGCGCCCGCGCTGTGCGGGTCGCTGTCCGCTCAGACCCATGGCGCGCCCCGCGACCCGATCCGTGACCGCAATGGGCACCCGTTCCGAACCCCCGCCGGATCCCCGCTCGAGCCCGCGCATCGTATGGCATTCTACCGCGGCGTCCGCGACTCCGTCCGCAACGGAATCGCCTTGGCGGATATCGGAGATCGGCTCCAGTTCTGGATCCGGCGGGATCCGGACGGGTCCGTGGAGTGGGCGGGGGCGATTCACGGCGGGGCGTTCTCTCGTTTCGACCTCGGTGGGCCGGATCAGAGCCTCATCGAGGTCCACTACCGGATCGGAGCGCTACTCCGCGCCCGGCTGGGTGCGCTCGCAGCTCGCGCCGAGATCTATCACGTCAGCTCACACCTGGGGGACGAATTCCTCCTCGACACCGGCACGGAACCCATCAGCACGAGTCGCGAGGGCCTCGAGGTGCTGGTCCAGGGATCCCCCCTGTCCGGCCTGACCGTCTACGGCGGACCGGGGGTGCTACTCCGGAGTTCCCGTGACCTGGAGCGCGTCTCGTTTCGGGCCGGCGCGGACTGGGAATCGTCCCGCCTCGCGCACGCCCGGCTCTACGCTTCGCTGGACCTTTTCGGTTGGGCCGAACTTGGCTGGGAGCCCGCGCTCGCTGCCGAGGTGGGGGCCGCGCTCGGTCGAGGCACGAAGATCGGGTTCGGACTCGGGTTCGGCCCTTCGCGGGCAGAGCAGTTTCTTCGCGAGTCCGAGAGACTGCTGGGCCTCTCGATCTCCCACGTGCGCTGAAGGCCCGACTCCGCCGCGGCCCGTCCGGCAGCCCGTAGTTGCTAGCTGTTCTTTCGGCTGGCGGCCGGCTGCGCCTTGCGGCGCTCCCGCGACAGGTACAGCTGCTGAGGCAGCGAGGCGATGTTCGACGCCGTGTAGTAGAGGTTCAGCCCCGCCGCGAGACTGGCGAAGAAGAAGGTGACGACCACGGGGAGAACGTACGAGATCATCTTCATCTGCCCGCTCGTCTCCATGCCCCTCTGCGTGATCCAGGCGAGCAGCAGCATGGAACCCCCCATCAGGGCCGGCACGATGAAGAGTGGGTCGCGAAGCGAAAGGTCGGCAAGCCACAGGAAGGGGACGCCGCGGAACTCGATCGTATTCTGGAACACGAAGAAGAGGGTGATCAGGATCGGGAACGGCACCAGCATCGGGAGGCAACCGCCCAGCGGGTTGACCCCGTGTTCCTTGTACAGTTTCATCTGCTCCTGCTGAAGCCGCTGCGCGTCGCCCTTGTACCGTTCCTGCAGCTGCTTGACCTCGGGCTGCATCGCCATCTGCTTCATCTGCTGCCGCATCGAGATCTGGTAGAGCGGGAACAGGACGATCCGGGACGCGACGCCGAAGAGGATCAGGACCCAGCCGTACGCGAGCGCGAACGACTCGTGCATCCAGATCAGCACGGCGACGATGAGGTTCCCGAAGGGCCGGATGAACCACCGGAACCAGCTCCAGCCATAGGGGTTCACGTTGTGCAGTTCCTGCCCCACCGCCTGCAGTCGCTCGAAGTCCTGCGGTCCGATGTACGCGACGTACTCGAACCCCTCGCTGCCCGCCGGCACGGGAAGCGTCGCCTGCATGACGGCCACGTCCTCCTCGGCGACCCCCCGCAGCATGACGCCGCCGACGCCGGGGCTGTTCGGGGGCGTGACCAGGGCCGCCAGCCAGTACTTCGATTTCGACGCGACCCAGCTGAAGGGACCACCGGCCGCGGGCACCGATTCGCCGTCGTCCACTCCACCGAGGCGCTCCGCCGATATCTGCTCCGGACCGGCTCCGCGTGACGAGCGCCCGCGCCCGCCGATCCTCCTGCGGCACGGCCTCGTTCAGCTCGACCCCGCGCCCGAGCCCGATGAGCAGCGCATGCCCCACCTCGCCGAGTCCGCGCAGACCCCCGCTGGCTTCGATCCGATAGTCATCCGGCTGGAAGCGGTAGGTAACGTCGAACGTGACCTGGCCGACGGGGGCTTCGAACGTCAGCTCCGCCGGCCCGTTGGTGACGTCCAGGCGCGTCGCGGAGGCGTCGAACACGACCGAAGCGAGCGACACCGTGTCCCCTCTGAGCGTGACGCCGTACGTCAGGATCGCGTCATCGGGCCGGATCAACTCCACGTTCGCGCCGAGGTGTCCACCCGACGCGAAGTTCTCGTACTCCAGCATCGTGGCGCCAACGAGCCGGGCTCCGCGGGTGTCGAATCGGTATTCGAACAGGTCGGAGCGGACGATGACCGTCTCGCCGGCCCGCGGTGCCGGCGCCTCTTCCTGGCCGGGGACCTCCATCTCCTCGGGTTCCGCGAGCGCGGCCGCCATTTCTTCCGCGGCCCTCTCCGCGCCCGAAGGCTCGGGCTCCTCGCCGCCTGCGGGGGCTTGCGGGCTCGCGGTCGTCTCGTCCCCCGGAATGCCGGGTTCGAGCGGGCGTTCGACGGGCGGGAAGATGACGTTCGAGAGGATCATGATCCCGATCATGAGCGCTATGGCATAGAGCAGACGGCGTTCCATCAACGCTTCCGTGGTGGTACGGGATCGTGCCCGTACGATCCGAACGGCTGACAACGCAGGAGCCTGCGAACCACCAGACACCACCCCTGGCCGGCCCCGAATCGCTTCAGCGCGGTCAGTGCGTACTCCGAACAGCTGGGCTCATATCGGCAACTCGGCGGTAGCCACGGCGAGACGACGAGCTGATAGGCGCGGATCGCACCGATCATCAGCGTGCGCATACGATCTCCGTGGCATCTCTCAGGACTGCCTGCAGCTTCCGGTACGAGGCTTCATAGGCGGCCGGTTTCGCCCGCAGGATCACGTCCAGGTCAAGCCGCCGCGCCTCGAGAGCGGGCAGCAACTGAATCCGGGCGATCTCGAAGAGCCGGCGCCGCACGCGGTTGCGGGCGACCGCGGTTCGGCCGTGGCGCGGCGTCACGATCCCTATTCGCGGGCGCCCGGCGGGAGATGAGGCGAAGAACACGTCGACGAGTCGGCCGCCGCTGCGTCGGCCCTCACGCATCGTGCGCCGTATGTCACGAGTTGTCCGCAGCCTCGCCGCGCGCGGGAGGCGGAAACCCCCCCGCGGACGCGCCGCACTAGCGGCTTCGTCGCTTGCGGCGGAACGCGTCACTGACCGTCAGTCGGCGCCGACCCTTTTGGCGGCGGCGCGACAGGGTTCGACGGCCGGCCTTGGTCTTCATGCGGGCCCGGAACCCGTGATCGCGGACGCGCTTCCTGTTGGTCGGCTTGCTGTATGTGGGCTTCCCCATCGCAGATCACCCGTAGCTTTTGCGGTCGCTGCCCTCTCTTCGAGGTGAGCCCGGAAGTCTAGACGCGATGCCGGATAGTGTCAATTCGGGAGGCGGCGACTCCGGCGCCCGCGGATGGCCGTCCGATCCCGGAGGAGCTTTCTCGCTCGTTGACACCCGCCGCCGCGCTCGTCTAAAATGGGGCTTCCCATCCCACCGTCTTTTTTCTCTGCCAGCGCGACGCGATGGAGCTGACCGCACACGAGGCCTGGACCAAAATCCGCGCGTCCGCGCAGGGCCTGCTGCCCGAGCAGACCTACCGCACCTGGCTTGCTTCCACGGAGGCGGTCTCGCTCTCGGACGACACGCTCATCATCTCCGCGCCCACCAAGTTCGCCGTGGAGTGGGTGGAGGATAAGTACGGCGGCCTGCTCCGGGACATCGCCGAACGCGAACTCGGGGCGCGCCTGCGACTTCTGTTTGAGCATCGCGGTGCGGAGGAGCGGATCGAGTTCCCCCACGTTTCAGACCCCTACCCGGCAAGCCTCGGCGCGCTTCTGGCTGCGGACCCGCCACGGGCCGGCATTCCATCGGCCGCACCGCTCAACGAACGATACACCTTCGCGCGGTTCGTCATCGGCGGCAGTAATGAACTCGCGGCCGCGGCCTCCGATCGCGTGGCCGCAGCCCCGGCGACGACCTACAACCCCCTCTTCATCTGGGGAGGTACGGGGCTTGGCAAGACGCATCTGATGCACGCGATCGGAAACACGATCCTCGCCCGCCTGCCGGACCGCCAAGTCGCCTACATCCCCTCGGAACAGTTCACGAACGAGATGATCGACGCGATCCGGACAGGGCAGACGGCGCTCTTCCGCGAACGGTATCGGCGCATCGACGTGCTCCTCGTCGACGACGTTCACTTCATCGCGAACAAGGAAGGCACGCAGGAGGAGTTCTTCCACACGTTCAACGCGCTCTACGACGCGAAGAAGCAGATCGTCATCACGAGCGACCGGCCGCCGCAGGAGATCCCGGGTCTTCAGGAACGGCTCGTCTCCCGCTTCGAGTGGGGCCTCGTCACGGACATCCAGCCGCCCGATCTGGAGACCCGCTCCGCCATCCTCCGCCAGAAGGCGCTCGAAGACGGTATCGAGATCGAAGACGATGTCGTTGAGTACGTGGCGCGCAGTCGGCGGACCTCCGTCCGGCAGCTCGAAGGCGCACTCATCAAGCTCCTCGCCTTCAGCTCGCTCACGCGCCGCGAGATCTCGCTCGACATGGCCCGCGAGGCACTCGGTCCCGAAGTCCCCCGGCCCGAGGAAGAGCCCATCGAGGTATCGCCGGAAGAAGTCCGCGAGCGCACGGCATCGTTATGGGGGGTGTCCAGCGAGGCGCTGATGTCGAAGCGGCGCAACCGGACGATCACCGTCCCCCGGCAGGTGGCGATGTACCTCATCAAGACGCACCTGGACCTGCCCTATTCCGACATCGGCCACCTGTTCGGAGGAAGGAACCACTCCACCGTAATCCACTCGGTGAACAAGGTCGAGGCCGACATGGCCTCCGACATCCTCCTTCGTACGCGCGTCCTGCAACTCCAGAAGGAGTTGTTCAGAACCTGATGCCCGGCCCGTCGAGAACACACCGAAGAATGTCGGCAACCACACCGGTTTCCGCCGCGAGTCTCGCAGGTGCCAATCCCGACATCGGGATTTTCGGCGGAGCTTCCACGTCCATGCCGCATTATCGACAGCTCGCACATCCCCGAAAGACCGTATGCCCCCGCGCATATCGGGACGTTTTCGACACGTGGACGGGCCCTACTACTACCACGTTGAGAGAGATATCATACGCACCCGTAGAACCAACGGTGGAAAACATCGAAACGGAATCCCGGAGTTGAGATGAGATTCTCGATCACTCGCGCGGCGCTTCAGAAGGGCCTCACGGCGAGCGCATCCGCCGTCCCGACGCGCGCGGCGCTGCCCGTACTCTCGAACATCCTGATCCAGGCGGAGGATGACGCGGTTCGGCTCAGCGGCACGGACATGTCGGTCTTCGTCTCCCTCGGCGTACCCGCGGAGGTGGAGGAAGCGGGCGTGGTAGCGCTGCCGGCCAGACAACTGGTGGAGATTGCGCGCGTCCTGGAGGATGCGCCGGTGAAGTTCTCATCCTCCGGGCCCGGGGGCGCAGAGTCGGGAACCGGGGTCGATATCGCCTGTGGGCGCGGTCGGTTCACGCTCTATGGGCAAGCGCCGGATGAGTTTCCGGACTTTCCGGAGATTGACTTCGGAGTGGCCTGGGAGATGTCGGCGGGGGAACTGCAGACGCTGATCGAAAAGACGAGTTTCGCGGTGTCGACGGAGGACAGCCGTCCGATTCTGAACGGGATACTCTGGCAACTGCGTGCGGGTGAGACCGTGATGGTCGCGACGAACGGCCATCGACTCGCGAAGATTACGCAGAAGCTGAACGGCGGCGGGGTGCCGACCGAAGTCGACCTGATCATCCCCCCGAAAGCCCTGAACCAGGTGCAGAAACTCTATCCGTCGGATGCCGTCCTGCAGATCACCCGATCGGATAACCACCTCGCGTTCCGGTCCGCCGGCCGTGAGGTGTTTACCTCCCTCATCGAAGGGCCGTATCCGAACTTCGACCAAGTCATCCCGAAGGACAACGACAAGGTAGCGACGGTGAACCGCGCGGCGCTCGAGACCGCGGTGCGGCGGGTCGCCGTGATGGCTGAAGACCCGACGAGACGCGTCCGTCTGTCCTTCACGAACGGCGGCCTCAACTTCAAGGTTCAGACCCCGGACCTCGGCGAGGCCGAGGACATGCTCTCGCTCGACTACGAGGGAGAAGACATCGACATCGGGTTCAACGCCACGTACCTGCTCGAGGTCCTGCGGCACATGCCCGATGATGACGTGCGCATAACGTTCAAGGCGCCGGAACGCGCGGCGACCTTCCAGCCCGCCAGCGGCGAGCCGGATTATCTCTGCCTCGTGATGCCGCTGCGCATCCTCGACTGAGCGCCGCCCCGGTCGTGCCGCGGCCCGCCGCGACGATCGTCGTCGCGCGCCCGGCACCGCCTCACCTGGAGTTCCTGCTCCTCCAGCGGCCCATGGAATCGAGGTTCGCGGCGGGGGCGTACGTGTTCCCCGGAGGCGTGATCGAGGCGGACGATGCCTCACCGACGTGGGCGGGCAGGCTTCCGCCCGTTGGCGAGGCAACGGCATGCGTGGCGGCTCTGCGCGAACTGTTCGAGGAAACGGGCATCCTCCCCGCATCCACACGGCCGGGAGACGCGTCTGGCCTTGCGGAAGCGCGCCGGGCGCTGCTGGCGGACCAGACGAGGTTCTCTCGGCTCGCCGAGCGCCTGCACTTCGATTTCTCTTCGGAGTCCATCGCCTATTTCGCACGCTGGATCACGCCCACGAACCTCGCTTTGCGCTTCGACACGCGGTTCTTCCTGCTCCCGGTCCTCGATCCACTCGGGCCCATCAGCCTGACCGCCGAGCACGACCGGGCGCTGTGGGTGACGCCCGACGATGCCCTGCGCGGGTTCACGGCCGGTCGGCTGCCAATGCTCTTCCCGACGATGAAAACCATCGAGCGGCTGGCCGGGTTCGCGTCGCTCGAGGCCGCCCTGGACGGACTCGGCGACGTGGCGGTGGAGCCCGCGCTCGTCAAGCTCCGGGCGGGTGGATCCGGTGTCCGGCCGCTGGCGCCCGGCGACCCGGGCTACGACGAACTCCCTTGAGCCCCCCGCCTCCCGACCCGCGCGTCGCCCGGCGCGGGGCGCACGTGACCGCGATCCGCGCGGACAACCCTGGCGCGCTGACGCTGACCGGCACGCAGACGTACGTCATCGGTGCCGGACCCCTCGTCGTGCTGGACCCCGGCCCGCGGGACGAGGCGCATCTCGTCCGCGTCGAAGCGGTTGTCGGCGGGAGGCACGTGGCCGCCGTATGCCTCACGCACGCGCACGCCGACCACGCCGCGGCCGCGGCCGAAGCATCCAGGCGCTGGGGCGAACTCCGCGGCTCGACCGTCACGCTGGGCCGACTGGGGCGGGACGGCCGGCCGCTCGCGGACGACGAGGCGATCGCGCTGGGCGGCGATCTCCGGCTTCGCGCGCTGGCGACGCCGGGCCATTCGGCCGACCACCTCTGCTATCTCCTCGAGCCGGATGGCATCCTGTTCACCGGCGACCTCGTGCTGGGGGAGGGGAGCAGCATGATCGTCCATCCCGACGGCTCGGTCAGCGCCTGGCTCGCGAGTCTGGCTCGCCTCGCCGCACTGCGTCCCACCCGACTCCTGCCGGGTCACGGGCCCGCGGTGGATGACGCATCGGCTCGGCTGGAGGCGTGTCGCGCCCACCGACTCGACCGGGTGGCTCTCGTGCGCGCCGCCCTCGGATCCGGCGCGCGTACGCTCGAGCAGATCCGGGCAGGGGTCTACGGCAACCTGCCGGCGTCCCACCACCGGGCCGCGCACCTCACGATCCGCGCCTACCTCTCCTACCTGGAGGAGGCGGGTGAGAAACCGCCGCCGATCCCCGGGTGAAGCGGCAGGGGATAGCGTCTTACGTGATCAGATCCCGGTCGATGAAGCGGCGCTGGTAGACGGGAAAGGCGAGGTCGGCCAGTTCCGTGGGCCGGATCCAGCGGTGACGCAGCTCCGGCGGTATCTCGCCATCCACCCACGAGGCCCGATGGACGACGAGCCGCAGCCGGAAGTGACTGAACGCGTGGCGCACGCTTCGGATCTCGTCACCGACGCGACAGACCAGCCCGAATTTCTCCCGGAGCCCCTCGGAGAGCGTCGTCCGGGGCGTCGCCGAGGGAGGGAGCGGAATCGACGGGAAGTCCCACAGGCCTCCCAACAGCCCCTCCGCCGGTCGGCGCAGCACGAGGATGCGGCCGTCCCGGTGCACGACCGCGGCCGCCTCGACCCGTTCGGGCGGGTGCGCCCGCGAACGCCGCGGTGGGCGTTGCGCGATCGTCCCCCGACGCCGGGCGAGGCAGCGCGGTGAGAGCGGGCACTCCTCGCACCGCGGCCGCCGGGGTGTGCACACCCCGCTCCCGAGATCCATCAGCGCCTGGTTCACGGCGCCCGGCCGGTCGCGGGCATCCTGAAGGAGTGTGCGCGCGGCACCGTCGAGCGACGATGGCGTCGGCGCCTCGAGGTCGTTGAGACGAGATAGTACGCGACGTGCATTCCCGTCGACCGCGGGTTCCCGCCGTCCAAACGCCAGGCTGGCCACCGCCCCCGCCGTATACGGACCCACCCCGGGAAGCCGCCGCAGTTCGGGCGCGGTGTCCGGAAGCCGGCCGCCGTACTCCGCGACCGCGAGCCGCGCGGCACGCCTCAGATTGCGGGCGCGTGCGTAGTAGCCGAGCCCCTCCCAGACCTTGAGGACCTCGTCCTCGTCCGCCGCGGCCAGGGCCTGCACGTCCGGAAAGCGTTCCATGAAGCGGCGATGGAAGGGGATGGCGGTCTCGAGCCGGGTCTGCTGCGCCATCACCTCGGCGACGAGGATCGCGTACGGGTCACGCTCGCCACGCCATGGGACGTCACGCCGCCGCCGATCGAACCAGCCCAGGAGCGCCGCCGCGATCCCGGGCCGGCCCGACTCAGGGCAGCGTTTCGGGAAAGACGCCATCGAAGACGAAAGCGGCGGGTCCGGTCAGGCGAATCCGCCCGGCATCGAGAAATTCCACCGCGAGCACCGCGCCGGATCGAACCACGAGTTCGACGCGCTCTCCGGCCTCGCCCGCATTCCGCAGCGCGAAAGCCACCGCCATGCAGCCACTACCGCAGGCCTGCGTCTCCGCCTCGACCCCGCGTTCGAAGGTGCGGATGAAGGTGGCCCCGTCCGCGCGCGCGACGAGGTGAACGTTGGCGCCGCCATCACCAGGCGCCTCCAGCCAGCGGAGAGGCCGGCAGACAGCTTCGAAATCCTCCACCTCCACGGAGGGCACCGGGACCACGAGGTGCGCGGTGCCCATGCGCACGAGCCAGGCGTCGCGGTTCTCTCCCCCGACCGCCGCCCGAACTTCCCGTTCCACACGCGCATCGAGCGCATACTCGAGCGCGACGCCCTCGGGCCGCACTCTGGCCACGATCTCTCCGTCGTCCGTCACCAGCACGTGGTCGGCCGGGGCCAGGCCCCGGTCCACCGCGTAGCGGGCCGCGCAACGCGACCCGTTGCCGCAGGTGGAGAACTCGGAGCCGTCGGGGTTGAAGAAGCGGAGGCGGACCAGTTCCTCACTCAGGCTGCGAACCGTGATCAGTCCATCCACCCCGACGCCCGACGCCCGCGGGCAGAGGACCGCGGCCAGGGTTCCGGCATCCCGGAGTCCCAGCTCCTCGCCGCGCACGATGACGAAATCGTTGCCGGCCCCGCTGTACTTGCTGAATAGCGGCATCTCAACCGTGAGGTGGAGTGCAAAAAGAGAACCGGCCGCGAGCGTGAAGCCCGCGGCCGGTTCTGTCTTGTCCGAAACCTGACTCGACGCGACGCCGGCAAGGCACCGCAAGCTTCAGGTCGGCGCATGTCTCGAGCGCCACCGGTTCAGGACCGGTTACGCTGCCTCGAGGCGATCGCTTGCCCATGCCGAGTCAGACCCGGTTCTACATCCTTCAGACACTGGATCACCTCCTTTCAGAAGTTCACAATAGGGCCCCAAAACGAACAACAAAGCGCATGATGCCACGCGTGGGGCGAAGCTGCAAGTTTGTCGTCTTGCCGGGGTATCCGTGCGACGCGAGGATCACCCCGACTACGCTGCGGCGAGGGGGGACGATGACGAACAGGGATGCGATGGACGCCGGACCCCCGGCCAGATCGCTGTCACCCCGGGAACGGCAGGCGGCGTTCGCGACGGCCGAGGTCTCCGTCCGACTCTTCGCGCTGATGGGAGGCGTGGATATCGTCGTCCCGCCGGGCGTCCGCGTGGAATGGGGTGGGCTCGCGCTGATGGGGGGCGTGACCATGCCCGAACCGAGCACCCCGCCGGCACGGGACGCACCGGTGATCCGGATCAGCGGCCTCGTCTGCATGGGCGGCGTGGATGTCGTGGAACGCCTGCCCGGCGAGAGCGCGGGAGACGCGCGGAAACGCCGCAGGATGGCGAGGAAACCACGCCGCAGGCGGCTTCCTTGACGCCCGGCTCGCGGCTCGGGTATTCTCCCCGTCGCCGCCCCCATACCGCCCGGTCCGAACCACGCGAGGGACGAAATGACGGACATCCCGGAAGACCTCAGGTACACGCCCGAGCACGAGTACGTGCGCGAATCAGATGTGGAAGGTGAGGTCTTCATCGGGATCACGGACTTCGCCCAGGGCGAGCTGGGGGACGTGGTGTACGTGGAACTCCCGGCGCCCGGCGAGGAGTTCGGACGAATGGAGGCGTTCGGGACGGTCGAAGCCGTGAAGACGGTTTCCGAACTCTTCTGCCCCGCGGCCGGAGAGATCGTGGCCGTGAACGACGCCCTGGAGACCGATCCCGCGCTCGTCAACAGTGACCCATACGGCGAGGGCTGGATGATCCGCCTCGCGACGGAGTCGCCGTCCGAGCTCGACGACCTTCTCACCGCCGAGCAGTACGCCGCGCTCCTCGCCGACGCCGACGAAGGCTGACGGACGGTACGCTTCTGAACATGCAGCTCGAGATGGAACCTGCCGGCGAGTTCGCCGGGCGCCACATCGGACCCGCGGCCGCGGAGATCCAGGAGATGCTGGATGTCGTCGGCGTGGCGAGCATGGGCGAGCTCGTCGACCAGACGGTGCCCGAAATGATCCGCCTCGGACGCGACCTCGAGCTCCCCGAGGCGGTGAGCGAGAGAAGGCTCCTCGATCGGGCCGCGGAACTCGCGCGCCTCAACCGGCCCCACAGGTCCTATCTCGGGCTGGGATACCACGGGACCCTGACGCCCGGTGTCATCCTCCGGAACATTATGGAGAACCCCGGCTGGTACACGCAGTACACACCGTATCAGGCCGAGATCTCGCAGGGGCGGCTCGAGGCCCTGCTCAACTTCCAGACCACGGTGATCGACCTCACCGGCCTCCCGGTCGCGAACGCCTCGCTGCTGGACGAGGGAACCGCCGCGGCGGAAGCGATGCTCATGCTCCGGGGCGCCCGGGGACGCGGCGACAGGAACGTGTTTCTCGTCTCCGAGGCCTGTCACCCCCAGACGGTCCAGGTGGTCAGGGGCCGCGCCCGCCCGCTGGGCATCGACGTGCGGCTCTTCCGGCAGGGAGACCTCGAACTCGACAGCCCGGGGGTGGCGTTCGGCGCCCTCCTCCAGTATCCGACGACCGAGGGCGCGGCCGTGAACTACCGCGGCCTGTGTGAGGCACTTCACGAGCACGGTGCCGGAGTCGTCGTCGCGGCAGACCTGCTCGCCCTGGCGTTGCTCGCCCCGCCCGGCGAGTTCGGCGCGGATATCGCTGTCGGCAACTCGCAGCGCTTCGGAGTCCCCATGGGCTACGGCGGCCCGCACGCGGCGTATCTTGCCGCGACCGACGCGTTCAAGAGGAAGCTGCCGGGACGCATCATCGGTGTCTCGATCGACGCGGACGGGAACCCGGCGCTCCGGATGGCCCTCCAGACGCGGGAGCAGCACATTCGCCGCGAGAAGGCCACCTCGAACATCTGCACGGCCCAGGTGCTGCTCGCGATCATGGCGGGCATGTACGCCGTGTACCACGGGCCGGAAGGCATCCGGGCGATCGCGACGCGCGTCCGGAAGTTGACGTGGGCGCTCGCGAGGGGGCTGGAGCGGCTCGGCCACACGATCGTTCACGAGCACTTCTTCGACACCCTGCAGGTCATCCCCTCGGGCTTCACGTCGGCCGACATCCTGTCCCGCGCGCTCGAGCGCCGGATCAACCTGCGGGATTTCGAGGACGGGACGGTGGGGATCACGCTCGACGAGACGGTCCGCGGCGAGGATATCGACGATCTGCTCGCCGTCTTCCGGGGTGAGGGTGGACCCGAACTGACGGCGGAGGCGGTCGTGTCCGAGGCGCCGGAGCCCGCCTATCCCGCGCATCTCGCGCGCACATCGGGCTACCTGGAGCACCCGGTCTTCAACCGGTATCACTCCGAGACCGAGATGCTACGCTACATCCACCGCCTGGAGATGCGCGACCTGTCGCTCAACACGAGCATGATCCCGCTCGGCTCGTGCACGATGAAGCTCAACGCGACGTCGGAGATGATCCCGGTCACGTGGCCGGAATTCGGCTCGCTCCACCCGTTCGCGCCCGTCGAGCAGGCGGAGGGCTACCGGTGTCTGTTCGACGAGCTGGAGGGCTGGCTGTGCGAGATGAGTGGACTCCCCGCGTGCTCGCTCCAGCCGAACTCCGGGGCGCAGGGCGAGTACACCGGCCTGCTCGTCATCGCCGCCCGCCACGAGGATCGGGGGGAGGAGCACCGGGATGTTTGCCTGATCCCGTCCTCGGCCCACGGCACGAACCCGGCGAGCGCGGTCATGGCGGGGATGAAGGTCGTCGTCGTCAAGTGCGACGAGAATGGGAACATCGACGTGGAGGACCTGCGCGCGAAGGCTGCGCGGCACGCGGACCGGCTGGCGGCGACGATGATCACGTATCCGTCGACGCACGGCGTGTTCGAGTCCGCGATTCGGGAGGTCACGGACATCGTCCACGAGTACGGAGGGCTCGTGTATCTGGACGGCGCGAACCTCAACGCCCAAGTGGGCCTCTGCCGACCGGGCGACTACGGGGCCGACGTCATCCACATCAACCTCCACAAGACGTTCGCCATCCCGCACGGAGGCGGCGGGCCCGGAATGGGCCCGATCTGCGTGACCGAGGAGCTGGCGCCCTATCTGCCCGGACACCCACTCGTCGAGGTGGGCGGCGAGTCCGCGATCCCGGCCGTATCGTCGGCGCCCTGGGGCAGCGCCTCCATCCTCCTCATCTCGTGGGCCTACGTCGCCATGCTGGGCCGCGACGGCGTCCGCGCGGCGACGGAGGTTGCGGTGCTGAACGCGAACTACATGGCGACGCGGCTCAGCGAGCACTTCGAGGTCCTGTACCGCGGTGAGAAGGGGCGCGTGGCCCACGAGTTCATCCTCGACATGCGGCCCCTTCGGCGCGGGACGGGCGTGACGGACGAGGACGTGGCGAAGCGACTCATGGACTACGGATTCCACGCCCCCACGATGTCGTTCCCGGTGGCGGGCACGATCATGATCGAGCCCACCGAGAGCGAGTCGAAGCGGGAACTGGATCGGCTCGTGGACGCCCTCATCTCGATTCGCGGCGAGATTCGGAATATCGAACTGGGGATCTGGGACAAGGCGGACAACCCGCTGAAGAACGCCCCCCATACCGCCGCGATGGTCGCGGCCGACGAGTGGGACCACGCCTACGCCCGGCAGGCGGCGGCCTATCCGGCCCCGTCCACGCGCGAATGGAAGTTCTGGCCGCCCGTGCGGCGGGTGAACAACGCCCACGGCGACCGGAATCTCGTGTGCGCGTGTCCCCCGCTCGAGAGCTACGAGATGGTAGAGGCGTAGGACTCGTCACCGCGGCCGCCCCCCCGGGCCGGCCACCGAAAACCCGGAGGGACCCGAGATGGCACGACTCGTATTCCACGGCCAGAGCTGCTTCGAGATCGAGACGGCGGACGGAACGCGGATCCTCATCGATCCCTTTCTGACCGACAACCCCATCGCCGATGTCGGCCCGGAGCACTTCTTCGACCGTCTGGACTATCTCCTGCTGACGCACGGGCACGGCGACCACATCGCGGACACGTGGGAGATCCTCAAGGCGACGAACGCGCAGCTGATCGCCACCTACGAAATCGTGTCGTACGCGGGAGAGGTGCAGGGGCACGAGAACGGGCATCCCATGCACATCGGGGGCGCGCACGAGTTCCCGTTCGGGCGCGTCAAGCTCACCGCGGCGATTCACGGCGGGAAGATCGATGCGCCGGGCGCGGAGGCGTACACGACGACGCCCGCCGGCATCCTCCTCACGGTGGACGGCACGCGGGTGTACCATGCCGGCGACACGGCCCTCACCCTGGACATGCAGCTGCTGAAGGGGGAGGTGGACGTCGCGCTGGTGCCGATCGGCGACAACTTCACCATGGGCCCCGAGGATGCGGCCCGCGCGATCCACATGATCCAGCCCCGGATCGCGATCCCCCACCACTACGACACGTGGGAGCTGATCGCCGTGGATCCGGCGCGGTTCGTGGACGGGGTGGGTGACGCCGCCGAGGTCGTGATCCTGAAGCCCGGAGAGGCGCTGGAACTGTGATGGGCCGGGGCGGCCGGCCATGCCGCGGGGGGCCGCCCTGCGTCGTGCTGCCCTATGCCGTGGCGGACGGCGCGCGGAACATGGCGCTCGACGAGTCAATGCTCGAGTACGCCCGCGAGGGGCGAACGCTGCTGCGCTTCTACGGCTGGGATCCCTGGTGCGTATCGCTGGGCCGAAATCAGCCGGCGCCTGCGCGTCTGCTCGGGAAATCGCCCGACGACATTCGGCCGGGGGTGGATGCCGTCCGGCGACCGACGGGCGGCCGGTCGGTCTTCCACGGTCCCGAGATCACGTACGCCTTCGCCTGTCCGGATCGGGCGTGGGGAGGGCCGAAGGCCGTGCTGCGGACCCTCCACCGGGCGCTCGCGGACAGACTCCGGGCGCTCGGCGTCCCCGTCGACGACCTCCCGCGGGGTGACGCGCCGACGCCCGGCACGGCGGGGCCGATTGCGCTTTCAACGGCGGCCTGTTTTTTGGAGCCCGCGCCGGGGGAACTCACCGTCGGCGGGCGCAAGCTGGTGGGGAGCGCGCAGCGCCGCCGCTGCGGGGGCGTGCTCCAGCACGGCTCCATCCTTCTGGAGGATCGCCAGACGCTGGCGGACCTGGAGGGACCCGGGGCGGCGACGAACCCGGGGGGAGCGCCCTCGCACCGACCGGCGATCGGCCTGCGCGAGACACTCTCCCCCGCCCCGGATGCCGGAACCATCGTCCGGTGCCTTGAGGCCGGTCTCGCCCGCGAGTTCGGGGCTGCGGTGGCTCTCGGGAGCGGCGAGGCGGCGTCAGCGGCCCTGGATCGAATGGCCGCTGCGTACGAGTCCGCCCACCGGTCGGCGGCCCGGCTCTGGGGTCGGGAGCATGGCGCCGCGGCGAGCGCCCGGAGACGTCGTCTCGCCGGCACCGGCCGCCGCGCTTGACGGTCCCGTGGACCGCATCTAGCTTGGGTTCCGCTCCGCCGTCGGCGCTTTCCGGGCGCTCGGGAGGCCAGGCTGTCTTAGACCTTGTTGATAACGGATCACCCTTACCGGGAGGGCCACCTTGATCGCGTCGATACTCTGGTTTCAGCAGACAGTGAACCTGGGTGCGGACCAGCCGTTCAACCTCGGAGACACCTGGGAGGCCGGCGGCTTCATGATGTGGCCACTCGGAGCGGCCTTGGCGTTCGGAGTCCTGATCATCCTCTGGAAGCTGGTCGACCTGGGGGTGAACGGCGCCAGGAACAAGTCGCTCCTCCGCGGTGCCGACGAGTTGATCAGCGTCGGGAACCTCGATGATGCCCTCACGCTCTGCAACGAATCCAGCGCCCCCGCGGCGGGCGTCCTCAAGGCGGGTCTCTCCCGCTACGAAGAGGGCACGGAGCGCGCCACCCAGGCGATCGAGAACGCGGGCGCCATCGAGGTGGCGGGCCTGGAGAAAGGGCTCGTCTGGCTCGCGACGCTGTCCAACGTCGCACCGCTCCTGGGCTTCCTCGGGACCGTGATCGGGATGATCCAGGCATTTGCTGCGATCGAGATCGCCGGTGAGGTCGAGGCCACGCTGGTGGCCGGCGGGATCAAGGTCGCGCTCATTACGACCGCGACGGGGCTCACGATCGCGATTCCGATCAACATCTTCCATAACTACTTCGTCACGAAGATCGACCGCCTCGTGATCGAGATGGAAGAGAGCGCCCAGCGCCTCATCGACGCGCTGCACGAGCGGGAATCTCACCAGGCGGCCGCCGGCTGATTCGTCGGAGCCCGCTTCGGGGGGCGTGACCGGAGCCGAGCTTGAACAAGGCGGCCCGCCACCTCGGCGGGCCGCTTTTGTTTGAGGGTTCTTGATCGGGGCCGGACGAGGGCGGAAGTTCTGGGTCGGGCCACGCGGGCCCGAGCGTTGTCGGGGTGGGGATGTGGTGGAAGGAGGCCTGTCGGTGCGCGTTTTCCAGCGTGTGTTCCCGCGCGGCCCCCGCTTGGGGTCGATCCTGTTGTTGTTCTTCGCGTCGGGCGTTGCCGCACAGAATGGCAGCGGTCAGGCCTTCCCCCGAGCCGACGCCATCCTGGAGCGCGCCAGAGCCCTCCTCGATGCGCAGATGCCGGTTTCCGCCTCGACCCTGCTGGCGCGCGAGCTGGCGGCGGGCGAGGTGCAAGGGGACGAGGCGTTGCTGCTGGCGGCAAGAGCCTTTGCGGATCAGCGCGCGTGGGCTTCCGTGCGGCGGCTCCTTGTGGAAGATGTCGTCTCGGCCCCGTCCGCGCGGTTGCAGGCCATGCTTCTCCTCGCGCGCGCGTACGCCGGGCTCGACAGCGCAGGCCGGGCCGCCGAGCACTACCGCGCGTACCTGCGGGCGGTCGATGGGACGCCTCCTCCAGCCGCGCGCGCGGAGTTCGCCCGGGTGTCGGGCGACTTGGCCCGGTGGTCCGAGGCGGCGGAGCAATTCGCGCTCGCCGAGCGCGAACACCCGGAGCTGGCGCCGTGGCTGCGGCTCTCCCGGCTCTACGCGCTCGCCGAGGCCGACGACCGCGCCGCGTTCGCGCTTGCCGACTCGATCGTCATGGCGGGCCGGGTGTCCGCCGACTCCGCGCTGCTCCCCGCCGCGCGCCTGGCATTCCGGCTCGAGGAAGGGGAGCACGGTGTCTCACTGGCGCGCCGCGCAGGCAAGGGAGTTCGAACCGCGCTCGCCGCCCGGCACCTGGGGCCGCACTTCCTGGCGATCGGAGACACCGCCTCGGCCCGGTCGGCCTTCACGGACGCGATCGCGGCGGGGCCGTACACTTCGCAGACGGGCCCCGCGCTCCTCGCCCTGTCCCGCACCTGGCGGACGCTCCGCGCTGTGGGCCGCTCGGACAGCCGGGCCGGCCGGCACACCCGCGCCGCCGAATATCTGTCCGAGGCGCTCGAACTCGCGCCGGAGGACGAGCGGCCCGCCATCGCGGAGTCGCTCGCGGGAGCGTACCTGGCGCTGGGCGATCCGAGCCGGGCGGCCCAGGCGCTGGGACCATGGATCGATGACCCCGCCTCGGCGACGAGCCCGCGTGCGTCGCTCTGGATGCTGGCCAACCGTATCTACGCCGCGCTCGGCCGCCCGGACGCGGCCGCGCGGGCCCAGGAGACCGCCGCGCGGGGCAGGGGAGAGGTCGCGGCCCGTGCGGCTTACCTGATCGCGGACCTGCAGCACGATGGCGGCCGGCCCGATGCCGCGGCCGAGGGGTTCGAACGCTCCTTCGGCGCGTTCCCCGGGTCGAACTACGGGGCGCGGTCACTCGAGAGACTCGCGTTGCTCGCGTACCACGCGGCCCGCTACGAAGAAGCGCGGTTGCACCTCGCCGAGTATCGGAACCGCTATCCGGAGGGTGACTGGGCGCAGGGCGCCACCTACTGGAGCGGAAGGGTTGCGGAGGTCCTCGGCGACACCGCGGCGGCGCGGCCGTTCTACCGCCGCGTCGTCGGGTACGACCCGTTCGACTACTACGCCATCCTCGCGGCGCCCCGGATCGGGTCGGACCCTTGGCAGGCGGTCACCCTCGGGGAGCCCGACCCCCTTCCTCCGCTCGACGGGGTCCACGCGGCCGCCATCGAGCGGATGGGGATCCTGCGGGAACTTGGCTGGCCCGACCGGGCGCGGCGGGAGTACCGCCGGGCGCGGGAACGAGGGCCGTCCACCTACGGATCCGTCCTCGCCTTCGCGCACGCGTTGAACGCGGCGGGCTGGGCGCGGGAAGGGATCGGCCAGGGCTGGCGCGCCCATGCGATCCGGGGCCGGTGGAGCCGGCCGCTACTCGAGGCCATCTACCCGCTTCCCTTCCGGGAGGCCCTCGTCGCAGCGGCCGAGCGCAACGGCCTCTCTCCTCACTTCGTGGCCGGCCTCTCGCGTCGCGAATCGATGTTCGACCCCGAGATCCGGTCGGTCGCCAACGCATTCGGCCTGATGCAACTGCTGCCGGCGACGGCGCGAAACGTCGCCTCGCGGGCCGGCCTTCCCGGATACCATCGCGGCCAGCTCACGGTCCCGCAGGTCAATCTGATGCTCGGCACCCGATACCTGTCCGACGTACTCGACCGCTTCGACCGCTTCGACATCGCGGGCATGATCTCCTACAACGCCGGCCCCCAGCGCTACGACCGATGGCGTGATTTCCCCGAGTTCGCAGACACGGAACAACTGGTCGAACGAATCCCGTACCGGGAGACGCGCGAGTACGTGCGGGCGGTCACCGAACTGTCCGGGATCTACCGTTTCCTCTATCCGGAACTCGCCACGGACGGGCCCTGATCCCCGCGACGGATCACCGTCGCGACCGTCCCGTTACGGCGTGTTGACGCTTTCTGACTGCCCGCATACGATAGGTTCTTCTCGACTTCCGGCGGAGCGGCGGAGTGCGCGGACGGACGCGCGCCACTCGCCCGAAACCGCCGATCACAGCGGTTCGCGGGAGGCAGGATGCCATCAGGCGATATGGACGGATACAAGACACTCGCCGACGGGATGGACGTCGACTACGAGTTCACACAGGGTGACAAGGGTCTGCAGGCGATCCGCGTGACCCGCACCGCCTGACCGGAGCCACGACCACGATTCCAGGCGCCCCGCCCCATCGGCGGGGCGTTTTTTTGTTGCGCCGGACTTTGCCACGAGCCCCCCGGCGGGACTACATGTAGGCCATGTCGACCTCAAGCAGCCCGTGGCAAAACCCTGCGTCAGCGCCGAAAGTGGTGAGGCGCTCGCCTGACAAGGCGCGACGAGGGAGCATAGCAGCGCTATGTGACCGAGGAGCAACGCAGAGCGAAGCGATTCAGGCGGGATGCATCGCCACTTGAACGCAGCAGGGCTTTTGCCGCGGGCTGCTCGCCCGTCGCTCTTCCTGCTCGATGGCTACGCGCTCATCTACCGCGCGTTCTTCGCCATGATCAACCGGCCGCTCACCACCTCGAGCGGCGAGAACACCTCCGCGCCGTACGGGATCGCCCGCTTCCTGATGCGTCTGATCGATGACCACGCGCCCGACTACCTGGGCGTCGTGTTCGACGCGGGCGACAGCTTCCGGACCGAGGTCTATCCCGACTACAAGGCGACGCGCGAGAAGATGCCCGACGAACTCAGAGCGTCGCTGCCGAGGTGCCGGGAGGTGTTCGAGGCCTTCCGGGTGCCCGTGATCGAGGCCGAAGGCTGGGAGGCGGACGACGTGATCGGGACGCTCGCCCGCGAAGCCGGCGGAGGCAGGCTGCGCACGGTCATCGTCTCGGGCGACAAGGACTTCCACCAGTTGGTCGACCCGGACACCGTCCTCCTCAATCCGGGCCGCGGCGGGCCCGCCGGGGTCGAACAGGAGTGGGTGACCCCGGAGAACGCGGAGGAGCGGTTCGGCGTGCCTCCCGAGCGCGTGACCGACTTCCTGGCCCTCCTCGGCGATACCTCGGACAACGTCCCCGGCGTACCGGGGATCGGGAAGAAGACCGCCCCCGAACTCATCCGTCGCTTCGGAGATCTGGAATCCATCCTCGAGCGGGCCGAAGAGGTCACCGCCAGCCGGGCGCGGAACGCTCTGCTGAAGCACGCGGATGACGCGCGTCGCTCGAAGGCGCTCGTGACCATCCGGACCGACGCGCCGGTCGAACTCGACCTCGAGAGCCTCCGCTCGCAGCCGCTCGACACCGGGAAGGCGGCCGCCGTCTTCCGCACCCTGGAGTTCCACAACCTGCTCCGGGAGCTGGAGGCGCCGGCGGCGGAAGTACGTGGATTCTCACCCGATATCGAACAGGTCGCCGACACCGATCGCCTCGGGGAGGTCGTGGCCGGATTCGCCGGGGCCGCCCGCCTCGGACTCTTCGTCGTCGGCAGTTCGGACGATCCATTGGGCGCAGAACTCGTCGGCGTGGCGCTCGCCGCTTCGGATGCGGCGGCGTGTTACCTGCCCCTCGGTCACCGGGCGCCGGAGGTCCAGCGTGACGTGGCGGGGAACCCGGCGCTCGCCTTCGATGCCGGCGAACCGGTCGGCCTGCCGGATCTGGGTTCCCCCGAGATGCGGGGGCTGTGCGAGTTGCTCGCCTCGGAGACCCCGAAGATCGGCCACGATCTCAAGTACGCCGTCCAGCTTCTGCGACGGCACGGCGTCGAGCTGGGAGGCCTCGGGGCCGCCGCATCCTTCGACACCCGGATCGCCTCGTACTGTATCGATCCGGCCCGACGCGACCGAGCCCTCTCCACGCTCGCCCCGGACCGCGCGCAGGTGGAGCTGGAGACCCGCGACGGGGTCACCGGAACGGGTCGGAACCGCCTCCCCATGGCGTCGGTCGAGCCGGCGCGCGCCGCCGAATGGGCCGGACCCCGCGCCGCTCTCCTGCACCGACTCGCGAGAATCGACGGGGAAGAACTCGAACGCACCGGGATGAGCCACCTCTTCAGGGAGGTGGAGATGCCGCTCCTCTCCGTGCTCGCCAGCATGGAACGCGCCGGCATCGCGATAGATCTCCACTTCTTCGCGGATCTGCGGGCCCGCCTGCGACGCGACCTCGACGCCGTGCGCGAGGAGATCCACAAGATCGCGGGAGCCGAAGTCAACCTGCGCTCCGTGCCCCAGATGCGCGCGCTGCTGTTCGAGCAGCTCGCGCTGCCCGTCCTCAAGAAGACGAAAACCGGGCCCTCGACCGACGAGTCCGTGCTCGAACAACTCGCGGCCATGGGTCATGCACTGCCGCGCCTCATCCTCGAGCACCGGGAGCTGGACAAGCTCGACGGCACGTACGTGAGCGTGCTCCCGAGGCTGATCGACGCCGAGGGCCGCATCCACACACGCCTCAACCAGACGGTCGCCGCGACCGGGCGTTTGTCTTCCTCCGACCCCAATCTCCAGAACATCCCCATCCGCAGAGCGCTGGGACGCGAGATTAGAAAGGGGTTCATCTCCGCGCCCGGCCACGCGTTCGTGGGCGCGGACTATTCCCAGATCGAACTCCGCGTGATGGCGCACCTCTCCGGGGACGAGGCGTTCGTCACCGCCTTCCGGGCGGAGCGCGACATCCATCGGGAGACCGCGGCCCGGATCTTCGGGGTGGCAGCGGACGACGTCACGCCGACCATGCGGGAGCAGGCGAAGACGATCAACTTCGCCACCATCTACGGCCAGGGTCCGTTCGCGCTCGCGCAGCAACTCGGCATCTCGCGGGCACAGGCGAGCGAGTTCATCGCCGGATACTTCGAGAGGTTCGCGGGCGTCGCGGCCTACCTGGAGGAGATGAAGGAGGTGGCGCGGCGACAGGGCTACGTCGAGACCCTGATCGGACGCCGACGGTACGTCCGCGAGATCCACTCCAGAAACCCCGGGATCCGCGGCTACGGCGAGCGCACGGCGACGAACTCCCCCATCCAGGGTTCCGCCGCCGACCTCATCAAGGTGTCGATGATCCGGCTCCACCACCGGCTCGCCGACACGGAGGCGCGGATGCTCCTGCAGGTGCACGACGAGCTGCTCATCGAGGCGCCCGAAGCCGATGTGGAAGAGGTCAGCCGGGTGGTGCGCGAGGAGATGGAAGGGGCCGTCGAACTCGCGGTCCCGCTCCGGGTCGATCTCGGCATCGGGCGCAGCTGGTACGACTGCAAGTTCGGGAAGGAAGCCCGGCAGTGACCGAACCGGGGCGATCCGGTCTGGCCCCCGGCTCTCTCGACAGTCATCGTGGTAGTCCCGAGAATCGCCGTACCGCAAATCGCCCGTGTCGCGCCCGTGATGGGAGGGGGACCGTGAACACAACCCGGATCACCCTCGTCGCCTGGCTGTCGTTCGCCGCGGCCTGCTCGCAGGCCCCCACGCCCGACGGGACCCCGCAGGCGCTCGTCGAGTCGGCGCTGATGCCGACCTTCACGATCCGCGGCGAGCCTGTCGCGCGACCATCGCTCGCGGAGCGCATGACCGAACTCGAAGTGCCCGGGGTCAGCATTGCCGTGCTCGTGGACGGCGAGATCGCGTGGGCCGAGGGCTACGGACTCGCCGACGTCGAGTCCGGACGGCCCGCGACGCCGAACACGCTCTTCCAGGCGGCGTCCATCTCCAAGCCCGTGGCCGCGCTCGCCGCCCTCCGACTCGTCGAATCGGGCCGGGTGGGGCTCGACGGCGACGTCAACGCGTACCTCACGAGCTGGCAGGTGCCGGAGAACGGGTTCACGGAGGAGGCGCCCGTCACCCTGCGGGGGATCCTCACGCACCGGGCCGGCCTCACCGTGTGGGGCTTCCCCGGGTACGGGCTGGACGAAGCGCTGCCCGACGGGCCAGGAGTGCTGGACGGCGGCGGCAACACCGACCCGGTGCGCGCCTACAAGGCACCGGGCGAGAGCTGGAGGTACTCCGGCGGCGGATACACCGTGATGCAGCAACTCGTGGCGGACGTACACGGCAAGCCGTTCGCCGCCGTCATGCGGGAGGAAGTCCTCGACCCGATCGGCATGGTCCGCTCGACGTACGAGCAGCCGATCCCGGCCGAGCGGCGGGACGACATCGCGACCGGCTACCGGCCGAACGGCGAGCGCGTCCCCGGCGGGTGGCACACGTACCCCGAGCAGGCCGCCGCCGGGCTGTGGACCACGCCGAGCGACCTGGCGCTCTACGCCCGGGAGATGCAGCGCGCGTGGAAGGGCGAGTCGGCCCGCGTCCTCGGCGAAGCGCTCGCCCGCGAGATGCTGAGTCCCGACGCGGACGACTGGGGCCTGGGCCCGGCGATCTCGGAGGACGGCGAACGGTTTCAGCACGGCGGTTCGAACCAGGGCTTTCGCTCGACCTTCGCGGCGTACATCGATGGAGCCGACGGCGTCTTCGTGATGACGAACTCCGACTCCGGGAGCCAGCTCGCGTCCGAGATCGCGACCACGGTCGCCCATGCGTACGGATGGTCCGGGCCCCTCTCCGAAGAGAAGGTGCCGATGGAGGTGCCGGCTGAGGTGCGCGAGCGCTACGTCGGCACCTATGTCGCACCAGAAATGGGCACCGAATTGCGCTTCGAGCCTGACGGGCGAGGACTCACGCTTCGCCAGGGCCCCGGACGAACGGTCCTGTGGCCGCTGAGCGACTCTTCCTTCTTCGATCCCGATAGCGGGCGCGAGGCCCATTTCAGCGACGACGGAGACGAGATGACGGTCAGGGTCGGGAGCATCGTCGCGATCCGCCGCTAGCGAGAGAAGGAACGAAAGAAAGGGACGATTACGATGACGTGGAATCAGACTCGCCGAGAGTTCGTGAAGTCCTCCGCCCGTGCCGGCGGCGCGCTGGGGGTGCTCGGCGCCTTCGGCTCGGCCGCCTGCGCGGGCGGTACCGGAGACCCTCTGCGCATCCTCATCCTCGGCGGGACGCGGTTCATCGGGCCCCACCAGGTCAAGTACGCGCTGGACCGGGGACACGAAGTCTCCATCTTCACGCGCGGACAGACCGAGCCGCCCTTCTACCAGGACTACTTCGAGCGCGTCGAACACCTCATCGGAGACCGCACGAGTGACCTGACGGCGCTGGAGAGCCGGGAGTGGGACGCCGTGATCGACAACTCGGCCTCCTACCCGAGCTGGGTCGCGTCGACGACCGAACTCCTGCGCGATCAGGTCGACCGCTACCTCTTCGTCTCGTCCATCTCCGCCTACGCCGACTTCGCCCAGGTCGGGATCGACGAGGATTATCACGTCGGGCAGCTCTCGCCGACGGAAGGCGAGGACGACGGCGGGTACGGACCGAGGAAGGCGCGGTGCGAGCAGTACACCCGCGACGCCTTCGGCGAGAACGCGATCATCGTGCGGCCCGGGCTGATCATCGGGCCCGGTGACAACACCGACCGCTGGACGTACTGGCCGGTCCGGGTCGCCCGCGGCGGCGAGGTGCTGGCCCCGAACACCCCCGCGGACCCTGTGCAGAACATCGACGCCCGCGACCTCTCGGAGTGGATCGTGCGCCTCGTCGAGACCCCCGGGCACGGAGGCACGTACAACGCCACGGGCGAGATACGGCAGTTCGGCGACATGCTGGAAGAGATCCGCGGCGCCCTCGACGCCGACGCGACCTTCACCTGGGTGTCGACCGAGTTCATGTTGGAGCAAGAGGTGGCCCCGTGGGGCCACATGACGAACTGGACACCCCCCGAGGGGGAGACGGTCGGCATGAACCAGGTCTCGGTGGCGGCCGCCATCCAGGCCGGACTCGCCTTCCGGCCCCTTACGGAGACCGCCCGCGACACGATCGAATGGTGGAACTCGCTCCCCGAGGAACGCCGCGCCGCGCCTCAGGCCGGTCTCCCGGCCGACAAGGAGGCCGAAGTCCTCGCCAGCTGGCACGCCCGAGCCTGAACATTCGGCTCCGGGGGCTGGTACTCGCGACCGCCCTCGCCGCCGCGGCGGGGTGCGGTGATTCCGGGACCGAGCCGGTTTCGAGGCCGGAGCCCGAGCCCCCGCCGCCCCCGGCCGTGGCGACCACGGCGACGTACCGGGTGGTCTTCGACGCCACGTGGAGCGCCTCCACGCACCCGACCAACTTCCCGGGCGGTGCGCACTTCTCGCCGCTGATCGGTGCCGTACACAACGACAGCGTGACCTTCTGGGCTCTGGAGGGCATCGCCACGCCGGGGATCGAGAGCATGGCCGAAACAGGTGGCACCGCCGCTCTGGCCGCGGAAGTCCAGGCCGAAATCCCGGGGGGCGCGCTGGGGGTCATCAACGGCTCCGGCTCCGGCAGCCCGGGGAGCGCGACCATTCAGGCGGTCACGGTCCGGGAAGACTTCCCCCTCGTCACGCTGGTCACGATGATCGCCCCGAGCCCGGACTGGTTCGCGGGCGTCACGGGGTTGTCCCTGCGGGACGAAGACGGAGGCTGGGTAGAGGAACTCGAGGTCGTCCTCTACCCGCTCGACGCGGGGACGGACAGCGGGTCCGCCTACACCTCGGCCAACGACGACACCCGGCCGAAGGAACCGATCCGCGGCCTGCAGGGCGAGCGCCCCTTCTCGGACGAACCCATCGGCACCTTCACCTTCACCCGCACGGACGGGTAGCGGGCCTCAGCGCCGGTCAGACCACGTCGTCGAGCAGGAAGAGGTCGGTGAGGAGCGCCCGCAGGTGGGTGGAGGCGTTGAGGTTGTCGATCAGCTGTGAACTGATCGTCTCCTGCGCCAGGACGAGCCGCACGGCTGCCCCGGCCTTCGCGGCGTCCGCCGAGGTCACGCCGATCACGTCCCGGTAGGCGTCCGCCGGCTCCAGGCTCTCGGTTGCGAGAAGGCCGGGGAGGTCGTTCTCCAGCGCCCTGAGCGCCGCGTTCGTCCGACCCAGAAACTCGCGGAGCTGCCCTCCCACTTTCGAAGCCTCCTCCGCGGCGGCGCCGAGGGCTGCGTAGGAGAGGAAGAACTCGTAGGCCTTTTCGATCGTCTCGATGTGGGCCTTCAGGTCGGCCCGGCTCAAGATGAGGCTTCACCGCCCGCGTCGGCGCCCGCGCTCCCGGCCCCCAGCTGCCACATGGCCGGGTCGTAGTGCTCGAGGTACTCCTCGCGCGTGATCCAGCCCTTGATCATGGAGCGCGTCATCCAGCGCTTCTCGGGCCGGATCGCGAAGTACACGTGGGCGATGACCATCGTCACGAGCCCGACCCCACACAGGCCGTGCAGGACGAACACGAGCCCCCACGTCGAGTCGGACAGGAAGTACGGGTTGCTCGCCCAATACCAGGTGTCGACCCCCACCATCATGATAATCCCGGTGACGATCACGCCGATCGAGACGAGCGTGACGGCGTTGTGGTACGCGCGCTGGTCGAGGGGATATTTGCCCGACCGCTCTTCCTTGGCCGGCTGGCGCCGGAGAAACTTCCCGACCGATGACAGCGCCTGCGCGATCTCCTTCTTCCCGATCCACACCGACCAGAAGTCCTGCTTCATCGTCGCGTGCACGATGTGGTAGATGATGAGGAGGGTAAGGACGATGCCGGCGATCCAGTGGATGGTGACCCACGCGAACTGCACGCCGATCACGGGGAAGAAGGCCGTGATGAGCAGCGTGAGCATCGTGGCGGCCATGAGCCAGTGAAACGTCCGGGAGGCGGATGAATGGCGCTCGACCCGCTCGGGCACCTCGGCCGCCGCTTCCGGTGCGGTCTTCGGGGGCTTGGGCGCCATGATCCACACGTACAGATGGTGCCCGACCACGAACAGAAAACCGGCGATGGCGGCGGCCAGGAGCAGATCCCAGGCGACGCCGACGAGTACCTCCTGGCCCCAGGGATTCGGCGCCGTTCTGAGGATCTCCATCTAAGCGACTTCTCCTCGCACCGCGCGCCGTACGAGATTCCGCGCGAGCGGTACCTTGTAGTCGTTGTGGCGGAGGGGCCGGAAGCCGCGCGTGGCCAGCTCCCCGGCGGCGAGCCCGGTGTCGTCGTCTGCCGGCATCCCCTGCACGAGCCTTTCGACGTCCCGCAGCCGCACGGGCGTCGGCGCGACGCCGTTGAGCGCGATCCGGGCGCGCTCGATCGTGCCGTTCGACTCCACGATGGCGGCGGCCACGCTGGCCAGCGCCCAGTCCCACGACTTGCGGTCGCGGACCTTCTCCCAGTAGAAGCGCGCGCCCGCCCAGTCGCCCGGGATGCGCACATGCGTGAGGAGATCTCCCGGCTCGAGCGCGGTCATGCGCTCGATGTCGATCGCCGGGCCGATGAAGAAATCCTCGGCCTCGTAGACACGCTCGCCGCCCGGGTTCCGCACCATCATCTGCGCGCCGAGGGCGACCAGCGCCCCGGCGGTGTCGGATCCGTTCACGGCCACGCAGCGGCTCTGCCCCGTGACAGCGTGCTCACGGTTCATGGAGCGGGGCGTGCCCGCGTAGCAGATGTTCCCGCCCGCGCG
The DNA here is from genome assembly GCF_965216145.1 of Candidatus Palauibacter sp. Lineage (GTDB taxonomy): Bacteria > Gemmatimonadota > Gemmatimonadetes > Palauibacterales > Palauibacteraceae > Palauibacter. The sequence continues at coordinate 1,345,319 of NZ_OZ244149.1, forward strand.
GTAGCACGGCCACCCGCCCCGGTAGTACCAGCAGCGCGTGTCCTGGATGAGGTTGCCGCCCAGCGTCCCCTGGTTACGGATCTGGGGCGTCGCCACTTCGGCGGCGGCCCGGGCCAGAATGCCGAAGCGCGATCGCACCTCCTCGCTCGCGGCGACATCCCGGAGCGAGGTCATGGCGCCGATCTCGAGCCCGTCGCCGCTGGCGCGGATCCCCCGCAGCTCGCTCACGGCGCCCAACTCGACGACGACCTCGGGCCGCTTGATGCGGTCCTTGAACCAGTCCAGCGAGTCGAGGCCGCCGGCCAGGACCCAGGTGTTGTCGCGCCGGTCGAGCACGTCCAGCGCCTCGTCCACGTTCGTCGGCTGGAAGAGCTCGAACGCGGGCATCATGTCGCGAATCACGGCCATCGTTCTTCTCCCCGTCAGCTATGAATCTCGGTGAGCTGGTGAGGCTGGACTCTGCCCTCCAACTCAGCCAGGATCACGTCGGTGGTCAGCGGGATCCGGCACAGGCACCGGCCTCCCAGCGCGTCCGCGATCGCGGAGGTGACGGCCGCCGATCCGGCGCCGACGGGCGGCTCGCCGATCCCCTTGGCGCCGATCGGCGTCTGCGGGTCGGGTTCGCCCACCGCGGCCCAGTCCATGGAGAGCGGGACGTCGAGCATCCCCGGCGGTCTGGCGGTGTAGAGCCGGTGCGCGAACGGCACGCCCCACTTCGGATCGAACACCCACTTCTGGCTCCGCGCCTGGCCGAAGCCCTGCACGGCGCCGCCGTGGATCTGGGCCGCGAGGCTGCGCGGGTGGACGACGACGCCGCAGTCCGTCGACCCCGTGTAGTCGACCAGCCGCACGTCGCCCGTCTCGACATCGAGTTCGACGACCGCGAAGCCGACGACCCACGACCAGGTCTGGCCTTCGTGCGCGAAGTTGTCCCTCGCCACGCCCATCAGCCCCTGTCCGGCGAGGGCGGTGGCCGAGGAGCGCGTGGCGTCGTTGATGTCTTCCGGCAGTGCCTGGCCCGAGTACTCGCCCCCCATGGCGATGGCGCGCTCTGCGGCCTGCGCGAAGCTCAGCGAGCCCCCGGGCCCCGTAACGCGGCCCCCCGCGACCCGATAGCCGCTCGTAGCGCCGCCGAGACTCGCGGCGGCGACCTCCTGCAGCTTGCGCTTCATGTCCAGCGCCGCCGCGTAGTTGGCCCGCGTGTGCGCGTGGATCGTCTGGCTCCCCGCCTGCACCGAGCTGTACGGCAGGTGCTGCGAGCTGTCGCCCCAGATCACCGCGCAATTCTCCCACTCAAGGCCGAGTTCATCGGCTGCGGCGCGGGCGGTGTCCGCCATCGAGTGCGTCCCCAGGTTCCCGATCCCCTGGTGGATGTACAGCTGGCCGTCGGGGCGAATGAGGAGGAGGCCGTCGAAGCCCGACGATCCCCCCACGTAGGGACTGACGCCCACCCCGACGCCCGTGACCTTGGTGCCGTTCCGCTGGCCGCTGAGGGCCTGCTTCCCGGCCCAGTCGAACTGCTCGGCTCCGACCTGGATCGCCTCGCGGACGAAGGCGCTCGTCGTCTTCGCGCGCTGCTGCCCGAACGGCGAGTCGTGCGTGGGCGCGTTCATCTTCCGGATCTCGACCCGGTCGATCCCCAGTTCGCGCGCCGCCTTGTCGATCAGCGGTTCGAGCATGGCGACGATCTGCGCGCCGCCCGGCGCCCGCTGCGCGGCCCGCGGCGGCGTGTTCGTGTACACGGTGATGCCGCGGAAGCGCATCGCGTCCGGCTGGTACATGAGGTCGGCCACATTGCCGGCCGTGATGTAGTCGCCCGACCGGCCGTACGGCCCGTGGTCCTGGACGATGTAGAGGTCGATCGCCGTGATCTTCCCGTCGTCGCAGAACCCCATCTTCGTCCAGGCCTGGAATCCGGGCCGGCCGCGCCCGATGTACGTCTCCTCGTAGCGGTTGATCCGCAGCATCACCGGCCGCTGGATCTTCTTCGCGAGGAGCGCCGTGACCTGGTAGATGGTCGCGCCGGCGATCTTGGATCCGAAGCCGCCGCCGCAGTACTGGCCGACGAAGACGAGGTCCCCGGGGTCGAGGTCGAGCTGGCCCGCCAGCGCGGTGTGCGTGCGCTGCGTGCTCTGGGTCGACCCGTACAGGTAGCAGCGGCCGTTGTCCCAGTACGCCATGGAGCTGCGGGGCTCCATCGGGTGGTGGCTCAGCGACTGGTGCACCATCGTGTCCTCGAACACGTAGTCCGCTTCGGCGAAGGCGGCATCGAGGTCGCCGTGCTCCCACTCGTCGGTGGGCTTGCCCATCGGCAGGCGACCCTCGGCCTCCGCCGCGTCGAAGTCCGCCTGCGCCCACTTCATCGGGATGAGTTCGCGCCCGCTCTCGCCGAAGTGGAGCACGTTCCCCTCGAGCCGGGCATCCGGCCCGCCGGGACGCAGGCTATCGAGCGGGTCGATCACGAACGGGAGCGGCTCGAGATCGATGTCGATCGCCTCGATCGCGTCCGCCGCCGTCGTCTCGTCGACCGCCGCCAGCGCGAGGATCGGCTCGCCCACGTACTTCGGCTCATCCGTGAGCGCCGCCTCGCCGGGCGCGTCCGGTGGGTTCACCTCGCTCGCGCGCAGGATCCCGAACACGCCGGGCATGGCGAGCGCCCGGCTCGCGTCCACGCTGCGCACGCGCGCGTGCGGCATGGGGCTCAGGAGGAGCTTGGCGAAGACCATCCCCTCCGCCTTGAAGTCCTCCGAGTACTTGGCTCGTCCCGTGACTTTCGCGCGCAGGTCCGGCGGCGAAATGTCCTGTCCGATCAGCGCCATTGTCGCCCTCCCCTCACACCATGCGCCGCGCGTATTCGGCGGCGCGCATGGCGGAGTTCAGGATTTTGTTGTAATCGCCGCAGCGGCAGAGATTGCCGGACAGGGCGTACGCCGTCTCTTCCCGGGTGGCGTTCGGACTCTCGTTGGTCAGCGCGACCATGCTCATGATGAAGCCGGGCGCGCAGAACGCACACTGGAATCCGCCCTCGTCGATCACCGCCTGCTGCACCGGGTGCAGCGTCCCGTCCGGGCTCTCGAGCCCCTCGATCGTCGTGATCGAGCGGTCGCGCACGGCGTTCGTCAGCGTTGAACACGAGTAGTGTGAAACCCCCTCGATGAGCACCGTACAGGCGCCGCATTCCGCACGGTCGCAGCCGAGCTTGGTGCCGGTCAGCCCCAGCTTGTAGCGCAGCGTCATCGCCAGCGTCTCCTGCGGCAGCACATCCACTGAACGCGAAACGCCGTTCACGTTCAGCGAGATCATGCGCGGCATCGAAGCCTTGACGACCGTGCTGGCCGAGAGCGGGTTCCGGGCCCGGAACAGGTAGCCGGAGGAGGAGGCGACGGCCCCCGTCGCGATGACCCCCTTGATGAACGTCCTGCGGGAATGACCGGCGGAGGGACCCGAAGGGGTCGCGGTCGTGATCTCTGCGTCACTCATGGGCGAACCTCAAGCGGGAGATCTGTACATGCCGTGCGCGGTGCCCCGGAAGTGGGGCGCGGCGGCCCAGCGTAAATCCTGTCATCCCCCGCCCGCCATGACAAGGCTTCCGGTCCCCATCCGGGGTCAGAGGATCCCCCGGATTCTCGGGTCCAGCGAGAGGAGGACCACCCAGTCTCCCTCCCCGGCCGACCCTCCGCCGAGACCGCGCATCACGTCGATCCGGAGGAGGTCGTAGAAGAGCCCGAGCCCGAACCCCGCCGAGGCGCGCAGCCCGGCGCTCTCGCCGACGCCGAAACGGCTCGCGGCCGCGTCGCCCGCCGTCCCGAGCCCCGCCCATCCCACGGCGGCGCGCGCGCGGAGCCGCACCCAAGGCGAGGCGAGGCTGCGCGACACCTCGGCCCGCCACAGGCCCATGCGGTCGCCGCCCCAGCCGCGAAACGCGTGGCCCGGGAGAGAGCCGCGGCCGCCGAGCAGGAAGAGCCGCTGGGCCGGAAGGTCCCCGCCCGCGGCGCCGAACTCGATCTCGCTCGCCCACCCCCACCCGCCGCCCAGGCTCTCGCGCGCGCCACGCAGCGCCACCTTGGCTCGCGTGAAACCGAAGTCTCCGACGGCCCCCGTGGCCGCTTCGCCCGCGACGTCCAGCCCCCAGCGCGCCCCCAGTCCGCGTCCGAGGTCCAGCGCCACTCCGGCGTCCAGCGCCGCCAGGTCCCCCTCGTCCGCCGGTCGCACCGGACGGAGTGTCCCCTCCCCGAACGGTGTCGTCCGCACGACGAGATCCGCCGCCCGGTGGCGCTCGGCCGACACGCCGACGCGCCAGCGGGCCGAGCCGGTCTCCCGGACGAGGCCCGCGCGCCCCCCGTCCGCGAAGTACGGGTCCTGGTAATCCTCTCCCTCGACCAGCAGGGCCAGGGTCTGGAGCGCCCCGGAGGCCACTTCGCGCCCCACGTCACGGTTCGCCCGCAACCAACCGTCGAATTCCAGCTCGAAGCGTCCCAGGCGCCGCCGGAGACCGACGCGGGCCTGCGGCCTCGCCTCGCCCGCCGCAAAGCCTCCCCACAACGAAAGTTCGGTCAGATCGTCGATCCGGTAGGCGCCTCCGGCCCCCACGAGAAGCCCCTCGGCGCGCCTCGCCCGGATCGCCCCCGACGCGTTCGGAAACCAGAGCTGGAGCCGCCGCCCGCCGACCAGACCCTGTCGCGGGAGAAGCCTTCGGGCGTCGAGGACCGCCCGTTCGAGGTCGCGGCCGGCCCGCTCCACCAGCCGCGTGAGGTCATCCCCCGTCGGGCCACTCTCGACCCCGGCGCCCTCGAGAGGGCCGCCGTAGAGCGAGGTTTCCCAGCCGTCGAAGCGGGCCAGATCCTCCTCCGGATACGCGTACACATACTGGCCCGGACCGAGGCTGAAGGCGGCCGATTCACCGAAGTGGTAATCCAGCACCCTCAGACGCGTCCGGATCAGCGTCTCCAGCGGAAAATCGAGCCAGGGAAGCGAGCGCGTGATCTCCAGATCCTGTTCGACCGGAAGCCAGTGGCGTCCCTCCCACAGCGCCGAGCGCAGATCGACGACGATCCGGACGATTTGCCGGTCGAGATAGGCGTTGGGCGTGAACGTGAGCCGCATCCGCGCGATGGCGCCCGTGGCCCGTTCGAGGAAGAGCGAACCGACCACCGCGGGAGTCCCGCTTTCCCGCGGACGGACCTCGAGTTCGAACACCCGCGCGCTCCGGCCGCGGATCCGGATCTCCAGGGAGTCCGCGAGCCGGTAATCGTAGAAGTCCCGCGCCCCGGTCCCGGCGGGGTGAAGTACGTGCTCGACCTCGTACCCGTCTCCGATCCGGATCCGGTCTCCGAAGTTGTCGAGGACGAGGAATAGATGGTCGAGGTGATACTGGATGTTCGTCGGAAGGCGGAGTTCGTGGCGCCGCCCGACGATCGTCTGCACGGTGCGGTCCGGCGCCTGCCAGCGGACGTCGAGGGCGACCTGGTCGGCCCGGATGACGTGCCGCTGCCCCCGGAAGTCTCCGATGTAGTAGAGGTGGCCCTGCGCCTCGGCCCGGAATCGCTCGAGCGAACTGTCGGCCCATGCATGCCGCCGCGCTTCGATCGCGCGCTCGATGAGAATGAGGGCCGCCTCGGAGTTCCAGCCATCGGGAGCTGCGACCTCCGCGCCCTGGACCTCCGCGCCCGCAGCCTCTGACGCCGGGATTTCCTGAGCCCCGACGGCGGCGGCGACGCAGAGCGCCGCCAGCGTGACCGCCACGGCCCGCGCCTCAGCCGAAGAGATCCTCCTGCCCCTCGCTTCCATCGTCCGGCTCCAGAACCCGACGGAGTCTGCCCGCCCAGTACTCGACGTCGAACCCCTGCTCGTTCTTCAGCATGCGCTTGAGGACCGGCGACAGCTCGCGCAGCGCTCCCACGAGGTCCTCCGCGATGGAGCCGGCCTCGGCGGCCCGGGCTTCGTCCGGGAGCGACGCCATGTCGTGGAGGATCGAACCCTCGGATCGAGATGCGGTGACCGACTCGGCTCTCGTGGAGACGAAGACCTCCGTACGCCGGCCGGGTCCCCTCCCTTCCTCGATCGGGAGCAATCCGACGATCTGGTCGGAGCGCCAGTACTTCGCGTACCCCAGGTGGACCATCCGGTCGCGTTTGATCTCCACGCCGCCTCCCGTTCAACCTGCTCCCGCTCCGGAGGCCGTCAGAGGAAGACCGCCGCGGGCGGGATGAGCCCGACAGCCGAGGGCGGAAAGCTCGCGAAGCCCCGGCCCGCGCCGCAACCACCCGCCGCCGGAACCGCGCGGGTGAAGGCGCGTTGATTGCCCGTTGACCTCGCACCGGAACATCTTCACGCGATTCCATGACGAGACCACGTACGATCCGCGATCCCCTGTGGGGGAACATCCACGTCGAAGCCGACGCGGCCGAGATCCTCGACGCGCCGCAGTTTCAGCGACTGCGGCGCGTCAAGCAGCTCGGGTTCGCGCATCTCGTGTATCCCGGCGGCGTCCACAACCGCTTCCTCCACGCGCTCGGCGTGTACCACCTCGTGTCGAGGGCGATCTCCTGCCTCGAGCGTGACGGACACCTCGCAGCCCTGAGCGCGGCGGAACTCGACGAGCTGCCGGTCGTGCGCCTCGGAGCGCTTCTTCACGACGTCGGGCACTATGCGTTTTCTCACGCGGTCGAGGAACTCGGGCCGAAATCGATCCCGGGCGATCACGAGGAGATCGCCACGCGCTTCATGGCGGCGACGCCGATCCGGCGGGTCCTCGAGCGGTACGGCCCCGACGCCGCCGCGCGCATCTCGGCCCTCATCCGCGGCACCTCGGGACACCCGCTGCAGGGACTGATCTCCGGCTCGCTGGACCTCGACAAGATCGACTACCTGCGCCGCGACGCGCTCTTCTGCGGCGTGCCCTACGGGGCCGTGGACGTGGACCGGCTGCTGCCGGCGCTCACGGTCGCCCGCGAAGGCGATGGGCGGCCGCTCGAACTCGCGGTGAGCGAGAAGGGAATCAGCGCGCTGGAGACGCTCCTCTTCTCGAAGTACCAGATGTACCGGAACGTCTACTGGCACCACGCGGTGCGCGCCGCGACGCTGACCTTCGTGCGCCTCGTGCAGACGGCGCTCGACAACGGACTGCTCTCCCCCGAGGACCTCGCCGGCCCAAGCGACGAGGAGCTGCTGTCGCTCATCGGCCGGCGGATCGAACGGTCGGCGGCGCACCGCGGCCACGACCCGGCGTCCGCGCTCGGCCGCGCCGCGAAACTGTTGCGGGCGCTCCTCGACCGTCGTCTCCCCAAGCGGCTCGTAGAACTGACCGGCGATCAGCTTCCGGACCGGCTCTCCTCGTGGCCGTCAAGGCGCGGGGACCTCGTCGCGGCGCTCGAACGCCGCATGGCCCGGGAGTGGGGGCTCCCCGAAGGGTCGGTGATGCTCGACTACCCGAGCTATCCCGGGATGCTCGAACTCAACCTGCTACTGGTGCGGAACGACGGAGTCGTCCGGCGCCTCACGACGCTGGGTGAGCGGGGCCTGATCGACATTCCGCGACTGGGACACTCCCTGCACCATTCGGCGCGGGTGCTGCGCATCTTTTCCTTCGAGCCTTCGCCGCCCCGCGATGCTAAGCCCATCCTGGAACTGATCGAAGCGCCTGAAGAGGAGGTCGAGGCCCGGCTGGCGGCGGGAGTCCCCCTCCTGACCTAGCGGCCGGCGGGGAGGCCCCGTCGCGCCCCACCGGTCGCGCGCGGGGCCGCCGATGCGGTAGGATCAACAGCCCGTGGCGGGGGTCTTACCACGGGAGATCAGGCACCGGAAACCCGCAGAGGTTCGTCCCATGTCCGGATCGGCATTGCCGATCGATCCGGAGCGAAGCGCCGACCGCGCGCTCCGGATCCACCCGTCGTCGAACGGGGCCACGCCCTCGAACGGGGCCACGCCCTCGACCGAGGCGCCCCTGGTGCGGCTCGACCATCTGGACACGCTCTGGTTCCAGGTGTCGGGGACGATCTGCAACCTGCGGTGCGTCCACTGTTTCATCAGCTGTGCCCCCGACAACCGGAGCTTCGAGTTCCTCCCGCTCGCCGAGGTCGAGGGGTGGCTCGCGCGCTCCGAGGGATGGGGCGTGAAGGAGTACTACTTCACCGGCGGCGAGCCCTTCATGCACCCGGACCTCCCCGCCATGCTCGAACGGACGCTGGAGCGGGGGCCGGCCTCGGTCCTGACGAACGGCACGCTGCTCCCGGAGCGAGCTCTCGCGCCGATAGCGCGGGCCGCCCGCGAATCCCGGTACTCGCTCGAGATCCGCGTCTCCGTGGATGGGCCCTCGCCCGAGACCAACGACCCGATCCGGGGCGAAGGCACCTTCGCCCGCGCCATGGACGGCGTCCGCAAGCTCCTCGAACGGGGGTTCCTCCCGATCATCACGGCCACGCAGGTGTGGGAGCCGGAGCGCGACGAGGAAGTCCGGCAGGCCTTCGTGGCCCGTCTGCGGGACCTCGGCTACGCGAACCCGCGCCTCAAGATCCTTCCCTCGCTCCGGATCGGACGCGAAGCCGAGCGCGCGCGCCCCTACATGGACGAAGAACGGGTCACCGCGGACATGATGGAGGGATACGACGAGAACCAGTTGCTCTGCGCCTCGAGCCGCGTCGTGACGAGCCGCGGCGTGTACGCGTGCCCCATCCTGATCGAGACGCCGGAGGCGCGAATGGGGTCGACGCTGGAAGAGGCGGCGCGCCCGGTGCGACTCGCCGAATCGGCCTGCCATACCTGCTGGCTGCACGGCGCGATCTGCTCCAACTACGCGGGCATAGGGCAGGATGTCTCCTGAACCGCACCGCATCGCCGTGTTCGGCGGCGTCTACAGCAACCACCTGGCTCTGGCGGCCGCGATCGAAGACGCGGCGACCCGGGGCGCGGATGCCCTCTACTGCCTGGGCGATCTGGGCGCCTTCGGTCCGAACCCCGACCGCGTCTTCCCGCTTCTCCTCGATGCGGACGTGCAGGTACTGCGCGGGAACTACGACGACTCGATCGCGCGGGGCCTCGATGACTGCCAGTGCGGATACACCGACCCGCGTGACAACCGCTTCGCCCGACTCTCGTACCGGTACACGTTCCGGAACACGGCGGAAACGTGGCGCCGCTGGCTGGGCCGCCTGCCGGGCGAGATCCGCCTCGAGGTGAACGGCACCCGCGTCCTCATGTGCCACGGCAGCCCCCGCCGCATGAACGAGTTCCTCTGGGAATCGGCGACCTCGACACAGTTCCTGGCGCACCTGGCCCGCGAGCGCGAGGCGGATGTCGTGCTCGCCACCCACACGGGGATCCCCTGGCAGCGGACGCTCCCGGGCGGCGGGCTGTTCGTCAACGTCGGCGTGCTGGGGCGCCCCGCGAACGACGGGCGGACGGATGTCTGGTACGCGCTGCTCGATTTCGACTCCGCGGAAGGGGCGTCGCCGGAGGTCGAGTTCGTGCCGGTCGGCTACGACCACGATCGCCTCGCCCGCGAGATGCGCGAGGAGGGACTCCCCGAAGAGTTCGTGGAGACGATCCTCACCGGCTGGTGGACGACGTGTCTCGAGGTTCTGCCCGCCCGGGAACGGGCTCGCGGCCGGCACTGAGAGACCTTGCCAGAACCCCGGCCCGCGACAGACCCGAAGCCCGTGGGTCTGTTCCAGCACCCAGCCTGCAGCCGCCACGACACCGGGTGGGGGCACCCTGAGCACCAGGGCCGCCTCCGGGCCGTGATGGGCGCGCTCGAGCGAGCGCTGCCCGAGCTGCACGGGGACGTCACGCCCGTCGTGCCGGAGCCGGCCGAGGCGGCGACGCTGGAGCTGGCCCACTCTCCGGGGCACGTCGAGCGGACCCGGTCGAGCTGTGAACGGTCCGTGGAGACGGGACAGATCCTGCGACTGGATCCCGATACGCCCGTCTCCCCCGGAAGCTGGGAGGCGGCGCTCGCCGCGGTCGGGTGTGGAGTCGCGGCGGTCGATGCCGTCCTGGACGGTGAGTTCCGCGCCGCCTTCTGTGCCGTGCGTCCCCCGGGGCACCACGCGACGCGGGACCGCGCCATGGGCTTCTGCCTGTTCAACAACATCGCGGTGGCGGCGCGCCACGCGCTCACCCGGCCCGGGATCGAGCGCGTGCTCATCGTCGACTGGGACGTCCACCACGGGAACGGGACGCAGGACATCTTCTACGAAGACTCGTCCGTCTTCTTCCTCTCGATGCACCAGCACCCGTTCTATCCCGGCACCGGCATGGCCGACGAGCGGGGACGGGGCGAGGGCGAAGGGACCACGCTGAACCTCCCGATGTCCGCCGGTCTGGCGCCCGAACGCTACGTCGAGACGCTGCTCGACGGCCTGGATCGGGCGTTGGCCCGCTTCGCACCCGACCTGACGCTGATTTCGGCCGGTTTCGATGCGGGGGCGGAAGATCCGCTGGGCGGTTTCACCCTCACCGAGGCGGACTTCACCACCCTGGCGCTGGAAGTCGTGAGACGGACGCGAGGGACGGCCCGGAACCGCGTGGTCTCCTTCCTCGAGGGCGGTTACAATCCCGACGAACTGGGACGAAACGTCGTCTCCCATCTGACGGCCCTCCGCGACGCCACGGCCTGACCCGGTACGAATCAAGATACGGAGCCTGCCCTTGCCCGATCTCGACGCCACATTCCTGGAGACCGCTTCCCGCGAGCTGAAGAACCGGGGGATCGACGCCTGGCTGTTGTACGACTTTCGGGCCTGCAACGCGCTGGCGGCGGATCTCGTCGGCCTCCCCGAGGGCCAGAAACGCCGCTACTTCGTGCTCATCGCGCCGGGTCGGACGCCGCACGCGCTCGTACAGAAGATAGAGGTATCCGGCTGGGATGGCTGGCCGCACCGGCTCACGAGCTACTTGGGCTGGGACGAGATGGAGACGGAGTTGCGCCGGATGCTGGACGGGATGGATTCGGTGGCCATGGAGGTCAGCCCCCGCGATTCGATCCCCTACGTGGACAACGTCCCCGCGGGGGTGGTCGAACTCGTCGAGTCGGTCGGGCCCCGGGTGGTCAGCTCCGTGGACCTGATCTCCGGCACCGCGGCCCAGTGGGGCGCCCGCGGAACCGAACTGCACCACCGTGCGGCCGAGATCCTGGCGCGGACGGCACGGACCGCGTTCGAACTCGCGGCCCGGGCCGCGGGGTTGAGCCCCGAGGCCGACCCCGGGACGGCCGACGCCTTCGAGACCGCGGGCGAGCCGACCCCGAAGACCGAGCACGATCTCGCCGAGTGGATCCGGGCCCGGCTGCGCGCCGAAGGCCTGACCGGGGCGGACACGATCGTGGCCGTGGGACCGAACGCCGCCAAGCCGCACTACGAGCCCCTGGCCGAAGGGTCCGCGACACTGGCGGCGGAGCGGGTGTTCATGGTCGATCTGTGGGGACGCGTGGCCGGTGAACCCGAGGCCGTCTTCGCCGACCAGACGTGGATGGGCTACCTGGGGCCGGAGCCGCCGCCCGACGTGACCGAGGCCTGGGACGCGGTCGTCGCGGCCCGGGACGCGGCCGTGGACGTCATCCGCGCGAATCCCGGCGCCACCGGGGCGGACGCGGACCGCGCGGCTCGCGACACCCTGGCCGCGCGCGGCTACGCGGACGCCATCTTCCACCGCACGGGGCACGGCATCGACCGCGAACTCCACGGCGTCGGGCCCACCCTCGACAGCATCGAGATGCGCGACGACCGGCGGCTCGTGCCGGGGGTCGGATTCTCGGTCGAACCCGGCGTCTATCTCGAGGGACGGTTCGGGCACCGCACCGAGATCGATGTCTACATGCGCGAAGACGGGCCGGAGGTGACGCCGTCGCGGATCCAGTACAACCTGTGGAGGGCGGCAGACGCATGAAGATCTCCTGGGAGCCGTTCCGCGTCCGAACGGCGCACCCGTTCCGCATCAGCCGCGGCGTGAAGACGGGCGACGATCTGGTCTGGGTGCGGCTGGAGCACGAGGGGATCGAGGGTTGGGGAGAGGCGGATCCCTCCGGCTACTACGGCGAGACCGCCGACACGGTCGAGGCGGCGCTGCGCAAGCTGGCGCCGCGCATCGAGGAGGTGGAGGATCCGTTCGCGCTCGAGAACATCGAGCGCGACCTCGCGGCGCTCCTGGGCCGCAACGGGTCCGCGCGCTGCGCGGTCTCGTCCGCGCTTCACGACTGGGTGGGGAAACGCGTCGGGCTCCCGCTGTGGAAGCTCTGGGGGCTCGATCCCGCGGATGCCCCGCTGAGTTCGTTCACGATCGGGATCGACGAGCCCGACGTCATGGCCGAGCGGACGCGCGCGGCCGGGGCGTGGCCGATCCTCAAGATCAAGCTCGGGAGCGACGACGATGAAGCGCGTCTGAGCGCGGTGCGGGGCGCCGCCCCCGACAAGATCCTGCGCGTGGACGCCAACGCGGCGTGGACGCCTCGTGAAGCGGTGGAGGGGATCGCGATGTGCGCGGAATACGGCGTCGAGTTCGTCGAGCAGCCGCTCCCGCCGACGGACAACGACGAACTGGCATTCGTCCGCGCCCGCGCCGCCCTGCCCATCGTCGTTGACGAGTCGAGCATCGTGGCGACCGACATCCCGCGGCTGGACGGGAGCGTCGACGGCATCAACATCAAGCTCGCCAAGTGCGGCGGTCCGCGGGAAGCGCTGCGCATGATCCACACGGCGCGGGCGTGCGGGCTGAAGGTGATGCTCGGCTGCATGCTGGAGACGAGCCTCGGGATCGCGCCCGCGGCGCACCTGGCGCCGCTCGTGGACTACGCCGACCTGGACGGGGCCGCGCTCCTGCGCTCGGATCCGTTCCGCGGCCCGCACCTCGAGGCGGGACGGATCGTCCTTCCCGACGCGCCGGGGCTGGGTGTTACTCGCGCCGCCGACGGAGAGCCCGCCTGAGACCTGCGGTCGCGGTCAACCGCGGCGCTCCCGTACGGGGAGCGCCGGAGGGCTAGTCGATCGGCAGGCGGGCGCCGCGCAGGCACGCCTGTTCGAGTTCCTCCGGCTCCGGTGCGGCCGCGATGCACTCCTCCCGGCGTCCGCTCTCATCCGCGTACAGCCCGAGCAACTGCTCTCCCACCGCCTCGTAGCACCGCACCTGGGCCCACGGTTCGACGCGCCGGCAGAACGCGAACGCCGCCCCGGTCGTAGCCGTCACATCGACGTAGTTCTTGACCAGCCCCACGTAGCACCATTCGCGGAACTCTTCCGGGGACTTGCCGCACTCGTCGAGCCCTTCGTCCGGGTCCAGCACCGTACGGCCGCTGACGTCGCGGCCGAGACTGACGAAGCAGAGCTCGCGCCAACCCTCGGGGGCATCGAGGCAGGAGGTGGCCGCGCCGCCGATGTCGCCTTCGTTGTGCCACAGCATGGCCGACGTCTGCATCATGTAGCAGGCGTTCAGATACTGCTCGTCCAGGACCGAACACGGATAGTGCGGGTCGTCGGCCCGAAGCGCCTCCCACGGCTCGAGCGCCTCGATCCCCTCGGTCATCGCCATCGCCGCGTGGTCGTGCGCGCCGTGCCCGGCCTCTCCTTCACCCCCGTCTTCGCCCTCCCCGTCGCCCTCCCCCAGGAGGAGTTCCGAGGCGGGATGATGCGGATCCGTCGCGTTCACCACGTTCTCCATGAACACGCCGCCGTAGCACGATTGCCGGTTCCAGTCGTTCGTCAGGAAGTCGCAGCCCTCGAGCGCCATCGGGAGATGGTGCCCGTAGTACATCGTGAGGCCGTGCCCGAGACCGTGCAGGCACTGGAACAGGATCCAGCGGTCCACGGGCTCGCGTTCGAAGGGCCCGCAGAGTTCGACCACCTGTTCCGCATCCGCGGCGCCGGAAGCGATGAAGTGCGACTGCACGACGCCGTGGTAGCACCCCGACTGAAAGAGCACCGTGCACTCGCTGAACACCTCCTCGAACGGGGTTTCGGGCGAGTAGGCCTCGATCCCGATCGCGTGCGTGTAGACGTGACCTTGCGCCTCGACGGACAGGTCGCCGACCGCGACCGTCTCCAGCATCTCGAGCGCGGGGCCGACTCCGGCCCGATCGAGCTCGTCGAGCAGGTGGCGCTCGTAGCAAGCCTGCTTCTCGTCGTGCTGCAGGGAACGACACTCCTCGAAGGCGGCGCGTGCCTCCGCCGAGGCGCCGGGTGGAAGCGACCGGCCGCCGCACCCCGCGAGCACGAGGACCAGCGCCAGAGCCGACGCCGTCCGCGAAGCGACCACGACGCCCGTCCCCGGCTCGGACAGGGAGACGATCACGCGGCTTCGATGCGCAGCGTCACCCGCCAGTCGCTCATCATCTCCGGGTCGTCCTCGTCGCCGTCGTCCGCGCCCGGCCCGTAGGCGCCCAGCCAGTCGGCGGCCGGACCCTGGAACTCGCGCTCGTACGTGGTCAGGAAGTCGTTTCCACCGAAACGGTCTTCCTCTTCGCCCTTCAGTTCCACCGACAGGTGATCGGTGACCTCTCCCTCGAAGATCACCCAGTTGAGCACCGCCCGGTTGAAGACCGGTTCCTCCGAGATCTTCATGTGCCCATTGGCGGGATACCGCGCTTCGACGGAAGGACCGCCATCGCTCGAAACACTGGACCAGAAGATGAACTCGCCGGTCTTGTCCACGTCCAGACTCTCGAGAATCTGGACCGCCCGAACCGTGACCCGGATCTTCCGGGTGCTCGCCTCGCTCATGGTTGCTCCTGCGCAGGAAGGGAATTCAGCCGCACAACTTGCATGGCCCCTGGGCGTGCAAACAAGCCGCCCCCCGGCCCGGATTCCGCCGCCGGGTCAGAGCAGCGCTTCCGGATCCCGGTCGATCTCCAGACGCAACCCCGACCCGGGCTGCCCCCGCCGCTCCCCCAGAAAGCGAAGGACTCCCCCCAGCGTTCCGGCGCGGTCGGCCTTGAGCAGGAAGTGCCACCGCCACCGTTTCCTGAGCCGATCGATCGGGCAGGGGGCCGGCCCTATGACGTCGATCCCCTCCAGCCGCCGGTCCCGGATCAGGGCGCGCGTCCACTCGGAGAGTTCCTCCGCCGCGTCGATGACCCGCGATTCGTCCGTCCCGGATACGACGAGATTCGCGAGCCGGCGGTGAGGCGGGTATCCCGGTTCGCGCCGGTCCCCGAGTTCGCGCGACGCGAAACCGACATAATCGTGCGCGGCGGCGGCGGTCAGCGCGTCGTGCCCGGGACGCGACGTCTGGACGAAGACCTCCCCCGGCGTGTCGCCGCGCCCGGCCCGTCCGGCGACCTGCTCGAGGAGCTGGAAGGTGCGTTCGCTGGCGCGGAAATCCGGCAGATGCAGGCCCACGTCCGCGTTGATCACACCGACCAGCGTGACGTGCGGGAAGTCGAGACCCTTGGCGATCATCTGCGTCCCGAGGAGGATATCCACCTCCCGGCGACGGAACGCCTCGAGGATCTCCGCATGCGCCCACTTGGATCCGGTCGTGTCGAGATCCATGCGCGCGAGCCCCGCGCTCGGGAACAGCTCGCCGACGCGTCGCTCGACCTGCTCGGTCCCGACCCCCGCGTACCGCGGCGTGGGCGCGCCGCAGTTGTCGCACTGGTCGGGCGGCGGCGCCGTCGACCCGCAATGGTGACAGACGAGCTGGCGGCGTCTCCGGTGATAAGTGAGCGTGACGGAGCAGGCGTCACAGCTCCATACGTGACCGCACGCGGGGCATTCCGCGAAGGAGGCATAGCCCCGCCGGTTGAGGAAGAGGATCGTCTGCTCCCCCCGTTCGAGCCGGACATCGATCGCGTGGCGCAGGCGGCGGGAGAAGATCCGGGGGCCCGCCTCGGCGTCGGCGGGCGCCTCGTCCTCCGCATCCGCCCGCAGGTCGACGAGTTCGACCGCCGGCAGCCCGTGGCTGGTAACGCGCTCTTCGAGCTCGAGCAGGTGGTATCGCCCCTCGCGCGCGTTCGCCCAGCTCTCGAGCGCCGGCGTCGCGGAGCCGAGGACGCACAGGCCCCCTTCAATGCGCGCGCGCATCACCGCGACGGAGCGGGCGTGATAGCGTGGCACGTCGGACTGCTTGTAGCTGCTCTCGTGCTCCTCGTCGACGATGATCGCTCCCAGCCTCCGGACCGGCGCGAAGACGGCCGACCGGGGACCGATCGCGATGCGTTTCCTCCCTTCGCGCAGGCCGCGCCAGGCGTCGAACCTCTCCCCGCGCGACAGACCGGAGTGCAGGACGGCGACGGCGTCGCCGAACCGGGCGCGGAAGCGCCGCACCATCTGAGGCGTGAGCGCGATCTCCGGGACGAGGAAGATCCCCGAACGGCCTCTCGCAAGCTGTCGCTCGAGCACATCGAGATAGATCACGGTCTTACCCGACCCCGTCACGCCGCGCAGGAGCGCGACCTCCCCGCCGCCGACCGCGCCGAGCCGCTCGAGCGCCGCCACGACCCGTTCCTGGGCCGGGGTCAGGGTGATCGGCCTCTCGGGCTCGACCGGCCCGCCGAACGGGTCGCGCTCCACTTCCCGTTCCACGACCTCCGCGACCCCGCGGGTGACGAGCCCGTTCAGCACGGAGCGGGCGAACCCGTGCTGCTTCGTGAGGTGCCGCACCGCGGCCTGCCCCCCCGCGGCTTCGAGCGTTTCGTAGAGTTCGCGCTGGCGGTGGGCGCGTCCGAACAGACGCTCCCGCTCGGTCAGCGTCTTCAGATCGCGCACCAGCTTGAGGACGCGTTCGGTCCGCGCTCGGGGGCTCGCATCGCGCCCCGAGCGCCCGACGAGCAGGCCCGGGGGGAGCGCCGCCTTCAGTACCGCCCCCAGGGGCGCCACGTAATAGTCCGCGATCCAGCGACACAGTTCGAGCACGGCCGCGTCGACGACCGGCGTCTCGTCGAGGACGGCGCGCAGATCGCGGAGGCGCGGTCTCCGCGTCCGGTCTTCCCGAAGTCCCATGCGGTCGACGACACCCACCTCGACCCCGCCGCCGAGCGGCACCCGCACGCGGACGCCCGGGGTCACGGCGCCGACGAGCGAGGCCGGAATCGAGTAGGCGAGCGTGCCGAGGAAGGTCCGCGCCACCGCGACTTCGCACACTCCGGCGGAACTCACCGGCCGGCCGGCCCCGCGGCTCCGGTCATTGCCGGACTCGCCGCCGGGCGGATTGCTCGGCAGGTTGCTTGACAGGCTGTGGCCGGGTTGCTTGTTTTTCGCCACGAACTCCAACGGGGAATCGCCCATGGGCTGTCTGGCCCTGAACGCTTCATACGAGCCGCTGACGATCATCCCGGTCCGGCGCGCCGTCCGCCTCATCATCGACCGGAAGGCCGACGCCCTGGAAGTGGATTCGGCGCGTCCGGTGCGTTCCGAGCGCTTCCGCATGGACACGCCCGTCGTCATCCGGCTCGCCCGGTTCATCCAGATCCCGCGCCGTTTCCGCCGCCAGGTCACGAACACGTTCCTGTTCGCGCGCGACGCATACTGCTGTCAGTACTGCGGCCGTCACCGACGGGACCTGGGCTACCGCGAGTCGCTGACCCGCGATCACGTCAAGCCTCTCTCGCGTGGGGGAGACAACGGGTGGCGGAACGTGGTCACCGCCTGCAGCAAGTGCAACCTGAAGAAGGCGGACCGGCTCCCGGGCGAGTGCGGGTTCGCGCTGCGCGTGGCGCCGCGGGAACCGAATCACGTCGAGTTGATCTGGGCCGTGCGCCGCGTCACGCCGGTGCAGGCGAAATATATCGGCATGTTCTACGGCGAGGACGTGCTGAAGGCGCTCACGCCTTGACCCGCGCGAGGCCGGCCCGATGAGTCTGAACGGATTCGGACTCGGCGAGATCATCCTCATCGCGATGCTGGTGCTCATCGTGTTCGGACCTCGCCGCCTTCCGGAGATCACCCGCACGATCGGGAAGGGGATCCGCGAGTTCCGGAAGGGGATGAACGAGATCCAGCGCGAACTCGAGGCGGCGGGCCGCGAGACGCAGTGGCAATCTCCGCCCGCCCCGCCGAAGCCGGCGGCGGCAGCGAGCAGCGCCACCATCGCCGGAACCGCCGTGGCCGCCGGCGAGGGTCCGGCCGACGATGACGCGGGCGCGGACGAGGGCGCCGCCGAAGACGGAACGGACGAAACGGCCGCGGCCGTGGTCGACGAGCAGGCGCCACCCGTCCCCCGGGACATGGTCGATCCCGCGGAGGAGTTCATCGATCCCTGGTCGACGGACTCCTCGCGCCCGAACTTCGCTCCGAAACCGCGCCCGGAGCCGTTGATCGCCCCTCCCACCACCGAGCCCGCCGACGCGCCGCCGGCCGCGGCGGACGAGGACGCCCCGAAGGACTGAGCGGATCCGGTCCCCGCCCGGCGGGCCGGAGCTGTCCTCCGCCCCTGTCCGCTATCCGCCGACGAGTTCCCGGTAGCGCCGGTTGTCGCCTTCCAGCGCCCGTAGCAGTTCCAGCGCCGACACGCCGGCACCCTCGGCGAGATCCGGGAAGCCACGGTCCACGATACGCGCCCGCGGCTTCTCGTCCCGTGACGACTGCGACGCTCTGAACTCGACCTCGAAACCGTCGGCCGCGCTCGCAGGGGGCGCACAGCACGGCGTCCTCGGCGGAGGCCCCATCGACGGTCCACGAACCCTCCATGCCCTGAACCGTGAAGCCGGCGAGGGCGTCGGGAACCCGCAACTGGCCGCGCCATACGCCGTCCGGGCCGGCCGCGAGGCCCAGATCGAGCGGCCCGTGCAGGGCCTGCAGCACCGGCGCCGCGGGCATGCGGCCTTCGCCTTCGGCGTCACCGTCCCGCCAGCGGAACTCCGCCCGCATCCCGTTCTCGCGCAGCGCCGCCTCGCGGAGCGACCGGAACGGCAGGGAGCCGTCGAAGGAGACCGGGCTGCCCGGCCGGAGATCGCTACCCGCCCCGACGAACGACGCGTCGCCCAGGCGCAGTTCGACCGATCCGTCGCGCGGCGCGGGCTCCCTGACTTCCGGGCGGCCCAGCAGCGTCGCGATCATGCTCGCCCGCATCCCTTCCGGGTCCGTGGGGCCCGTGTCATCGTCGCCCGCGGCTTCCCCGGGGGGGCCAGCGCCGCCCCGGCGCGGGGCGTCGAACGGACTCGCCGGCGGACCCCCGGGTCGCGGCGCCCCCGGTCGCTGGACCCCCGGGGCATCCACGGCGGTGCCCGCGTCGCCACCCTCGCGACCCCAGCTCGCGAGGTCGTAACGGATCGCGGCCTCGAGGTCCTCCCGGCCGGGGTTCCAGGCGAGCGCCGTCACGCGCGGTGCCGAGACGGTCACGGCGCCCTCGGGGTAGTTCCGCCGCACGCCGGGGGGACGGGACGCCTGCACGGCCACCCGGACCGACCGGGGCCCGTTCCGGTGGTTCGGTCCCGTCTCGTGCGACAGGCTCGCCGAGAGCGACCGGTCGCACCCGGGCTCCCCGTCGAGGACGACGAGCAGCGTGTTCCAGCCGCTCGCCAGCCGCACCTCGCGGGGGCGCGCCGCTTCCGGGAGCGTCTGGCCGTTCAGCCACGCCTGGAGTCCCGCGCAGGGTTCGACCCCCAGCGCCAGCCGGACATCCGTGTCGGATGCCGCCTTCAGATACGCGTGGGCGAGGGTGGCCTCGCCGGGGTCCGTCCACTCCGCGAAGTCGAACCGTGCCTCCCCGTCGCGCCGGACCAGACTCCAGATACCGGACTCCGTCTCGAGATTGCGGTCCGGGAACCGGTCGGCGGCCGACTCGGGCAGCGGGTGCTCGCCCGCCTCGACTTCCGCGCTCGACACCAGCCAGCGATCGACCGGGATCTCCTGGGCTTCCGCAGCGGCGGGCGCCAGGGCGCCGACTCCCGCGGCGGAGAGCAGGATCGCGCATATGTACCGGGACACCATCGTACCTCCCGTCCGCAGAGCGGCGGCGAATCCGCCTCCCATCTCCCGAACCTCTAAAGCGGCCACCCCGCCCGCGCAAACGGGATGGGTACGCCACCCCTGCCCTGTCGGTTGCCGGCCGTGAGTCGCCCGCTCAACATTGCGCGTCATGCATACGGTGGTGGAACTGCGAGTGAACGGAGACCGGCGCACGGTCGGCGTGCCCTCTCACTACACCCTTCTCGAGACCCTCCGCTACGCCCTGGGACTCACGGGATCGAAGCAGGGTTGCGACAAGGGCGACTGCGGCGCCTGCACGGTGCTGCGCGACGGCGAGGCCGTGCTCTCCTGCATCATGCCGGTGCACGAGGCCGTCGGCCACGAGGTCACGACGGTCGAGGGGCTCGCGAACGGACCCGAACCCCACCCGCTCCAGGACGCCTTCGATCTCACGGGAGGAGCGCAATGCGGCTTCTGCACGCCGGGCATCCTCTGCTCGGCCCATGGACTGCTGACCCGCGACCCGAACCCCGCTCGCGAGGATGTCGCGCGGGCGCTGTCGGGCAATCTCTGCCGCTGCACGGGCTATACGAAGATCTTCGAAGCCGTGGAGATCGCGGCGGAAGCCCTGCGCACCGGCGCAGCGCCCGAGGAGATCGTCTCCCGCCGGCGCAACCCGCCGGGGACCGCATGACCTCGCGCCTCCCGCCGTGGTGCCGCGCGGGCGCGGGCCGGAGTGCCGCCGCCGCGCTCGCGGGCGTCTTCGCTCTCCTGCTCGGGTCTTCCGGCGTCGCCGGCCAGACCCCCGAGGAACGGCTCGCGGAACTCGGAATCGAACTCCCCACCCCGGACGCGCCGACGGCCAACTTCGTCAAGGCGGTGACGACGGGGAATCTCGTCTTCCTCGCGGGCCACGGCCCCTGCGGGGGCCTCGACGAGACCAACACGGGGAAGGTCGGGTTCGACCACACCGTCGAGGAGGGCTACGCGATCGCGCGCTGGGTCGGCGTCTGCCTGCTCGCCTCCCTCGCCCGCGAGATCGGCGACCTCTCTCGCGTGAAGCGGATCGTCCGCGTGTTCGGGATGGTCAACACGCCTCCGGATTTCACGCAGCATTCGCAGGTCATCAACGGCTGCTCCGACCTCATGGAGCAGGTGTTCGGCCCCGCGATCTCGAAGCACGCGCGCGCGGCCGTGGGGATGGCCTCCCTCCCCCGCGACCAGTCCGTGGAGATCGAGATGCTGGTGGAACTCCACGATCCCTAGGCCCACGGCGGAGGTAGACATGCGCAATGGGTCCCTCGCCACCCTCCTGAGTGTTCTCGCGCTGCTCGTCGCGGCGTGCGGCGGCACCGAAGGCCCACCCTCCTCCTCCGCCCTCGCGCGCGGAATCGACGCGGTGTTCGCCGACCTCGACCGGCCGGGATCGCCGGGCGCCTCCGTGTCCGTCATCCGCGATGGCGAGATCATCCATGCGCGCGGCTACGGCTACGCCCAGATCGAACACGGCGTCCCCGTCACGCCCCACACGGTGTTCCATGTCGCCTCGGTGTCGAAGCAGTTCACCGCGATGGCCGTGACCATGCTCGCGGCCGAGGGGGCGCTCTCCCTGGACGACCCCGTGCAGGCGCACCTCGATTTCGTCCCGGAGTTCGAACATCCCGTCACCGTGCGCCAGATGATCCACCACACGAGCGGAATCCGGGACCAGTGGCAACTGCTCGGCATCTCCGGCTGGCGCCTCGACGACGTCATCACGACGGAGCAGATCCTGCGCCTCATGTCGCGCCAGCGCGAACTCAACTTCGAGCCCGGCTCGGAGTACCTCTACTCGAACATGGGCTACACCCTCCTCGCGCAGACGGCGGAGGCGGCCGGCGGCATGTCCTTCGCCGAATTCACCGCGTCGAGGATCTTCCGTCCGCTCGGGATGGAGCGGACGCATTTTCACGACGACCACGAGCACGTGGTTCCGGACCGGGCCTATTCCTACGCCCCGGCTCCCTCGGAGGAAGAGAGTGGGGAGGAGGAAAGCGGGGCGGCGGCGGGCCCGGAGTACACGAAGTCGGTCCTCAGCTACGCGAACGCGGGGGCGACGAGCCTGTTCACGACGGCCGATGACCTCGCGCGCTGGCTCGACAACTTCCGGCACGAGCGGGTCGGCGGCCCCGGCGTGATGGAGATGATGAAGACGCGCGGCATCCTCAACGGCGCGGACACGATCCCCTACGCGCACGGCCTCGGCATCGGGGAGCACCGGGGGCTGCAAACCATCGGGCACGGGGGCGCCGACGCGGGGTTCCGGAGCCAGGTGAACTGGTATCCCGAGGCGGACGTGGGGGTCGTCGTCCTCACGAACGTCGCGAACGGCAACCCGGGCGGACGGGCGCGGCAGGTGGCGGAGGTCGTCCTGGCCGGAGTCTTCCCCGAGGAAGCGCCGGAGGAGGAAGAGGATCAGCCCGCCTCGCCGGCCGATTCCACGTCGTTCCCGACCCCCGACGCGGCCACGCTGGGGGGATACGCGGGCAGCTACTACAGCCCGGAACTCGACGCGCTGTACCACCTCGAGGCGACGGAGGACGGGCTCGTGGCGCGCCACATACGCCACGGTGACATCGCCCTCGAGCCGAGCGCCCGCGACGAATTCGTCACGGATCGCTGGTTCATGCGCGAGGTGCGCTTCGAGCGCGCGCCGGACGGCGCGGTGACGGAGATGCGGGTCGGCGGAGGCCGGGTCCGGAATCTGCTCTTCGTCAAGCTCGCCTGCCCGCTTCCCGGGTAGGAGTTCAAGGTCTCGCGCCCCGAATGGGGCTGTGGCGAGACCGATTTATTGCAGCTTATTGCCTGATACGTCATATTTCCTGCATGAAATTTGCGGAATTGCTCGAGGTTGTTGCAGATGAGCCGGTGTTCGAGACCGGCTTCCTGCGCAGCGGGCGAGGCCGAGAGCCCGGATTGGAGGCGCAACTCAGCCGCTGGTGCGCAACGGGCAAGCTGCTGCGGCTCCGGCGCGGGTTGTTCGCGCTGGCGCCTCCGTACCGGAAGGTCATCCCCCACCCCTTCCTCGTCGCCAACCGGCTCGCACCCGGCTCGTATGTCAGCGGGCTGTCGGCGCTCGCGTTCGCGAACGCGATCCCCGAGTACGTCCCCGAGGTCACGAGTTGCGGTGCCGCCCGTCCGCAGATCAGGGAGACGCCGCTGGGTCGGTTCTCCTTCCGTTACGTGAAGCCGGCGTTTCGGACCGGCTATCGGCTCGTGCAGTTGGTCGACGGCCAGAGCGCGTTCGTCGCCCGCCCCGAGAAGGCGTTTCTCGACCTGGCGCACCTGCAGCCGGGGGGTGACGCCCCGGCCTGGATCGACGGGTTGCGTCTGAACTTCGAGGAACTCTGGCCGGAGCGCCTGCGAGCGGAGGCCACCGCCAGCGGGAGCCCGAAGCTGGCCCGCGCCGCGGCCCACGTCATCCGACGGGCCGGCGAAGCGGCGTCGATAGACGAATCCCTGCGCGTCCCGTGAAGGACCATCTCCGGCAACTCGTTCGGGGGCTGGATCCGCAGGCCGCGCGCAACGTGATGCGGGAATACCTCCAGGCGCGAATCCTGGAGGGTCTGCAGAGGGCGGGCGCCATGTCGCCGCTGGCGTTCCACGGCGGCACGGCCCTGCGCTTTCTGTACCGGTTGCCGAGGTATTCGGAGGATCTCGACTTTGCCCTCGAGGGTCCCCGCGAGAGCTACGATCCGCGTCGCTGGCTCACGTCCATCTCCAGGCAGTTCCGGCGAGAGGGCTACGAAGCGATGGCTTCGCTGCGCGACGCCGGTTCGGTCCACGCCGGCTGGTTCCGGTTTCGAGGACTCCCCCACGAGTTCGGCCTGTCCAGCCACCCCGACGAAGTGCTCCGGATCAAGCTCGAAGTGGATACCCGGCCGCCGGCGGGCGCCGTGACCGAGACGCGGCTGGTGCGTCGACATGTGTCCCTGCGCGTCCATCTCCACGACCGGGCATCGCTGCTGGCCGGCAAGCTGCACGCGGTGCTACACCGGCCCTGGATGAAAGGGAGGGACATCTACGATCTCGTCTGGTACCTGAGCGATCCCGACTGGCCTCCCCCGAACCTCGATCTGCTGAACGCGGCGCGGCGCCAGACCGAGCCGCTGGCGGTGCCGCTCACGGAGCGCGTCTGGCGCGAGACGGTCGCGACGAGGGTCACGACCGTCGAGTGGAAGGCGGTCGAAGCCGACATCCGCCCCTTCCTGGAGAGCGCAGTGGAAGTGCCCACGCGGACCGATGTGCTGGAGCTGCTGCGCCCGGGGCCTTGACCGGGAGGTGGTTCAGGAGCCGCCGGCCGCCAGACGCTCGATGGCGAGTTGGGTGATGTCGATGCGCTCGCTGAAGAAGAGGATGATCGGACTCGTCGAATTGAGCACGAGATCATAACCGAGGTCCGACTGGATCGCCGCGATCACGGGGCCGATCTCCTCCCGGATCCGGGCCTGGCCCTCGCCCTGGAGTACCGTCGCCTCTTCCTGCTTGTCCTGCTGAAAGCGCTGAAACTCGGTAAGGGCGTCCTGGTACTCGCGCTCGAGCACCCGCCGTTCCTCGACGGAAAGGCTGTCCGCCTCGGCGACGCGCGTCTCGATCTCGAGCACGGTCTCCTGCCGGGCCTGAAGCTCGACCAGGACCTCCTCCTGAAACGCCACCAGTTCCTGCTGAAACGCCTGGCCCGCGGGGGACTGAAGGGCGACCACGTCGACGTTGATGACGCCGACCTTGAGCGGCGTCTCCCCGGCCGCTTCGGCCTGCGCGGCCAGCGCCCCGGGCCCCGTCGCCGCCAGCGCCATGACGAGCGCGAGGACCAGGCACGCGGGCCCGCGTTCGATTGAGGCCGAGGATCCGGCCGGAGTTGCGTATCTTCCCATCGGTTCTCCCTCTATTCTTCCCTTGTCTCACTTGGTTCCGGCACGTGGCGGGAGAAAGTAACGCGATATGCCTGATCGAACGAAGCGCGAAGTTGTCCGCGGGCGCGGCCACCCCTCCCTGGCGGCGCTGATCCTCGCGGCCGCAGCGGGCCTCGGGGCGGCGGATGAGGTCGGCGCGCAGGCGACCCCGGACGCTTCGGCGGCGGGGGCCACCTTCCTGTTCACGAACGCGACGATCATCGACGGGTCGGGTGCCCCGGGTTACGTCGGCGACCTCCTCATCGAGGCGGGCCGGATCGCGGCCGTAGGCGCGCCGGGCTCCATTGACGCCCCGCCGAGCGCCGAGCGGCGGGATCTGAGCGGGCTCGTGCTCGCGCCGGGGTTCATCGACATCCACAACCACTCCACGACCCGCCTGTTCGATTCGCCGCTGGCCACGACCCAGCTCGCGCAGGGGATCACGACGCTCGTCGTCGGGGCGGACGGCTCCTCGCCGTGGCCGATCTCCGACTACCTCGGGCGGATCGACGAACTCCGTCCCACCGTGGACGTGGCGACGCTCGTCGGACACGGGACCGTGCGCGGGGCCGTGCTGGGGGACGAGTATCGCCGCACCGCGACCGACGCCGAGATCGCGGACATGACGGTGCGCGTGGAGCGGGGCATGCGGAGAGGGCGCGTTCGGCCTCTCGAGCGGGCTCGAGTACGACCCCGGCTTCTATTCCTCCACCGGTGAACTCATCGCGCTGGCCCGGGTCGCCGCGGACCACGGCGGCTTCTACATGTCGCATATGCGGGACGAGGAGGAGGGGCTGCTCGATGCGGTCGACGAAGCCATCCGCATCGGTCGCGAGGCGGGCCTCCCCGTGCAGATCTCCCACATCAAGGCGGGGAACGCCTCCGTGTGGGGGCGAGCGCCGGATGTCCTGGAGCGTATCCGGGAGGCGAACGAAGCGGGGCTCGACGTGACGGCGGACCAGTACCCGTACGCGGCCTGGCAGTCGGGGCTCGCCATCGTGGTCCGCTCAAGGATGTTCGCGAACCCGGATTCCGTGGCGAAGGGGATCGAGGCCGCCGGGGGCGGGGGCCGGCTCCAGATCGTCGCCTTCGAGCCCGAGCCGGAACTGAACGGGCTCCGGCTGGACGAGATCGCACGGCGCAAGGAGATGACCGAGGTCGAAGCCTACATGTGGATCATGGAGAACGGGGGGTCGGGGCTCATCGGCCACACGATGAACGAGGACGATGTCGACACCTTCATGGCGTCGGAGTGGGTGATGACGGCGAGCGACGGTGGGGTCCGGAGCGCCCACCCGCGTGGCGCGGGGACCTTCCCGCGCGTGCTGGGCCACTACGCGCGGGAACGGGGCGTCCTCACGCTGGAGCGGGCGGTGGCGCGCGCGACCTCGATGCCGGCCCGGCGGCTGGGGCTCGCGGACCGCGGGGTGCTGCGCGCCGGAGCCCGGGCGGACCTGGCGATCTTCGACCCGGAGCGGGTGATCGACCGCTCGACCTTCGACGACGGGACCCGGCAGGCGACGGGCATCGAGAGCGTGTGGCTCGACGGCGTGGAGACCTGGTCGGCCGGGGAGCCGACCGGCGCCCGCCCCGGCCGCGCCCTGCGCCGCCCGGGCTGAGGCTTCAGCCCGTAGCGGGCTCCCCGCGTTCGGCGGTGGCGACGATCTCGATCCCGCCGCGGACGTACTGTTCGACCTCCACGCACACGCAGATCGGCGCGACGGCGTACACGACATCGTCGGCGATCCGGGCAGCGAGCGTCTCGCAGAACTCTCCCTCGTCCCGGAACGACCACAGGTAGAACTTGAGCGCCTTCGACTCCAGAAGGAGTTCATCCGGCACATAGTCGATCGTCACCCGCCCGAAGTCCGGCTGTCCCGTCTTCGGGCACAGCGACGTGAACTCCAGCGCCCGAAGCACCACGCGCTGGACCTGCGGCGCCGGGATCGCCTCCGCGCGCAGCACTTCGCGTCCTTCCTCGGGGTCCCGGGGCCTCGGCAACGGCCCTCCGGCGGGAAGTCTCGTCATCCGTCCCCCGTCTCCTCGTCAGTCCTCGTCATCGCATCGACCGTCGTCGTCGCGGCCATGTGGCCGATGACGTTCGCCGCCGAGCGGAACACGTCCGGCACCCGGTCGATCCCGAGCAGGATGCCGAGTCCGGCCAGCGGCACGCCCACCACGTTGAGGACCGGCACCAGCGACACGATGCTGGCGCTGGGCACCGGCGCCACCGTCATCGCCGCGAGGAAGGTCGCGAGCACCGCGGCGGCCACGGGCGCCGGCCCCAGGGATACCCCATACATCGACGCGAGGAAGACGAGCGACGCGCCCTGGAAGAGAGCGCTCCCCGGACGGTTGATCGACGCCGCGAGCGGCAGGATCAGCCTGTAACTGCTCCTGGACAGGCCCAGCTTCTCCGCCTCCTGCAGCATCATCGGCAGCGTGCCCACCGATGTCGTCGTGCTGAAGCCGACCGTATACGTCCCCACCGTCCCGCGGATGAAGCGCCCCGCCGGCATCCCCCCCACGAACCGGACGAGCGGCAGCAGGACGAGCGCCTTCATGATGAACAGGCCGATCACGACGGCGAGAATGAAGACGCCGAGGTTCTGCAGCATCGCCATCCCCGTGCGCGCCGTGACCGGCGCCGCGAGCCCGAACACGCCCACCGGCGCCGTCCACAACACCCAGTTCATGAGCTTGATGAGGGCCTCGCTCACCGTTTCCGCGAAGGAGGTGAGGATCTCCTGCTTCTCCTTCGGGAGCGTCGTCGTCGCCGCGGCAAAGAGGACCATGAAAATGAGGAGCGGGAGGAGGGCCCCGTCCGCCGCGGCCTGGATCGGGTTCCGCGGGACGAGGTTGACGAGGAAGTCGACCACGCCCGGCGCCTCGGTCGCGATCTCGGCCACATCGGTCGGAGGCGCCACCGGGGCCGTGAAGGAGAGCC
The DNA here is from genome assembly GCF_965216145.1 of Candidatus Palauibacter sp. Classification (GTDB taxonomy): domain Bacteria; phylum Gemmatimonadota; class Gemmatimonadetes; order Palauibacterales; family Palauibacteraceae; genus Palauibacter. The sequence goes on from NZ_OZ244149.1 coordinate 1,373,026, forward strand.
CGAGCCGCATCACGCCCATCCCGATGAGGATCGCCGGCAGCGTCGTGACCCAGAAGAAGCCCACCGCCAGCCCGCCGATCCGCCCCAGCTTGCGCAGGCTCCCGATCCGCCCCACGCCGACGAACACGATCGCCGCCACGAGGGGGATCACGACCATCTGGATCGCGCGCAGGAAGACCTGGCCGAGCGGGTCCACCGCCTCGGCCGCCCGCAGGAGCGCCGGAGATCCGGTGACGGAGGCGGTGACCCCGAGGCCCAGCCCCAGCGCGAGGCCTATGAGGATGGCGCGCGTGTTCAAGAGGCGCCCTCCGCGCCCCGCGTCTCTCCCCGCTTCCTGAAGGCGAGCCACGCGCCGACGGTGAGGACGGGCAGGACGTAGTAGACGATGAACCCCCAGGTGATCGTCCCGTAGCCCTGCCGGATGAGGTCGATGAGGCCGAGCGGCGTCAGCGAGAGCGCGATGCCGAGGAAGACAGCGGCCACCACCGGCCGGGCCCGGCTGGGCATCGCCAGCCCCCGCTCACGCCGGCTGGCGGCCAGCCGCTCGTTGACGGCGTGGATCATCCCCGTGCCCGTCTCGATGAGCGTGCCGAAGAGGACGATCTGGAACAGGACCTGGAAGGTCCGCGATCCGAGCGCCTCGAGGATGAGGTTGGAGGGGACGGTCGCGTCCACGATCCCGGGGTAGTGCGGCACCATCGCAAGGTAGAAGAAGAACGCCGGCACCATCCCGATGACGCCGGCGAGCAGCCCGGCGGACACGGCCTGCTTCCGGGTCTGGATATGCCGGACCGTGAACAGCGCCACGGCGGCCGCGGAGAGGTTGTAGCCGCCGTACTGGATCCCGTTCACGACCCAGCTTCCCTCGAGAGGGCTCGCGGCGAAGCTCTCGCCCAGACTGGACCCGAAGCGCATCAGCGACCAGACGACGAGCGCTGCGTAAACGCCGTACAGAGCGAACGACCAGCCGGCGAAGAAGCGCTCGATCGTCACGCTCCCGTAGAAGAGGAGGAGCGCCACGGACCCGAGCGTCACGATGACCCCGAGCGCATAGGGGAGCCCGAACGTCTCGTCCGCGATCGAGCCCGCCGCCGCGCCGATGACCGCCAGCACGAGGAGCGTCAGCAGCACGTAGGTGACCTCGAACAGCGTCCAGGAGGGGCCGAGCAGGCGCTTGAAGAAGCTACGGTACTCATAGCTGCGGAATTGCCGGGCGAGTTCGAACGTGACCGCGCACACCGCACTCCAGATCGCGGTCGAGAGCGCCATGGCGGCGAGCCCGGGCGTGGGCCCGATCGAGAGGAAGAACTCGACGTTCTCCCGCCCCGTGCCGTAGCCGCCGGCGATGACCGCCGACTGGAAGACCAGCCCCGGGAGCAGATAGCGGCGGAACCAGGGGGCTTTCACGCGCACGTCCCTTTCTCTCGGCCGGCCCGTCCCGCAAGGTTTCGCCCGTTCAGCGCGTTCACGGGGTCGCCGGGCAGCGGCTTGCCACAGGCGCACCAAGCTAGAGGCCGCGGATGGAACGAGACAGACGCGAGACGTTCGGCTCCCGCTTCGGGCTGCTGGCGACCATGATCGGCGTCGCCGTGGGCCTCGGGAACGTGTGGCGCTTCCCGTACATGGTGGGGCAGTTCGGGGGGGCGCCCTTCGTGGCCTTCTACGTGCTCGCCGTGGTGCTGATCGGCGTCCCCGCGCTCATGGCGGAATGGACGCTGGGCCGGCACACCCGCCGCGGCCCGGTCGGCGCCTTCGAGTCGGCCGGTCTCCCCTTCGGCCGCGCCCTGGGCTGGATCTTCTTCGTCGGCGTCACCGCCGCCACCGGCTACTACTCGAACGCGCTCGGCTGGGTGCTGTACCACGCCCTGGCCGGGCTGCTGTCCGGCGTCGGGGTCGAGATCGACGCCGCGGCGATCCTCCCGCCGGAGGACGGGTTCTCGCTCCGCTCCTTCCTGTTGCAGTGCGTTTGCACCGGCGTCGTCCTCCTCACCTGCGCGGCCGTGCTGCGTCGTGGGCTCAGGGGCGGGATCGAGCAGGCGAGCCGGTTCATCGTCCCGGCCCTCCTGGCGGGGCTCCTCGTGCTCATCGTCCGCTCCCTCACACTCCCGGGCGCCGGCGCGGGTCTCCGCTGGTACCTCGGCGCGTTCGACCCGGGGGCGCTCACCCCGCCCGTCATGCTGGCGGCGCTCGGCCAGGCCATCTTCAGCCTCTCGCTGGGCGGGACGTTCATGGTCGTGTACGGCTCGTACCTGAACCGGAACGACCCGCTGCGGGGCAACGCCGTCCTCACGGCGGGCGGCGACCTGGGCGCCGGACTGCTGGCCGGGCTCGTCATCTTCCCCGCCGTGTTCGCGTTCGGCCTCGAACCGGGGAGCGGACCGGGCCTCCTCTTCGCCACGCTGCCCCAGGTGTTCGCGCAGATCCCGGCCGGCGCCGTGTTCGGGACGCTCTTCTTCCTCGCCCTGTTCGGCGGCGCCTACCTCTCGGACGTGGCGGCGCTCGAGGTGCTCGTGGCCGGCGTGACCGACAACACGCGCCTCGACCGGCCGCGCGCCGTGACCCTCACGACCGCGGTGGTGTTCGTGTTCGCCCTCGCTCCGATGATCAACATGAGCGTGTTCACGCCCTGGGACCTGACCTTCGGGTCGGGCTTCCAGACGCTGGGCGCGCTCCTCTCGGTCGTCGCGGTGGGGTGGGCACTCGACCGCTCGGAAGTGCTGCGGCAGCTCGCGACGGGCGAGGGTCAGCGCCCGAAGCGGGGTGTACCCCCGATCTGGCTCTACTACTGGCTCCGGTTCGTCATCCCGGCCGCGATCCTCGCCGTCGGCGCCTGGTGGCTGCTCACTGATGTACTGGAAGTTCTCCCCGGAGCGTGAATCTCCACGGGCGACGGATCCGGCCGTGACGACCTTCCGGGAACGTGCGCTCGCCGGCGAGGGTACGATCCGCCTCGAGCACACGATCCGGGTCTCTTGCGCCGGTTACGCGGCGAGCTTGGCAGCGAATGGTTCTGGGTCTTTGTCCGGCTTCCCCGGCACCGGGAGATCGGCTAACCTTGACCTGGGGCCATCCTGTGGGACTTGGACGACCAAAGGCGGAGGGCATGAGATACGGGCCGGACGAACACTCCTCGCACGAGTACGAGGTGAAGAACGTCTACATGCAAGGTTCGTCCTTCAAGACGGTCGTCTTCTATCTTCCGGCAGGCCAGGAAGTCAAGATTTCATTGCATGACATTCTGAAGAAAACGAATCTCTGGCTGGAGCCAACCGAGTCGGAGCCTGAGCGGGTGTACCATGTATTCTTCGAAGTGAGTCCGAAGGAGGCCGATGGTACGGTGGATGTCTACATGAGCAAGTTCACCGCAAGACGTGAAACGAGCGGCGATGAAGTGCGTTCCACTTCCGAGCCTCGCCCGTCTTTGAACCGAGAGGCTCAGTGATGTCGCCAACGACCGTACTTCGGTCCGATGACGCTCCTCCGTTCGTCCAGAATCGTCCGACTCGCGCCCAAGAGTCCACTTCGGGTCATCTGAACCCTTGGGTGACAGAGCCCAATCTCGATCTTCCGCTCACGAATCTCCTCGCTGACCATGCACCGCAACCATGGCCCGCGTTGCTAAGACTGCCCACCGTCTTGAGCGCGTACGAAGAGCGGGTTGCGACGTTGCGAGAATACGGAGAAGCAGACGGGATCACGCTACGGGCGGCGTCCGAGGGTGCTTTTCTCAACTTCATCAAGTCGAATGCCTATACTCGGCAAGCATCTTTAGTGCTTCTCGACAACGGGAATCTCCGGGCAGTCTGGAAAAGCGATGATGGCAGCCATGTCGGCGTCCAGTTTCGTGGAGGGCAGGCTGCGAGCTATGTGATATTCAAGCGCCGGGATCATGGTGCGGAAACCTCTCGCGTGGCCGGCAAGGACACGTTGGATGGCGTCAGAGGGCAGATTCGAGCCTTCGGGCTCGAACAGCTCATGAGTGGATGAGAGGCGACGAGCTACCCGACGACAGCCATGTGGTACGCTATGCGAAACCGACGCTCGTGAGGGAAGATGGGTCCGTGGGCGGCGAGACGTTCCAACTCAGGTCCGGCGAAGGGAGCCTTTCCGTGAACTGGCTCGAGTGTTTTCCCGGCATCTCGAAGTCGCAACAAGTCGAACAAGTGCGGCAACGGAGCCGGTTGCAGTTGCGTCCGAACGGTCGTTTTGCCGAACTAAACGTAGGTCAGACGAAAGAGCATGTGCATGGCGAACTCGAAGACCTTCGCTTCGTGCATGATCCGCTGGAGGCAGAAGGTGGGTTCGAAGCCGATCCCTCCCACAGCGAGATAGCGGGGCTGCCCGCAGCCGACTCCCCGGAAGCCGAACTTGTCGGTGATATGATCGGCGAGTGCGTGACGGCAGTGCATCAAGCCGTCGGCTGAGTCTGCGGCCTGCGAAGCGGGAATCGTCGAGCGACAGCTGCCTCGCTGGAGACACGACAGTACGATGATGACCCGCTGAAGTTGCCCACGCCCCTCGGATCGAAGGCGGCGTGCGGCACAGCGAATGCTCGATTCGGCCGCCCCCAGTTAGATGGCGTACGCCAGGAGGCCCTGGGTCGATGATGCGTGGTCCCTCGCCGAGCCACGAATAACGTTTCGCCATCGGCGGCGATCAAGGTGTTCGCGACCGGCGTCACCGACAACAGGCGCCTAGTGTCGCGTCCCAGAGATAGCTGTACATAGTCTCTGGATCTTCTGAAGGATGGAGTCCGCGGTGGCGGTCCACATGAAGGGTTTCGTGCCGGAGTTGTTGTAGTGCTCGGTGAAGCCGAGGATCTTCTCCTTGAGCTGGGTGACCGAGGAGAAGGAGCCGCGGCGGATGGCTTTCCGGGTGATGATGTTGAACCAGATCTCGACCTGGTTGAGCCAGGAGGAGTAGGTGGGGGTGAAGTGGAGATGGTAGCGCGGCCGGGCGGCGAGCCAGCGCTTGACCTTGGCATGCTTGTGGGTGCCGTAGTTGTCGACGACGAGGTGGATGTCGAGGCCGGGAGGCACGCTGGCGTCGATGTGCCCCAGGAAGCTCAGGAACTCCTGGTGGCGATGCCGCGGCTTGCACTGGGCGATGACCTGGCCGGTGGCCACGTCCAGGGCGGCAAAGATGGTGGTCGTGCCGTGGCGGATGTAGCCGTGCGTGACGCCTTCGACGTATCCGAGCCCAAGGGGCAGCAGAGGCTGGGTTCGCTCCAGCGCCTGCGTCTGGCTCTTTTCGTCCACGCAGAGGACCATCGCGCCTTCGGGCGGGTTGAGGTAGAGTCCGACGATGTCGTGGACCTTCTCGGCGAAGAACGGATCGGTGGAGAGCTTGAAGTGCTTCTGCCGGTGGGGCTGGATGCTGAACGCGGTCCAGACGCGGTGGACGGTGGACTTCGAGATCCCCGTGGCGTCCGCCATGGAACGGCAACTCCAGTGCGTGCCGCCATCGGGAGGCTTGGTCTCGAGCGTCTTGCTCAGCAGCCCCATGATTTCGTCGTCATCGATGGAGCGCGGCTTGCCCGGCCTGCGTTCGTCGTACAGGCCCATGAGGCCTTGGGTTCGAAAACGCTCGCGCCACTTGCCGACCGTCTGGCGGCTGGTGCGAACCCTCTCGGCGACCGCCTTGTTATCCAGGCCATCGGCGCACAGCAGCACGATCTCGGCCCGGCGCACGAGTCCGGCGGGCAGACTGCGCGATCTCACGAGCGAATCGAGTTCCTCACGGGCCCCCTGGCTGACTTCGAGCTCCTTCAACGGACGTCCCCGGGACATGGTCTCTCCCTCGTTCGGGTGGGTGAGGGGAAAGGTACCCTGTTCCCGTCATTATGTCACGCTATTTACGGGACACGACACTAGCAGTCCGTGGTAAAAGTCGGGATGTTCCGCGCCGGCATTGATGGTTAGATTGTGGCCGGGACAGGAGTGGCCAGTCAGTCGGAGGTGGGCGATGGCGATGGGGCGGCGGAGGGGCGGGCGGCAGAAGGCGCTGTTCGTGGCTGCGGCGGGGATCCGGGCTCCGGGGCACCCGTTCTACCGGGCGCTGGACGGGATGCTGGCGGAGGCGGGCTTCGACGGGTTGTGCGAGGAGACGTGCGCGGCGTACTACGCGGAGCGGCTGGGCCGTCCGAGCGTGGCGCCGGGGGTGTACTTCCGGATGCTTGTGGTGGGGTATCTGGAGGGGATCGGATCTGAGCGGGGGATCGCGTGGCGGTGCGCGGAGTCTCTGTCGCTGCGGGAGTTCCTTGGCTACGAGCTGGACGAGAACCCGCCGGACCACTCGACGGTGTCGCGGACGCGGCGGCGCCTGTCGGCGGAGGCGCACGAGGCAGTGTTCGCCCGGGTGCTGGAGCTCCTGGAGGAGAGCGGGCTGTTGAGCGGCAAGACGCTGGGGATCGACTCGACGACGCTGGAGGGGAACGCGGCGATGCGGTCGATCGTGCGGCGGGACACGGGGGAGGGATACCAGCTGTTCCTGGAGGGTCTGGCGGAGGCGTCGGGGATCGAGACGCCGACGAGGGCGGACCTGGCGAAGCTGGACCGGAAGCGGCCGAGGAAGGGGAGCAACGAGGACTGGGAGCACCCGCACGACCCGGACGCGCGGATCACGAAGATGAAGGACGGGCGGACGCGCATGGGCCATAAGCTGGAGCATGCGGTGGACATGAGCTCGGGGGCGGTGTGCGGGCTGACGGTGCAGCCGACGACGGGTGGCGACTGCGCCTCGCTGCCGAAGACGCTGGGGGAGGCGCGCGGGCAGCTGGAGCGGGTGGGGGCGGAGGTTCGGGAGCTGGTGTGCGACAAGGGCTACCACTCGAACGCGACGATGAAGCGCCTGGCGGGGCTCGGAGTGCGGAGCTACGTGAGCGAGCCGAACCGGGGTCGTCGGAGCTGGAAGCGGGACCGGGCCGCGCAGAAGCCCACCTACGCCAACCGGCGCCGGATCCGAGGCGCTCGTGGCAAGGGCCTGCTGAGGGCGCGGGGCGAGAAGCTGGAGCGCGCCTTCGCCCACATGCTCACCACCGGCGGCATGCGCCGGACGCACCTGCGCGGGCACGAGAACATCCGCAAGCGGATGCTGGTGCACGCGGCCGGGTTCAACCTCGGGCTCCTGATGCGGCACCGGTACGGCTACGGCACGCCGAGGAGTCTTCAGGGCAGACGTGCGTCCACGCTTCAAACGGGAGGCCTCCGGGTCGCTTTTTCGGCCCTTTTCCGGCCGAAATCGCGCGTTTTCGGCCACCCGGGACCCGTCGAGGCCCGGATATCACTCCGACGACGCCCCGGCCGCGTCGGCGCAACAGTCCGCCGACACTTTGCCGAGGTCATATTCCGTGGCCCGCAGCGCGCTTTTGCCACGGCCTGCTAGGGCCGGTCGCGCGCCATGGCTCACGGCTGCCATCATGTTCCCGTTTGCGGTCCCGCCGCTGACGAACATGCGCGTGTTCACCCCCTAGGATCTCACCTACGGGTCGGGTTTCCAGACGCTCGCGGCCCTGACCTCTTGTATCGGTCGATCAGGTGTTCTTACCCTGCCGCCCGCAAGACTTGATGCCACTGCTCGACGGATCCACAGGTGGAGGCGAGCCGCAAATGGTCGATTCAGGGACATCCCCGCTCAACAAGCGAAAACCGAGCGACAAGCCGCCCTCCGCAGCGCGTAGCGCCAACATGGCGAAGATCGGTCCTAAGGACACTCGACCGGAACTCGTCGTCAGGCGGCTGCTACACAGCTTGGGATATCGCTACCGTCTGCACAGCCGGGACCTTCCCGGGACGCCCGATATCTGCTTCCCATCACGCAAGAAGTTGATATTCGTTCACGGCTGTTTCTGGCACCGCCATGACGGCTGCCGCCAGACAACGACCCCGAAGACCCGAACGTCGTTTTGGGAGAACAAGTTCCAACAGAACGTGGTTCGAGACCGCTTGAACTCGGAAAAGTTAGGTGACCTTGACTGGGACACGATGGTCGTGTGGGAGTGCGAGACCAAGGATCTCGACAAACTCACGCCTCGTCTCGTCGCGTTCCTCCTCCCGGACCCCTGAAATCTCCTACGCCCAGCAGCTCTCCGTCACCGGATCCCACACATGTCCCAAAGCGAATCAGCCGCTTGGAGGAGGCAGTTCTTCTCGATAGCCGTTGTCCTGCAGTCTCATGAGCGTCCCCATGACTCGTACCGATTGCTTTTCGGTCGGCAACCGTTGGGGCACCTTGGCGGCGACGCCGAGCACCCCGATCTCGGTCGGGGACAATAGACCCTCGTCCCGTCCCCACTTCAGTGTCTTCTTCCAGAACTCTCCACCTGCGCTCACTATCGCCATCTGCGCTTCAATACCGTTGAGCTGGCGCTGTTCCCGTCGGGCGCTACGGGTGGCGCTCTGCCTGTCTTCGGCGGACACGAGTTCGTCGTCGAGTCCCGCGGGCCACTCAACGCGGATCGCGCTGGCCCGCGACCAGCACGCCTGCTTCTTGGCCCACTCGGTCACGTTACGCATGCCTTCGGGCGGCTCAATCAACACATCGTGAACTCCCTTTGCCACGACTGCGATGGTCCGCCGCAAGACTGGTCCGGGTGCCTGGCGTCGCCAAATCCCCTCGAAGTCGACTGCACGATTCGTGTTCTTCACGTAGTGTCCGATTCTTGCGATCGTGTACGCAACGATGTTCGCGCGGAATCCTCCTTGATACCAGGGTTGGGCTGACACGATGCGCTCGGTCGCGCGAAACACGATCGCTTTGGCGATAGCTTCCCGATACCAGGCCTCGTTGAAGCTGTCTGAGTTGGTCTCCCAAGCCTTCCCGATCCGGCCAGCAAAGGCCGCAAAGTTCTTCTGCGCGCCTAGACTTACTTCGTGGGGTCGTCCTTCCCATACGTTCAGGAACTTAGCGAGGTCAGTCTTCGTGAACCGCTGGCGGCGCGGGTACTCGATGTCGAACTTCTTCCGCTGAGCTCGGGTCAAGTGTGCCCGACCATCAGCGTATTGCCCGCGCGCACGCTCGTAGAACCACTTGCTCTGCTGGAACGTACCGTCCGGAGACGGTGCATACATTCGCCGGGAGAAAGCCTCTACTCGCACATGGAACGGGTGATTCGAGAAGAAGTCAGACGCGGCCACTCGGTTCTGGCTGTTGGCGTACTCGGAGATTTTGGGAACCAGCGTCACGGCTCGGTCCGGATCTACGACGGAGAGCTTCATCTGAATGAACGTCTGAGAGATGTCGACCTTGTTGCGCGTTGCGGCGTGGATGGATGCCGTGGTCTGCCCCCCGTTTACGACTTGGAAATTCCTGAGACTGCGAAGCAGCAGGCGGTCACCGTCGTTGCTGATCTCAACACCCTCGGCCGTCGCAGTGATCCCGTTATTGTACGCGAAAAACAGCTCCGGTTCGTGAGCGAGAGTGTCCCTGATCCTTCGGTTCACCTTGCTGCGGGCCTGCAGGAAGACTCGAACGTTCTGCTCAAGTAGTCGGGAGCCCCATCGATCGTAGATCGCGGAGAGAACCGGCCCTGGTACCACGGCGAGATACGATTCGTGGTCCCCTTGGACTTGCCGCGCGGGCAAGATCGGAAGAGGGCCTCCAAAGTCGTTGGCGAGATCCACCTCGATGACCTCTGGCTCAGGGCTGGCAGTTGCTCGATACAGCCGACGGATATCCCACACGCTGTACATTGCGGGCTTCCCCTCGAGTACTCCGGCCGGTCGATGATCGACGCGCTCACTCAACTCTCGATTGGTGATCAGCAGTAGACGGACCTTTTCGGTGGTCGGCCAGCGCTGTGCGATCAAGTCGGCAAGTCCGAAGGCTGGACTGGTCTCCTCGAGGGCGCCGCGCCATCTTGCCTGTAGGGCTTGGCGAGCGAACTTCGCGAGCCGACGGAAAATTCCATCCATCTCGCTGCCCGTTAGCCGTACGATCGAGGGCTCGGGGCGAAAATCGAGGATGAGCAAGGTGAGCGTGCCGGAAGCATCCCAGGGATCACCCCCATATCCATCAACTCGGATCCCTCGTGTAGGGGCGCGGTACGGAACTCGGACCGCTTCGTCGAGCTCCCCGGTCTCGACGAGATGGTCGGTCGTGACGTCGAAGAAACTGTCCTCGCGGAACTCGCCATCGGCGTCTGCTTCCGCGAGCACGTCCTGCCGGAGCTGTTCGTAAAATTCGTCAATCTGCATCGAGCCCTCCAAGCATGGCGTCCGCCAAGTCACGCTTCTCAACCCGAAATTCCCTGCATTGGGAGAGCGCAATCACATAGCGCACTTCATCTACGCCGTCCGGTACGATCTCCGGGGTGATCCGAGGGAATCCCTCCACTACCTCGAACAGAGCTTCCTCCCCGATTAGCCATCGAGAGTCCGAGTAATCGTCCGTCCAGTCGAATCCGGTAGCCAGCAGGCGCTCCTCAAATCCGCCATCTGCCGACATGTCCCCCGCTCTGATCAACTCCCGGGTTCGGCGGGCTACGTCGGTCACCGTCACCGCTGAGCCTGAATTCTGTGGCGCGCTCCCCACCTCAGACACATGCAGGAAGAGACGTGAAGTGCCCGTCGCGTGCAGCTGCCCGGCCGAGGAGATCGATATCACGGGGGTCAATGGTGCCCGGGCTTTTGCCTCGATTCCGATCAGCCCGATTTCAAAATCCCTAGGGAATCCTAGGGGGCCGCCCCAACTCTCCACCGCTTCCCGTGGCGGAACGGTGTTAAGAACATGCCCCTGCAGGACGAGAAGCTCCCCGATCAAGCCCATCTGTTCTCGATGGCTTAGCCGACCGTCTCGCCCGCCCCTCAGCAGCCTGTGCCACCGCCAGGTTCGCATGACCAACCGGTCGGCCGCCTCCTCACCGGATCGAGCCGATCGCGTAGCCTCAACGATATCTCTGCAGAGTCGATGGAAAATATCCAAGTGGTCTTCGTCGGTGAGCCGGACGATGAGCAGCAGCGTGGCCCCGCCCACAGCGCTCTGGACCTCAACTCTTAGGCCTTTCAGGGTGGGTAGTCGGTGCGATGGGCGCCGATCAGCCCCGAGCTGTAGCATGAGGAGGTAGTTCCTGTGTTCGTCCAGCGCCCAGTAGAGTCCCCACGCCCCGCTCCCCACACCCGGGATCCTCCGCGCGCTAAAGTTCCCGGATTCCCTAGGCGGCTCAATCTCTCCCCACGGATGGTCACTCGTCATCATCATCGTCGTCCATATCGTCGGTGTAGTATTCTTGATACCACGTCTTGTTGACTAGGTATTCGACCGTCTCTTCATCTCGATCCGCGTTCGGAAAGCTGATACTCCACGCGGCCACGGGTCCTTCCTTCAACTGCCCCTCGGCGTCCCCTCCAATGGCAAGCAAGTGAACCACCAAGAGCGGCTTCTTGCGGATCCTCCGGTAGATCAGGTCAGGGTAATTCTCAGCCTGAGGTTCCAAAATCTTGTAAGCTTGCTGCGCCGCTCGTATCTCCGCCTTTGTCAGCCCAGCCTTCTCAACTCCTCGGCTCGCTACTCGCTGCTTGTTCGTCACCATCAACATCGTCTTATCGCTACGTTGGCCTGGTGAACGGCGCTGACAAACTAGCGGGAAACCCAAGATGTCTGTCACTAGGGACCCCGATGTCGGTCGCCGAAGCCCGACGAACAGCACATCCCATTGTCTCAATGCGTCGACTCGTTTCCCAATGTACCCCCGCACCGGCTCGCTCTCGGTCGTGGAGGACCCCGGGTGGTTCCTGAAGGCTCCAAGAAAGGCATCCACGAGCGCGACCGGCACGTCGCGAACCAACCAACCTTGGTCATCCCGCTCCGCCTCCAAATCAAAGCCTCGGCTCCGCATGTCTTCGGCCAAACGCACGACAGCCCGAAGATTCTCCTCGACCGTCTGTTCATCTCGGTGAAGGACGGCTGTTTCCACGAACCGATTTGCAAGCCCAACCAGTACCTTATGCTTCTCACTAGACCCCATCTTGTTCCGAGCCGTGACCATGAGCGTGTCCGGATGGCTGCGGACCTTAAGCCCAAAGTCGCGGGGGGTCGCACCCACCCGCTCCATGCGAACCAACTCGTCCCGCAGTTCGTCGATCGACTCGGCAACGTGCTGATACCAGCCTTGGGCCTGCTCCGGCATCCATATCCGGCAAAGGTCCTCGTACCCGTCCCGATAGCCAAACCAGCGTCCCATCTGGAACAACGTGTCGTACATCAAGGATCGGCGGAGGAAGTAGCTCACCACCAGCCCCTCTAGTGTCAACCCCCGTGAAAGTGACATGCCTCCCACCGCAATCACATTGAGCCCCGCTTCGGCTTCATCCACGTACCGCAGTGAATCAGACGAGCGGCTGTTGATCTCAGCGACTCTGATCGCACTCACACTCTCGAGGAGCTGGTGTTGAATCTCCGGCCAGCTTGGCGTGTCCAGCGCGCCAAAGTGTCTCCTATAAACACGATGTAGCTCCATCATCTCCGGATCCGACCGGGCGGTGTCGACGGGCTTCGTTCCGTTCACTCGGATGCTTGCCGCTATCTGATCTACGAGGGCATGGATCTCGTTTGTCACCCGCCGCTGGACCGCTACGAACCGAGACACATTAACCAGCATCGAGTTGTGGGCTCGTTCATGACCCCGCGTAAGCCTAATCGCCCTAGCCAGCACGAACACCCGAACCGCCTCCTCGAGACTCTTCGGAAGCGCCGTGATCAAGTGTTCCTTCGAGTGAGACATGGGCAACAAATCATGATGGTCACTCACGTTACGCAGGACCACGTCCGCCGAGTCACGGAATGCACGGGCTGCGCCAAAGTAGTTCGAAGGAGGATTCAAGCAGACGATAAAGTCACGCGGGAAGAGATCCTCTCCCACCATCTTGTGTTCATCATCTGGATCAATGAAGATGTTGGCGAATGGGGTCGCGGTGTACCCCAGATAACAGGAGCGCTCGAAGATGCTCAATAGGCCACGTACCTGGCCATTGATCGTGGAAACCTGAAGCTCCCGCTGCTTGATGTTGATCGAAGCGTTGTCGGCTTCGTCATCGATCAAGAGCATGGGCTCACGGATGCGATCCGTGCCAAGCCTCGCGTTGTGTGTCTTCAGCCAGCCTTCCAAGTTTTGAAGCGTGTTCGTGTTCTTCTTGATGATAAATACAACCGGCTCCCGAAGATCCTGCAGTCGGATGTTGAGGCTCTCGGCAACATCTCGGCTGAAATCCTTGATCGCAGTGGTGAAGGATACCGGCTTGCGTCTAAGGTCGTAGAGACCTACACCGACCGGCGTTTTTCCCCAACTGCGGATTCCCAATGACGTGTCGAAGCCAATGAAGCCCTCGTCGACTCGCTGCTGCGTCTGATCACGTAACTTGTTGTGCACGCCTGCCATTATGATTACTATGCGATAGCCGGCATCGGCAGCCTTCGTTGTAACGCCTAGGTAATTTGCAGTCTTCCCCGACTGGACGTGGCCGATCACCATGCCTCGTCGATCCCACTCACCGGGTTTGCGAGGGTTCTCGAGGTAGCCAACGATTCGATCCGTATCTCGGTCGATCTCGGCTATGACTTGGCGGGACAAACCCCGCTGCGCCAGAAATTGGCGGTAGCGCTGCCAATAATACCAATCGATCTGTGAACGTTCGGCGTCCAACCAGGGCTGAAAGGGAACGTGGAGAGCGTTTGCCGGCCGAATCGTGATGTCGTAAAGGGTCTCTAACTCGAGCGCGAGTTGTTCCGCCTCATCGTCCGTGACCTCCGGATAACTGGGTCGAGCTTCTGCAACGACTTGGCGGATCGTCTCTTGGGTCGGGGATTTCGCTTCCGCAGCGAGAAGGGCTTGCGCGACGATTCTCATGCGTTCGGGATAGGTCATTGTGCATCTCTCTGTTCAATCGCGTCGAGCATGTCGGCAGTAGTTGACCAATGCGTCCGGAACGGCTCTGCGGAACGCATCGAATCTCTAATCTGCTGAGAAGAAAGGCCACGGCTCCGCAGAATGTTGTACGTGACAGTGACGACAGGTAGCAGATCGGTGGGCGGGAAGGGGGCCGGTAGCACGGACTCGGGAGTGGCGCTCACGTCATGGTGAAGAGACTGAATCGGAAGAGCGGAGGCGAAAAGCCGCAGCAGCCGGTCGAAATCGCGGGCACGGTCGTCCTCGAGTGCGTCGCGAAAGGTCTTAACTATCGGATGGTTCTCGTGGATCTCGTAAGAGACCTGTGTCTTGTTTAGAACCCGAGACCAAATAGGCAAGCGGCTATGGGTTGCTTGTCGAGTGCCGCGTCCCTGGTAAGTTCGTTGGGACGCATCGACCATGCGGTGAACGATTCTCCTGAGTCGCCGGCGTACTGGCGGCGGCGGGTACGCCGACGCCTTCCTCACGTCGATCTTCCATTCCGCGTCCATCGTGTTTGGAATGTCGATCCCGACGCGGGCCAGCTTGGTCAATTCGCGTCTTGGAATGATGCGGAACCAAGTGCCGTGGACGATCAACCGACGATTCCGATACAGATAAAATCCTTGATTGCTTGCGTAGCCCTCAGGTCCCGCAAAGCGTTTCCATTCCGATGGCTTGACCTTGTCATGGTGGGGTAGCGTGACGGGCCAAATCCGAATGGGCCGGTCGCCGAGACTCATAGTGTCGACCTGATGATGCTGGGTCGCCGGATGACCCGAGTGGAACGGATCGAGCGGTTGCAGCGGGCGGTCGTTCAGCCACATTGCCACCCGCGCCCCTTCACGACCGGAGAGAAAACGGTGAAAAACGAATTCTAGATGCGAAGCAGCCTCGTCGAGTTGCCGGACAAGCTCAGTCTTGTCTCGTAGTCCGCTGGTACCGGCTAGGCGGTCGAGCTTTTCCCATACCACCAGCGTCCCGTCCTCACCGAGTCTTTCCACCCAGCGCACACCTGCGGCACGGTCGGAGACCGCAACAACCCAACGGTCCCGTGCTGCGACGACATCTAGGTCCCAGACCGCGCTGGACAGCGCGCCAGCCTTCCGGCTCACGACCGTTAGTCGACGGCATTGGGAGAACGAAGCGGTTTTGAGGCCAAGCCCGAACCGGCCAAGATCCGTCTCAGCCCGCGCTTCCAGGGGACTCCGAGTCCCGGGACGCATCGCTTCATGTAGTTCCTTCTCGATCATCCCGACGCCGTCGTCCAAGACTCCTATGGCAGGGAACTCGTCATGTGTGTCCGCGAGCAGATGGATCTCCTTGGCCCCCGCGGTAATCGAGTTGTCCACGACGTCGGCAAGCGCGGTTCGAAGGGAGTAGCCCACATCGCGAAGGCTCTCAATCAATGACGAGGCACGTGGCGGAAGTTCGAGTTCGTATTGACGGGAGTTTCTTGTCATGGTGTATCTGCCACTCGATGAAGAACGGCCGACTCGGATTCAAGTGAGGCACGACTCGCGGGGCTAGGAATGCTTGGCGCAGGCCGTTTGGGCGGTTCTACGCAGCGGTCGAGAACAGCACAAACCCGCTCCGCGATTTGTAAAGCGAGAAAGGGCGGTACTGCATTGCCAACTTGCACGTACTGCTGAGTTCGGCCGCCGCAGAAGAAGTAGTTGTCGGGGAAGGTCTGGAGACGCGCTGCCTCTCGAACGGTCAAGCTCCGACACTGGCTAGGATCGGGGTGGATGAAGTAGTGTCCGTCCTTCGCGATGTGACTCGTCACGGTGCGACAAGGCTGACCACCCAATTGCACCCGAAACCGGTCGCCAAACTTCCCTGTCCCCCAGCTCGCGTGATTGGGTGCCAGTTCCGTGGGGAAGTCACGAGCGTTCGGAGAGCGCCCCTTGGCCAAAGCGAACGCTGCTGCAAACAGATAGCGACCGAGATCCTCGGGCATGTGCCCCCTCGTCTCGTGGTTCGGAAGTCGGTTGAGGTTCGCGTCGAGAATCCAATCTCGCAAGTCACTTTGACAGGACATGGCCATACCCCCGACGGCGTCACGATAGGGACGCCCGGGCTTTCGCGCAGTCGCGAGCGCAAGATCGAGAGCTTGGTCGAAGAGTGATGCCTCCTCACTTGTCATCCGAGGTCGTTCGATCTGCTGAAGCAGTGCGTAGGCCGCCCGTACGGTGCCCCGCCATGCGTCATCGCTGTCACCACGGCTTAGCCGACTGCGGAGCATGGGCATGTTGCCGATCACGTCCGACAACGGCACGACAGCCTCTCCCTTCTCTAGGCGTATCAACGCCTCGACCGGCAACAGATCCGCGATGTCCCTCCGCACGCAAACGACAATGACGCGATGCCGTGCTTGGGGTATCCCGTAATCCTCGGTACGCACGAGAAAACCTCTCGGATCTCGATCTTCCTGCCAAAAGCCACCTACATCCCCTGGAGCCAGCGCAAAGAGGCGATATCGGTTCTGTCCCCCTGCGCTTCGAAGACTCGACATGACGCGGTAGAAGATGGGCTCGCCCAGAAGTCGAGCCGAAAGCATCCCCTTCACATTCTCCATGATGGCTACCGCCGGCTGCAACTCTCGGAGGACGTCCACATAGTCGGAATACAGCGACTGACGCTCGTCTTTGGCCGGGTCATAAGCGTCATTGCCGGCATTTCGAGCCCTCCCCACCAGCGAGTACGATTGACATGGGGGGCCGCCGAGAAGAACCGTTCGACCACCGTACTTCTTCCGGATGGCTCGAACTCGTGTGTTGACGAACGCGGTTGCCTCCGGGGTTCCGAGCTTGAGGCGTCTGGTCTCATCGCCCGCTTCACGCCATTCCTCAGGATAGAGTTTGTCCCAATCTGGCTTGCCTTTGGCTCCACCGTTCAAGAACTCATGGTATTCCGAAGGAAGTTCCAATGGGTGGAACTTTCTCAAGAACGCCCGCAGTCGCAGCGTCCGGTGAGCCGATTTCTCCATTTCGACGGAGAGTGCGATACGAAACCGGACAGCGTCACCGCCGCCGCGATACGCGGCGAAGCCTTCAGCGAGCCCTCCGGGGCCCGAGAACAGGTCGATCACGGGAACCGCGCTCGTCATGCCGACCACATCTCCACGGCTTCGGCTACGCCTCTTGTCCAATTGCGCGTGAACGTTGACTTGAGGGGAATCCGGCCCGAATAACGTGCCCGGTCGTCTCGGCAGCGGCAGCTCCCGGGGTGTGCCCAAAACGGAGGGACAAAGCCAGAAAGGGGTACGCCTTCCCCACAGGGGTGGCCCGGCCGAGATCTCTCGCAGGTTTCGAACAGAATCGCATTGGGGGGGTTACGCTCTCTCCGGTGCCGCTTCCACGAAATGTCCATCCGCCACGCGGGTTCCGGCACCGAGGATAGCTCCGGCGTCCACTCCCGTCATCCCATCGCCGGTCACTCTACCAGCGTAGCGGCCGGCAGGGCCAACGTGGGGCGTCCGCGAGCGACACAATATCGGAGACGCCGTCACAGCCGAAAACAGGTCTTGTCTCCGTACCCGAGGGAGCCAGCCCGTAACGTAAGAATCCGACCGAGCGACCGGAGTTCGCAGCGGGTTCTCGGCCGGAGTCATGTTGCCATCTGGCGGTCGGCCGGCTTGACTCGCCAGACTTCAACAGACCACGTCGCCACAACCGGTGAGGGTACGATAGCTGACCTACGCGCTGCTGCGCTCGGCCCCGCTGCTTCGGTCGTCGGCCCGGGCGCTTCGGTCCTAGGCGGTGGTCTCCTTGACCTTGGCTGCGTTACCGGGCTGCGCTTCGGAAGAGGTGCCGTCGCCCCTTGGCGAGGCCACGCTGGCGATCGACGGCGTCTCAGTCATCCCGATGGGCGGTGAGCGCGTCCTCACCGGGATGGCCGTCTTGGTCGGCGGCGGCCGCGTGCTCGCGGTCCGGGCGTCGGCCGACGCCGACATCCCCGACAGCGCGGTCCGGGTCGAGGGTCGCGACCGCTTCCTCATCCCGGGCCTCAACGACATGCACGTCCACTTCCGGGAGAAGCAGGCGCTCGGGCGGTTCCTGGCTACCGGAGTGACCGGCGTGCGCATCCTGTCGGGTGGGCCGCATACGCTCGACTTCCGCGACCGCGTCCGGCGCGGCGAACTCCTCGGACCCGACATCCACACGGCGGGGGCCAGCATCGAGGATTGCCGCCCCCGGAATTCGCGGCCGTCATCGACACCGCGGGGCGCGTGATCGTCCGAGACAGCATCGACGGCGCCCGCGCCGTGCGGGAGCAGCACGCCGCCGGGTACGATTTCATCAAGGTGTACAACAACGTGCCCGCGCCGGCCTGCCGCGGTATCGTCGCCGAGGCTGGCGAACTCGTCATACCGGTGGCCGGGCATGTCCCCTTCGAGGTGGGACTCGATGGTGCCCTCGCGGCCGGCCAGGCCAGCATCGAACACCTGCGCGGCTACGTCTGGCACCTCGTGCCCGAAGACGCACCGGCCCAACCCGGCCCCGATCTGCGATCGCGCACGCTCGCCTGGGCGCACGGAGCTCCCTCGCGGATCCGCGGGCTCGCCGAGCGCACTCGCGAAGCCGGCGCGTGGAACGTTCCGACGCTCTCCGTGCGCCATGATCATGAAGCCGGACCGCTTGGTCGACGCCTACCTCGCCACGGAAGAGGCTTCGCACAGGACCAGGGACATGCGCACCTTCTACACCGAGCGCATGTCGATCCCGTGGATGAGCAACTTCACGCCGGACGATTTCGAAGCCGCGATGGATGGGTTCGCGGTCGCCGATTCCCTGATCCGCGCGCTGGTGGCTGTCGGCGCCCCCGTGATGGCCGGCACGGACACGCCGCCCCTCGGCTTTGCCCTCCATCGCGAGTTGGAGGAACTGGTCACTGCGGGGCTTTCGCCGTACGAGGCGTTGCAGAGCGCCACGGTCAACCCGGCCCGCTTCCTCGCGCGGGGTGAGGGCGCCGGCATGGTGGCGGAGAGGAGCTCCGCCGACCTTGTACTGCTGGAGGGCAGCCCCCTGGAAGCCATCGGAAACACGCGCCGGATCGCGGGAGTGGTGCGGCGGGGCGAAAGCACCGACACGCCGTGGCGCCGGATCCCGCGATCGGCGCGGGAGCGTGACCCCTCGCTGAGCAACAGTTAACGTGGTTCGGTTACCACCCCGACGCCGGCGGATCGGGGTGCTCCGATTTCCGCTATCGCCGGAGAGGTGGAGACGATGAGACGCTTCGGGGCCACACTCCTGGGGGGCGTGCCGGCGTTGGCTCTCGCCGCGAGCGGTGCGATCGCCCAGGAGCTCGACGAGATCTGCCCGGATGCGCAGCCCGGCACGGGCGCGCTGTGGGGTCTCGTGTCGGACGCGGACGCGGGCATCGGCCTGCCCGGCGCGACGGCCGTCGCGACGTGGGAGAACGACGGTGATGCGGTGCGGGCCGAGGGACAGACCGCGCTCGACGGCGGTTACGTGCTATGCCATGTTCCGCTCGGTGTCGAGGTGTCGGTCCAACCCATCGTGGCGGATTTGGGTGGGGCCGCCGTCGTCGCGACGCTCACGGACGATTTCCTGCGGGTGGACCTCGGTTTCTCGCTGACGGATGCCGGCGCTGACGACCGTCTGTGGGCCTGTCCCGACTTCCGCGTGGACCCTGACGGCCGTATGCGGGGATTAGGCCTCCTGCGCTGCGACTCCGATTGGGGAGAGCTTCAGGCGTGCCCCCGGGAGGAGGAGCACGGTGAGGTGGAGGCGGCCGTTCCCCTGGTGTCGCGGGTCATGCTGCTCAGCCCCGCAGAGATGGCCGCGCTCCAATCCGGGGGCCGCAGGCTGGATGGCGGGGCGGGCTCCGTGGCGGGACTCCGCGAGGCCATCGGCAAGCTGGTGGCGGACGCGAAGCGGCTGAGCGCCAACGCGCTGATCAACTGGGACAGGCAAGGGGCGACGCTAACGGCGAACGCCGTCACGATTACAGTGGACCCGTCCACCTGCGACTGAGGCCCGGGATATGCATCCGCACGAGTTAACGCCCGCGCAGCTCGCTGCCGCGGAGGATCCGGACAGGCTCCCCGGGCTCGCCGCCGCCGAGTTCACGGCGTTGGGTCGCCGTGCGCGAAAGGTCGAGGGGCTGCGCAAGACGACCGGCCGCGAGATCTACACGGACGACATCGTCCTGCCGGGGATGCTGCACGGGAAGATCCTCCGCTCCACCGAGGCGCACGCGCGCATCGTCTCCATCGACACGTCGGCCGCGGAGGCGCTCGAGGGCGTACACGGCGTCATCACCGGCCGCGACATGCCGACGCCGTACGGGATCATCCCCTGGACCCGCGACGAACACGCGCTGTGCGTCGACAAGGTGCGCTTCATCGGCGACGGGGTGGCCGCGGTGGCGGCGGTGGACGAGGACACGGCGAACGCGGCGCTGGAGTTGATCCGGGTCGAGTACGCGCCGCTCCCCGTCTATCTCTCCCCCGAGGAATCGCTGAGTCCGGAAGGCGCAGCGGAGCCCATCCACGCGCCGCGAAAGTCCGGCCACAACGGCAACGTCCTCAAGCACGTTCACCTCGAGTTCGGGGACGTGGACGAGCGCATGGCGCGGGCGGACGTCACGGTGGAGGGGGAGTACTTTTTCCACGGGACGACGCACACGCCGATCGAGCCGCACTGCGCGATCGGCAAGCTGAATCAGGACGGCTTGCTGGAGGTGTGGTCCTCGACCCAGGTCCCGCACTACCTGCAGCGCGAACTCGCGCGGGTGCTCGACCACGATGTGGCGAAGCTGCGCGTCGTTCAGCCCGCCGTGGGCGGTGCCTTCGGCGGCAAGTCCGAGCCGTTCGACCTCGAATTCTGCGTCGCGCTGCTGGCCATGCGCACCGGCCGTCCGGTGAAGATCCTTTACACGCGCGAGGAGGTGTTCTACTCGCACCGCGGCCGCCACCCGATGCACATGAAGTACCGGCTCGGCGCCTCGCGGAACGGGAAGCTGATGGCGCTCGACGCGAAGACCGTCCTCGATGGCGGCGCCTACGCGTCGTTCGGCCTCGTGACCACGTACTACTCGGGGCAGCTCCTCACCTCGCCCTGCCACATCGAGTCCTATCGCTTCGACTCGACGCGCGTGTACACGAACGTCGCCCCCTGCGGCCCCAAGCGCGGCCACGGCTCCGTACAGCCGCGCTTCGCGTACGAGATCTCGCTCGACAAGATGGCCGAGAGGCTCAGCCTCGACCCGTTCGAACTCCGCCGCCGCAACTTCATGGGCACGGGCCGGACGGTGAACGAGTTCAAGGTGCGCTCGAACGGCTTCCTGGAGTGCCTCGAGGCGGTGGAGCGGGCGAGCGACTGGAAGCGACGCTACCGGCAGCTGCCCGGCGGTAAGGGGCTGGGGGTGGCCGCGTCCTCCTATATCTCCGGCACCAACTATCCCATCTACCCGAACGAGATGCCCCAGGCGGCGGTGCAGGTGCAGATCGAACGTTCCGGCCGGGTCACGGTCCTGCACGGCGCGTCGGAGATCGGGCAGGGCTCCGACTCCACCATGGCCTACATCGCCTGCGAGGAACTCGGCGTGCCCCTCGACTACGTGCGGGTGTTCTCCGCCGACACCGACCTCACGCCCGTGGACCTCGGGGCCTACTCGTCGCGCGAGACCATCATGGTGGGCAACGCCTGCGTCGAGGCCTGCCGGACGCTCCGCGCGCAGGTGACGGAGGCGGTTGCGGAGGCGTGGGGCGTGCCCGCCGCCCGCGTGCGACTGGCCCGCGGCTGGGCCTTCGACGCGGAAGCCCCGGAGGAGGCGGAGCGACGGCTCCCGATCTCGGAGGCCTTCAACCTCGCCGAAGTGAAGTTCGGGCTGCTGGGCGCGGTCGGCTCCTACAACACCCCGAAGGATGTCCACGGAGAGTACCGCGGCGGGACGATCGGCTCCTCCCCCGCCTACTCGTTTACCGCGCACGTGGCCGAGGTCGAGGTGGAGGAGGACACCGGCGTCGTCAACGTGAAGAACATCTGGGTCGCGCACGACTGCGGGCGGGCGCTCAACCCGGTGCTCGTGGAAGGCCAGATCGAGGGCTCGGCCTACATGGGCTTCGCCGAGGCGATCTTCGAGGAGCAGTTGTTCAGGGAGGGCGATGTGGAGGGTGGCCTGCACACCTCACCCTCCCTGCTGGACTACAGGATCCCCACCTCCATGGACTGCCCCGAGTTCGAGGCGCTGATCGTCGAATCGGTGGACCCGGAGGGACCCTACGGCGCCAAGGAAGCGGGGGAGGGGCCGCTCCATCCCTCGCTCCCCGCGATCGCGAACGCCATCTACGACGCGGTCGGAGTCCGCATCGACGCGCTGCCGTTCACGCCGCAGCGCGTGTGGCGAGCCCTGCGCGCGCACACCGCCGCCGCCGCCCGCGAGGACGTGGCCTGAACCGCGACCGAGCCGCCGTGTCTGATTTCGGGATGAGACAGTTCGTCCGGCAACTGGGCGTCGACACGCGGGGGAAGGGTCTGTACGAGATCACCCGTCCGATCCTCGACTGGGTGGCCCACCTCGAGATCGAGACGGGCATGCTGACCGTCTACATCCGCCACACCTCGGCGTCTCTCACGATCCAGGAGAACGCGGACCCGGATGTCCTGCACGACCTCGAGACGTTCTTCGCCCGCCTGGTGCCCGAAGATGACCCCGTCTATCGCCACACGATGGAGGGGCCGGACGACATGCCGGCCCACATCCGTACGGCGCTCACCCAGACGCACCTCGCCATCCCGCTCGTGGATGGCGCGCCCGCCCTCGGCACCTGGCAGGGCATCTACCTGTTCGAGCATCGGCGCCGCCCGCACAGCCGAACCGTGGTCCTCCACGTCACCGGCGCCTAGCAAGCGGCCGTCGGGTGCGGGAGGATGGCGGTGTTCATACTGTGTTGACGGGGGCGTTCAGGTTGGTTGCAAGAACGCCAAGCTGGTCCGGTATGGGAGCGTGTTCATGGCCGAACGTTTGCTGAACGTTGTCCGGGGCTTCGGCTCCATCTTCGACCTGTGGCCAGGCACCAGGGATGGCGAGTGGTATCCGTACGATGCGGATACTGTTCTCCGTCGCAGCTGGGAACGGACGGGCGAGGCGATTTGGCAAGCAATCGAAGAGCTTGGGCATGCCGAAGAAGAAACGCCGCCGGACGGACTCACCGACGATCCCCACGAAGGGCACGGGGGAAGCACCAACTCCAACACCTGATCCTGGCGACCAGCCCGTGCGGTCGCGCACGCGCCACCGCGGACCCCTGATCGCTGGCTCACGAAAAACGGGGGCAGCTGTCAGGAGCGCTGGTTGTGTTCGCCGTGCTCGTCTGCAGCGGATGGGCTCTCAACCTCGGCCACGAAGACTTCGCCATGACTCTGGGCGGCTGGACCCTCATAGGCGTTGCCGCGATCTTTGTCCTGGGTCGTCTCCCCGATTGGTTCCGGGTTTTGCGCAGTCAGAGCGACGAAACCAGGACCCCGGAACATGGTGATGCGCGCGACTGATCCCGACCACAACGGGCCCCTGGGAGTGATGCCACGGATGAGCCGCCCGCGCGGGGTAGCCCCTGGCAGGGCAGCCACCTGGGCGTTCGCGGTCCTCGCCGGCGCGTGGGCCGCGGCGTGCGGCGACGGAAGCACGGAACCTCCGCTGACCCGGCCCCCGATGGTGATCGGTGCGATCCCCGACTTCGAGCTGGCCGTGGGGGACACGGCGACGCTGGAGGCGTCGGGCTACTTCAGCGATCCGGACGGGGACGTCCTCTCTTACGCAACCAGGTCCTCCGACGTGGGGGTTGTGGTGGCCGACGTGTCCGGCAGCACGGTGCAGGTGATCGGTGCGGGCCCCGGGACGGCGACCGTGACGATCACGGCCCGTGATCCCGAGGGCCGGGCGGCGGCCGTGCGCTTCGGCGTGACGGTGCCGAACCGGGCACCGGTGGCCGCGGTCCCGATCCCCGCTCTGACGCTGGCGGTGGCAGATACGGCGCGCGTGGACGTGTCGGAACACTTCACCGACCCCGACGGCGACCCGCTTGTGTACGAGGCGGCGTCTTCGGACCCGGCTGTGGTGGGCGTCGCCGCGGCGGACGACATGGTGCGAGTCGTCGCCATCGCACGGGGGAGCGCGACCGTGACAGTGACCGCCCGCGACCCCGGCGGCCGCGCGGCCGAGCTTTCCTTCGCTGTGGAGGTTCGTCCCGGCCGCCGCGGATTCGACATCGCGCTCAGCTTCGGCGGCACCGTCACGGAGCCGCAGCGGGCCGCGATCCGATCGGCGGCGGAACTCTGGATGTCCGTCCTCGCCGACACGGAGCTTCCGGATGTGCCCGTCAACGATCAACTCGAGTGCCACGGCGCGCGCACCTCGGAGCCGGTGGGCACGATCGACGACCTGATGATCCTGGTCGAATTCCGGGATATCGACGGCCCCGGGCGGACCCTGGCCCAGGCGGGCATGTGCCAACTTCGGGAGGGGTCAATGCTCCCGGTCCTGGGCGTCGCGTTCTTCGACACGGCCGACTTCGATGGCCTCATCGGGTCGGGCGACGCGACGGAACTCGCGGTCCACGAGATTGCCCACACGTTGGGATTCGGTCTGCTATGGTCCCGTGTCGGCCTGCTTCGCGATCGGTCCTTCGGAGTGGGAGCGATCGATACGCACTTCACGGGCCCCCTGGCGATCGCCGCCTTCGACGAGGCGGGTGGTACGGACTACATGAGCGGCGCGAAGGTTCCGGTCGAGAACCTCGGAGGAGGGGGGAGCGCGAACCTCCACTGGCGGGGTTCCGTGCTGAGAGGCGAACTCATGCGACCGCTCAACGCCCTCGGCGAGCCGGAGACGTTCAGCGCGATCACCATCCAGTCGATGGCCGATCTCGGCTACACGGTCGATGCCGGTCTGGCGGAGCCGTACATGCTGCCCTCCCGCCGCGCCGCCGCGGGCGAGGAACCGGGCCGCGTGGTCGACCTCGGCGACGATGTGCTGACGGGGCCGCTACAGGTAATCGATGCGGCCGGCCGCGTCGTTCGTGTGCTCCGCGGCCGCTAGCTCAGGATACGAGGACGTGGCAACCGGTCGAGAAAGGACAACGCCGCGGCGCATAGCCATCGTTGGCGGAGGCATATCGGGGCTGGGGGCCGCGTGGGCCCTGCATCACGACCGGGACCGGTTCGATTTCCGGCTGTTCGAGGCTCAGGACCGGATTGGCGGGAACGCGATAACTGCCGACATGCCGCAGGATGACGGCAGTTCCATTCCCTTCGACATCTCCGTGACCGCCTGTATTCCGTCGGTATATCAGCACATCCTGTCGTTGATGAGACAGTTCGACATTGAACTCATCGATACCAGATTCAGCTACAGTGTGAAATACCGGGGTCGTCTCTACGCCCACGACTTCGATTCCGAGATCAGGGAAGATCTGCAATCCGAGATTGCGAAGTTTCAGCGAGTCCTGAGGCGACTGAAGTGGTTCGGCCCGCTGAGCCGTTCGCGGTCGCAGTTTCTGAACGCCCTGAACCCCTTCAACTACGTCAGCATGGGGACGGTGCTGAATCTGGCCGGTTGTTCCGGGGACTTCAGGTACAAGATACTGAAGCCCATGTTCGTCAACTTCCTGATGGCGACGAATGTCTTCGATCTGCCTGCCTCTCTCTTTGTGAGATATCTCGACTTCTTTGATATCGAGAGCGCCACGCCCATGCAGACGTGGGACCAGGGCACGCGACGCATCTACGAGAACCTGTCGGCCGACTTCCGGGACAGGATCTATCTCAACCGGCCCGTACGAAAGGTGTATCGCCGGTCGTCCGGCGTCGTGGTCGAGGACGAAGACGGCGTACGGGAGGCGTTCGACGAGGTGATCCTCGCATGCAACGCGAACCAGACTCTGATGATCCTCGACAATCCCACGATGCTGGAGCGCTATATTCTCTCGTCGATACGCTACGAGAGCGAACTTCACAACCACACGGTCGTGCACTCGGACGCCTCGGTCCTTCCGGATAACGAAGTGAAGCCCCTGACGACGCGGAGTAATCATATCGAGCAGTACGGCGCCAGGCCGGACAATTATGAAATCACGTATATCATGCACAACCAGCAACCATGGGCGAATCGATCCGACAAGCCCTGCCTGGTGACCTACAACCCCATCAGCGACATCGATGAGCAGAAGATCATCGGAAAGTGGTGGTTCCAGCATATCGTGCATGACGTGCGCCATGTCGCATGGCTCGTCCCCCTGTTCCGATTCATTCAAGGGAAGAGAAAGACGTGGCACTGCGGCGCACATACTCTGATAAATAGCCAGGAAACCTGCCTGGTTAGTGGCCTCGCCGCTGCCAGACAGCTCGGTGCGGTATATCCATTCGACGATCCGGAGGCGAGGCGGACGTTCAACTATTACGGGGGTATCATGTATGGTTGGGCGTTCAGGAAAGCGAAGGGCCAGGGCCGGGTTGGCCGGAATGGATTTCGATCCGGTTGACAGAGCAAAGTTCGGATTTCTATGCTCAAGCCGGACGAACCACGTCTCGGCAAGAGGAGGAGGACTGCGACATGGAGGAACCGGATTCGGGCCGCCGATCCCCCTTCACGTCCTCGTCCAACGGCTGGTTCTACCGTGAACTCTCGTGCCCATGCCGCCAGCCAGGCTTCCGCCGCCCCTGCGGTCCGGTTGAGCCTCTCGGCCGCCACGGAGTAGGTGCCTATGCTGCGTAGACTGCTATTCGGATCGAGTCTCAGGATCATCCTCTTCATCGTCTTCGTAACGGCGGCGGGGACGGCGCTTCTGCTCTCGCTCGCCCCCGAGCCGGCGAGCCGGGAGCCGCCCCCCCAGGTTCCGTTCGCGCAGACCGGGCAGGTCTCGGCCGGATCGGGCGCGATACCGGTGTACGGGTCCGGAACCGTGCGGCCAAGCGCGGAGATCGATATCGCGCCGCAGGTGGGCGGGAAGGTCGTGTGGGTGGATCCGGGGTTCCAGAGCGGAGGACGCGTGGAGGCGGGCCAGACGCTCTTCCGCATCGAGGAGGCGGACTACCTGTACCGCCTGCAGGAAGCCGAAGCCAACCTCGCCTCTCGCCAGGTCGCGTTCCTCCAGGAACAGGAACAGGCGGCGATCGCCCGCGCCCAGTACGAGCTTTATTCCGACCGTCGAGGGGCCGGGGCTGCGTCGTCCGAAGCGAGTCCGCTCACGCTGAGGGAGCCCCAGCTGGAAGCCGCCCGCGCCGCGCTGAGCCGCGACTCGGCCCGGCTTGCCGACGCGAATCTCGCACTGTCCAGAACCGGGGTAACCGCACCCTTCGATGGCTTCGTCCGCGATGAGTCCGTAGGCGTGGGACAGATTGTGAGCCCCGGACAACCCGTCGGACGGCTGTTCGCCTCGGACGCGGTGGAAGTGGTCGTCCCCCTGTCCGATGCCGAAGCGGCCCTGATCCCGGGGCTGTGGGAACTTCGGGCGGGTGATGGAGATGGCGAAGTGGCGGCCCGGGTGATCGCCCGATACGGAGAAGGGGCGTTCGCCTGGGAAGGGTATGTGGACCGGGGCGAGGCCTCGCTCGACGCGCAGACGCGAACCATAGACCTGATCGTGCGTGTATCGGATCCGTTCAACACAGGGGTCCCGGCGGACCCGTCCGATGCCGTCGGCGGTCATCCGCCCCTGCTGATCGGCAAGTTCGTGGAAGTGGAAATCGAGGGCCTCTCACCGGATCGCTACTTCCGGATACCGCGAGCGGCGCTGCAACCCGGGAACGAGGTCTGGACGGTGAATGATGGCGGCGGCGTGAGCATCGTTCCGGTACGGGTGCTGCAACGCGCCAACGACCAGGTGTTCGTGACCGGCGCCCTGGAGAGTGGTCAGGCGGTGATCACCGGCGGAATTCCGTTCGCCACCGAAGGCATGCGCGTTCAGACCGAAACCGACGCGGCACGGTGAGTTCGACACGGTGAGTCCGACCGACGGCATGCACCGGGAGCGTTCCGGGCCGATCGCCTACATGGCAGATGCTCACAGATTCGCATCATGTTGCGACGTTGCACGTTACGGGATTCTGTGGACGGCTTCCCGCTTTTTAGTGGCTCCTCGCTGTTGGGGGTGGATGAGGGGCGGTAGAGTGGCGGGGCCGGCGGCGGTGGCCGCCGGTGCCCGAGCGGGTCCGTGACGTGCCCGGTGGTCTCCGGGGCCGGCCGGGGCGGTGGGGGGACGCGGAGCGGCCGGGCGGGACGGCGGCATGGCGGAGCGGGGACTGTTCGAGCGGGCGCTGGGGCTGGAGTGGCCGTGGCGGGTGGAGCGGACGGAGTTCGACGCGGCCGAGCGCCGCCTGGATCTGCATCTGGACTTCGAGGCGGGCGGGACGTTCGCGTGCCCCTCGTGCGGGCGCGGGGGCTGCAAGGCGCACGACGCGAGCCCGAAGCGCTGGCGGCACCTGGACTTCTTCCAGCACCGGGCCTACCTGCACGCGCGGGTGCCGCGGGTGAGGTGCCCGGCGTGCGGCGTGAAGCAGGCGAGGGTGCCGTGGGCGGAGCCGGGCTCGGGCTTCACGCTGTGGTTCGAGGCGCTGGTGGTGGCGCTGGCGCGGGAGATGCCGGTGCGGGCGGTGGCCCGCCTGGTGGGCGAGCACGACACGCGGCTGTGGCGGCTGCTGAAGCGCCGCGTGGGGGAGGCCCGGGCGGATGTGGACTTCTCCGGCGTGCGCGCGGTGGCGGTGGACGAGACGGCGTGCCGGCGGGGCCACGACTACATCACGCTGTTCGCGGATCTGGACCGTTCGCGGCTTCTGTACGCCACGCCGGGGCGCGACGCTTCGGTCGTGCGCCGCTTCCGGGAGGACCTCGAGGCGCACGGGGGGCACGCCGGGCAGATCCGGGACCTCTGCATGGACATGTCCGCGGCCTACATGAAAGGGGCGTGGGAGGCGTTCCCGGAGGCCGGCATCACCTTTGACCGTTTCCACGTCCAGCGGCTCATGAACCGGGCGGTGGACGAGGTGAGGCGCCAAGAGCGCAAGGAGCGTCCCGAGCTGAACCGCACCCGCTACCTGTGGCTCAAGAGGCGGAGCAAGCTCACCGCCTCTCAGCGGCGGTGGCTCGGCGAACTGCTCGATCCGTCGCGGCGGGGACTGAAGACGGCCCTCGCCTACCGGATCAAGCTCGCCTTCGAGACGTTCCGGGATCTCCCGCCCCGGCTGGCGGAGGTCTACCTCGACAAGTGGTGCTCGTGGGCCGCCGAAAGCGGCTTCCAGCCCGTCATCGACGCGGCGAAGACGATCGGGAAGCACTGGGACGGCATCCTCCTCTGGTTCCGCTCGAGGATCAGCAACGGCATGATCGAGGGCATCAACTCGCTCGTCCAGGCCGCCAAGGCCAGGGCCCGCGGCTACCGGACCACCGAGAACTTCATCACCATCGCCTATCTCGTGTGCGGCAAACTCAACTTCAAACTACCCACTTGAAACAGCGAGGAACCAAGTTAAGGCACTAGGCCGGGCCTAACGCTGCCCTTTCGTCAACACGTATTCTCTTGCGCATGTGTATTGCCATCAGGGCGGGCACGATGAACATCAGCAGCGCGGTCGTGATCATGATGCCAAACCCCATCGATGCGGCAAAACGCACTAGGAATTGGGCTTGGCTCGCCTGCGCGAAGTAGATGGGCGTGAACCCGAGGAAAGTAGTAACCGAGGTCAGCATGATCGGACGAAAGCGTCCCTTAGCACCTTCAACGATCCCTGC
This sequence comes from Candidatus Palauibacter sp., assembly GCF_965216145.1. GTDB lineage: Bacteria > Gemmatimonadota > Gemmatimonadetes > Palauibacterales > Palauibacteraceae > Palauibacter. Next base: position 1,402,658 of record NZ_OZ244149.1, read on the forward strand.
ACGCGGAGGGGTTCCCTCTCTGATCTTCTGGTCGATGAAGTCGATCATCATGAGCGAGTCGTTGACGACAACACCGCTCAGTCCGAGGAAGCCCATGGCGGAGACGAACGTGAAGATCTCGCCCAGGAACAGGTGTCCGAGGACGGCGCCGACAAGCCCGAACGGAATCACGGACATGACGATCAAGGGCTTGGTGTAGGAACGGAGGGGAATCGCCAACATCGCGAATATCGCGAGCAGGGCGAGTAAAAAGCCGCGTTGCAGCGCGTCAAAGGACTCGATCTGCTGCTGAGCTTCCCCTCCAAAGCTGTAGGTCATTCCTGGGTTCGCCGACGTGAGTTCAGCCAGGACCGTACGCTCCAGAATACCGTTGATCTGGGTACCGGACGTCACAGCGGCGTCAACATCCGCCGTAACAGTTGCGATGCGCCGACCGTCCTGACGCGGGATCGACGTGGGCGATGTGCCCATCCCTATGGAGGCCACTTGGCCGAGTGGCACCTCACCCCCACCGGGAGTACGAATCAGGTACCGCTCAACATCCGTGACGGAATTGCGTTCGTCTTCGGGCAGGCGCGCATAGGCCCGAACCTCTTCACGACCTCGCTGCACCCGCAGTGCCTCCTCGCCGAAGAAAGCGGAGCGCGCCTGCCGGGCCACTCCATCGAGTGTAAGGCCGAGGGTGCGTGCCTCGGACTTTAGTTCCAGCTGGATCTCTTGGATTCCGTCCGCGTGATCGGACCGCACGTCGAAGACGCCCTGCAATCGACGCAGATTGTCCTGGACCGCTTCGGCAATCGGACGGAGGCGCGAGGGATCCGTGTGCGACACGACGACCTCGACTGGATTGCCAAACGAAACGACCTCACCCGTGAAGATGAGGCTTTGTGCCTCCGGCACCTGTCCGACCTCGTCTCTCCAAGCCTGAAGAAACATCTCCGTCGGCACTTGTCGCTGCTTCGAGTTCAACAGCTTGAACTCAATGCTGGCAAGGTTGGCTTGGGGATTCATTCTAGGCTCCGCGACCAGTCCCCCACCCATAATACGGGGCCCTTGCCCGATGGCCACAGTTACCCCGGCCAAGAGCGGCGGTGCACTCTCGGGACGGCCCTCGGAGAATCGGTCAACTACCTGGCGTCCGGCCTCCTCGATCTCAGTCGCCACCTCGGCAGTCCGATGCCCAGGCGTGCCGTCCGGCATGGCGAGAGTGACGGTTACGAAGTCGCTTGGCTGTTCATCCGCGAAGTTCGTTCCGACGATGCCCGACACCAGAAGCGACACGGACAAGGCCAGCAGTCCGATAGCCCCGGTTATCACTATCGCGGGTTGCTCCGTCGCAAATTCCAGCCACCGATGCAGCGGACCCTCCACGAAATCCCTCTGTGCGCGGTTCACACCGCCCTGGATCCGGCGGATGAAGCGAGCGATGGAAGCGGTAGGCGACAATTCCGGGCTGGGGAGATGGGAGAGATGGTTCGGAAGAACCAGCAGCGATTCCACCAGAGAAAACAGCAGCATCGAGATCACGACAACCGGCATTGGTCCCATGATCTCGCCTATTCCGCCAGGCAGGAATAGCAGCGGAGAGAAGGCGGCCACGGATGTGAGGACCGCAAAGATCAGCGGTCCCTTGATCCGCCTCGTACCGCGGATCGCCGCAGGGAGTCCCGGCGTACCGAGTGATCGTTCATGGTGAATGTGCTCGGCAACCACGATTGCATCGTCGACAACGATTCCGATGGCGAGGACAAACGCAAACAGCGAAAAGGAGTTGATGGGAAGGTCGAGGACTAGGAGGACCGACAAGGCCCCGACGCCCGAAACAACTAGCCCAACGGCCACCCAGATCGCCAGACGCAGTTCCAGAAACAGCGTCAGTGCCACCAGGACGAGGAGGAATCCCAGCGCGCCGTTTGTGATGAGCAGATTCAGACGCTCCGCGAAGAGCTCTGAATCGTCGTTCCATACGGTGATCCGCACGCCTTCGGGCAAGGATGGGCTCAAGGTGTCTTCGACGTATTCCTTCACGGTTGCGACTACATCCGCCACGTCTTCGCCTTGGGCGCGGGAAACCTCGATGAATGCAGCTGGCTGACCCTGGTGCCGAACGACAAGGGCCGACTGCTCGAAGTCATCGCGCACTTCGGCGATGTCGCCGAGCCGTACGATCGTGCCGTCGCCCCGGGCGAGGACTACCATGTCCTCGAAGTCCTTTTGATCGTAGCGCTGGCCGACGGTGCGGACGCGTACCTCGGCCTCCTGGGTTTCTATACTGCCGACAGAGAGGGTAACAGCACCGGCCCTGATCACATTCGAGATGTCCTGAAGCGTCAGCCCGAGGGCCCGCAACCGGTGTTGCGGCACCTCGATCGAGATCTCGTAGTTGCGCACGCCAGTTGTCTCGACTCGCGAAGATGCCAGGACGGTCGCGAGTTCGTCCTCGATCTGGTACGCCAGTTCCTTAAGTGAGCGTTCCGGGACGTCGCCGTAGACAATGAGCCGCATGATGCTCTGACGGTTGGTCATCTCGCGGAATTCGGGACGCTCGGCGCTGGCTGGAAGGGTCTGAATGCTGTTGACCGCCGACTCGATGTCGTCCAAGGCATCGTCGATGTCCGCGCCGGACCTCATCTCCACCCGCACGGAAGCCATCCCCTGGGCAGCAAGAGACCTGACGGTCTTGACGTCATCGATCGAGCTCACCTGCTCCTCGATCTTGATGACGATGGACTCCTCCACCTCTTCCGGCGTGGCGCCTGGATAGGCCACGGAGACTTCGACTTGGTTGAAGGGCAGCTCGGGCCAGGCCTCCTGCTCCAGACCGGTGAAAGAGACGAGCCCAGCCGCGATGATCCCCACCATTAGGAGGTTGGCGGCAACCCCGTTGCTCGCCATATAGGCGATCGGTCCCGGGCGCTCCCCGAATTGTCGGCCCTCCTGGCTCATTGCGCTCGCGATCCGGCTCCGCTTCCGTTCACGGGACATTCGCCATAGTGGTCGGAGTGCGGCGAACCGTGAAGATCATTCCGCTTTTCCGTGACCACGATCTTCAGTTTTTGGGTCGGTGCCATGGTCGGGAACGGGTTGATCCGAAGGCTGTAGCTCGGGTCGGCCATCTCAAACCTGAAGAAGTGCATCAGCATCAGCAGGTCGACGGCCAGGTGAAGTTCCACCCACCGATGGCCCAGACACATGTGGGTGCCGAGCCCGAACGGGGCGTAACTGGGACCCTTGTCTTCCCGGCGTTCCGGCAGATAACGGTCGATGTCGAAGGAGAAGGGGTCGGGAAATACGTCTTCCATATAGTGTGTGGCCGACTGGACTAGGAAGATCTGCGAGCCCACCGGCAGTTCGTATCCCTCGACGACGCAGGTGTTCATCACCGTTCTGATTTGCATCGGAATGATCGGGTAGAGACGCTGGGACTCCATGAAAAAACGGTAGGTGAGGTCAATGGCGGACTTGCTGAGGGCATCGGCGTCCGGGTCACCGTCCGCGAAAACCTTGTCGGCTTCCGCCTGGATCTGCTCGTACAGATCGGGACGCGATAGGAGGTTGTGCAGCGCGAAGCTCAGCGCATTGCCTAGGTAAAGACTGACGATAAGGGGTGACACGAGAGAGAAGATCAAATCCGTCTCGGGCAGGAACTGCGGGTCATTTGCGTGCAGACTCAGGAGGTCGTCCACGATATCCCTGGGACAGCCCGCACGCTGGGCTGGCGTATGGACAGCCCGGATTCGCTCCACCAAGTTGCCGATCTGCTTCTTTCTCCGCTTCATTCCCGGAGTATTCAGCATGAACTTCGGGAGCGCACCCTGAATATGCGTAACAAGCGAGCGCTCCTTGAACTCAAGCAGATCCTGGAATTCGTCCTGGGTGTCGATACCAACCGACAGTTGCGAGAACTGTGCGTTCGTGAATTCCTTACACATTTTGACCACAGGCAGGATATCGCCGACCCGCCATCTCTCCATGTATTCCCTGGCATGTCGGTACAATTCGTCGAGACGGCTTTCAAGCGCCACGCGCGAATAAGTCATGTGAATGGCTTTTCGCATGCGGAACTGATCGGCACCGTCCATCGAAGGCAGGATGCGCGATGCCCCGTACACCTTCTCAAAATCTTCCAGGTAGTCCTTCGACCTCAAGTAGCTGCGTCCGGATCGCTGCATCCATCGGTTGGCTTCAGGCCCCGCGAGCACGAGCATGCCCTCTCTTGAGAAAGGCGTGCGGATTCTGAACACAGGTCCATGTTTGCGGGAGAGATCCGCGAACAGCGCGGGCAGGTTACCGGTTCGGACATGTGGACTCAACAGCACATCGCGAATTCGAGCGGATGGAATCGGCTTGGTGCTCAAGACCCGCAACGTCGGCCCAGCCATGCTTTGTGAGACCGTTTTCGCGATGGATTGGCCGACTACGTCCAGTTTGCAGACGAGTTCGATGCGTGCCGTGGCCGTCTCGTCGAGGGGGAAGATCAGGTGAAGGACCTGGCACGCGTTGGCAAGCCCAACAAGAATGGCATCACGCGGATGGGGAATGTCGCCATCGAACAGGATCTTGGCGATCCGTGTCTTGACAAACTCGCTCGGTTCGTCGTCGGAAGTGTGATAGGACTGCGCCTGCCAAGTGCCAGGCGACAGTGACCAGAATCCGCCGGAATGATGGTTGAGGATCCCACGCTGTACCAAGCGATCCAGAGTAGACTCAATGATCGATTCGGCGCGAGGAGCCAGACGCTCGATCCAGTACTGGGTGTTTCGCTGCTCCGGCTCGGCCGCAATCACCTTCAGGATGGCATCCAGAGTAGGGTCGCCGGTTTCTACCGGGTCGACAAGGAAGAGAGAGTCCAGATCCGTGTCAACGCGACCGGCGAGTGCCAAATCTGCGAGTGCGGCGCTGGCAACAGCGCAATTCAGGTTCCACCCGGGAACTTGGTGGAAGTAGCCGTTCTCCTCGTTGAGGAGCAGCAGAACCAGGTCCTCTGCCAAGTTCATATCGATCCCCTTCGCCTCCGAGGCCAAGATTCAGACGGATGCCATAGCAGGACCTGAGCCGGGGAGCCAATACTGTCAAACCCTTTAGTCTATGTGCCTATACCCGCCTTACGCGCCTCCCAAACTGGGGGTCGTTTCCGACCGTCAAGCGCTGGCTGGACCGGTACGAGGCTGGAGGTCTCGCCGGACTGGGGGACCGGCCGCGCCGGGGCCGTCCCCGAACGAGCGTCACCGCGGAGGTCGTGCGCCGGACGCTGGAGGAGGATCGCCCGAGCGGGACGCACTGGAGCACGCGCCTGATGGCCCCGGCGGCCATCAGGCGCCCGCCCTCGCTCCTCAGGTCCCGCACGATCACGCTCTTCATCTGGTCGAACAGGAGCTCCCCCGGCACGCCTCCGAAGAAGCCGAAGGCCACCTCCAGGTCCCCTGAGGAGCGTCGCCATGTCCTGCCGCTGGTAGAACCGAAGCCACAACAGCCGCGAGTAGCCGAGCACGACCAGAAGCAGGTAGCGGCGGCCCCACGGGAAACGGAAGTGGGCGAAGTCCACCTGGCCCTGACAACCCGGCTCCGTCTCGAACCGCACCAACGGCTCCGCCGGCAGCGGGGGCCGGACCTTGCGGACGTACTGCCTGAGCTGCGTGTAGCCGCCGGGGTATCCCGCCGCCGGGGTATCCCGCCGCCCGGATCTCCGCCAGCAGCCGGACCGCCGTCAACTCGGGGTACTCTTCCAGCCGTTCCCGCACGATCGCCCCGTACGGGTCCAGCTTGGTGGGCACCGGGGGCCGCGGACCGTAGCGGACCTCCTCGAGATCCCGGTCCAGCTCCCCGCTCCTGATCCAGCGGTAGATCGTCTGACGGCTGATCCCGAGTTCGCGGGAGATCTCCATCACCGTCAGACCTTCGTCCAAGTAGTGTCTCAAAAGCACGCGTCGCTCCCATCCGATCACCGGCGCCTCCCATCTTCCAGGGGAGACACCAAGCTCTACGTTCCCGGATGGAGCCGCGCTCCGTCCGGCCTACGGGAACGACCGATGTGTCACTTTTTCGGCCGCCATACCTGTCACATTTTCACCCGCCAGCGACAGGCACCGTGACACCGGGTCCGTTGGGCACGGGTGTACGGATCGAAGCATCACCGACTTCTCGTTCACCCGCTCGGTCTCTGGGGCGTGTGCAGGTGGCGCGGTTTGCTGTTTCGGACCTCTAACGAGCAGCAGAGGGGACGATTGGGAAAGCAGGCCTAGCGACCGCGCCGTCGAAGTCTGCGCAGGTAGGAAAGGGAATTGGTCTGGTCGCCTAAGATATGCGCTGAACGCAGTACGCGGCTTCGGAAACGCGACGCCTACCCGCTGGCCGAGCGCCATGGTTCCGAGCCGGTTGGGAGCGGGCCGTCTGGATCGGAGGATCACCGACCCCACCCGCAGCCTCTCGGTTCGGGCGCGTGGGCGCGCGGCGATCCGGGCCGACAGGTCCATTCACGGCCACTTGGGGCCTAGGGAATCCGCTTCGTCCCGGTGGAACAAATGAGGGGTAGAGCCTCACTATTGGTTGCGTAAATCGCTTTCACTGACTGCGTTACGTGACTTCACGAAGCAGTCCGCGGAACGTCTCCTGCGCCTTCCCCTGTCGGCGATCGCCGAGCTTCCCGATCTGCGCGAGGGTTCGCAGGAGTATCACTTCTTCGTCGCGCGACGGACCTCCGATGTGCCATATGGCGACGTGAGCGAGATCGTCGATGTGGCCTCGCGGAAGTACAAGGTCGTTCGTTTCCGATCGCTGTCGCCCGGGCTCGAGGTGACCATGACGGGGGAACTCCGTCCATCCGAAGGAACCGGTCGATACAGCAATTCTCGTTGTTCTCCTCGTGACGGCAGCGGAGCGGTGCCGCCAAGGACCACCGGCGGCAGATCGGCCGGGCCACCCGCCACATACCAACTCCAACTCGGCTCCGCGGCCTCGAAGTCAGCGCGTGGCATCTCGACGACTTGCAGGTCGGGGCCGGTCAAGCCGGCGAGAGGCGCGTCCAGGGCCGGTACTTCGACCGCAGCAGGCGAGGCCTGCTCGCTGCAGTAGACGAGACCCAGCGCCAGCGACGTCACGAGTCCGCCTCGCAATACTAGGCGCAGCCCGCGCGGGAGGGTCGAAGCGGGGCTGTTCGTGACAATCATACGAAGTCTCCTCTCGAGTAGTCGTGTTCGTCGGCCGCTGTCGGCGGCGCTCGCGAAAACCGGCGGGCGCTGCGTTCCCTCGGTCCGCACAAGGTCGATTGCCCGCACGAGCGCGCGGGCGTAGTCGCGTGGAGCGCAGCGAAGGGCCTGCACGACCATGGCGTCGGAGCAGACTTCCCCCGCGGCCCGGAGCCGCCGCCGCGCCCACCACGCCACCGGGTTCCACCAGAACGCCGTGCACGCGAGCCACTCGATCCAGCGGACGAAGTGGTCGCGGCGCCGGACGTGAGCCAGCTCATGCGCCACGATGTAGCGCAGTTCGGTCCGACTCAGGCCTTCGACGAGGGCGGACAGGATGAGGACCCGGGCGGTATCGCCGCCCCAGTACACCATGGGCGACACGACCGCGTCCGTCGTGCGGATCGTCGGAACTTTCGCGAGGCCCAGACTGCGGGCGATCTCTCCAGCCATTCGCTGTAGTTGCGCAGGGGCTTCGCGTGAGGCTCCCCTCAGTGAGCGGCGGAAGTCTCGCGTCCTTGCGACCGTCCAGCCCAGGATCACGGCAGCGCCCACGAGCCAGAGGACGACGAGGCCCGACCCTCCGTAGGCAGCAAGCCACCCTCCGTCGACTGCGCCGCCGACGGCAGCGGGCTGGGCATCGCCGATGGCCGCGGCGACCGGGGGCGCGGCGTCACGGGACGCGACGTCGGCGGGCCCGGCAGCTGAGGGCTCGGGCTGCAGGACCGGGAGCCCGATCAGCGGCGGGATGAGCAGCGCCGCGAGCAGCGTGGGGCAGAGCGCATGACACAGGCGTGGCCGGTCGTTGCCCCGCGCGGCGAGCCACACCGCGCCGGCAAGGACGATCGAGATCGCGAGCTTGCTGCCGGCGACCTGCAGGGCGAGGTCCGTCATCTCTCCTCCAATAGTCGACGCAGCCGTTCCATGTCGGCGTCGGAGAGCTTCCGCTCCTCCACCAGGTGCGTGATCATCGGGACGAACGATCCGCCGGTGACCTGATCCGCCAAGGCTTCGAGACGGCCGGCCGCATAGGCCTCGCGGCTGATCCTCGGCGCAAAGAGGTGCGCGGCCCGGTCGCGGTCCCGGTCGACGAAACCCTTGTCCTCCAGCCGCTGCAGGAGTCTCTGGATCGTTCCGTGCATGGATCTCGCGGCCTCCGGATAGAGCTGCTCGCGGAGGTGGCGGGCCGTCAGGCTCCGTTCCTCCCAGAGCCGTTCCATGACCGCGAGTTCGGCGTTCGCAAGTTTCGGTACCGTCATCTCTCGCTGTCTCCGTTGAGGGCTATAACGACACGTTGTCGTAATATGCGACACGATGTCGTACACGTCAAGTGGATGCGGTGATCGACCGAAGCGTTGCGCGGTCACCACGGTCCCCGACGTTCCCGCGGGAACGCCGCTCGAGTGTAAATTGGGGGTTGGAGAGCCTGCGCTAGCTCTGGATCTCAGGATGGTTGTTCACCGGATCGACGCGTAAGCTGAGAGTCCGGCAAAGACCTCACGCCCTACTCGCGCCAGGGGGTGAAGATCGGCCAGCTCATGACCGACAACGGCGCCGCCCGCGACGTCTCCCCGCTTGGAGCGACCGCCTCATGACCGCCGCACCCCTCCGCCCCGCCCTCCCCCGAGGTGGGACATTTTCGATGGCCATTGACACTCCGGAGCCGGTGGTGCGCTACGAGTGGTCGCGTCCGGGTCTCTGGTGCACATGGACCTCAAAAAGCTGGCGTGCATCGTACGCTCGGGGCACCGGATCGGCGGGGACCGGAGCAAGACGCCGTACTCCCTTCCAGCGCCTTGTGGAGCTACGCGTCACCAACGTCCTTGTAACGCACAGCTAGTGTATTGCCGCTAAAGTGGTGTTCGCACGGCTCACTTTCGCCAGGATGTCCTCCGCGGCGGCGGTCCACTTGAACGGCGCCGGGTCCCGGTTCCGGTTCTCGATGTAGGCCGTGATCGTGTCGGTCAGTTGCTTCACGCTGTTCACTGCGAGCCGCTTGAGCTGGCGTTGCGTCAGCTCGGAGAAGAAGCGCTCGACGAGGTTCAGCCACGAGGCCGAGGTGGGCGTGAAGTGGAACTTCACCCGAGGATTCGCCTCCAGCCAGGCCGCCACCTTCTTGTGCTTGTGCGTGGCGTAGTTGTCGAGGATGACGTGCAGGTCGAGGTCCGGATCGGTCCGCTTCTCCACCTCGCTCATGAAGCGGATGAACTCCTGGTGCCGGTGGCGCGGCATGCACTCGTGGATCACATCCCCGGTCGCCACGTCCAGCACCGCGAACAACGTCGTCGTCCCGTGCCGCTTGTAGTCGTGCGTCATCGTCCCGCAGCAGCCCTTCTTCAGGGGAAGCTCCGGCTGCGTGCGGTCCAGCGCCTGGATCTGGCTCTTCTCGTCGAATGCGAACACCACCGCCCGCTCCGGCGGGTCCACGTACAGCCCCACCACGTCCCGGAGCTTCGCCACGAACTCCGGATCGGTCGAGAGCTTGAAGGTTCGCGTGAGGTGCGGCTTCAGCCCGTGCGCCTTCCAGATCCGCCCCACCTGGCTGTGGTGGAGCCCCGCCCCCTCCGCCATCAGCCGCGTGCTCCAGTGAGTCCCGCTCGGGGGCTTCTCCTCCAGCGTCCGGCGCACCACCTCCGCCTCCACCTCCGCGGTGACGCTCGTTCGCGGACGGCCCCGGCGCGGCCGGTCCTCCAGTCCGGCGACACCCTCGGCCTCGTACCGGTCCAGCCAGCGCTTGACGGTCGGCAGCGAGACGCCCACCTCCCGGCGCAGAGCCCGGGCCGAGAGGCCATCGGCCGAGCCGAGGATGACTCGGGCCCGCTCCACGCGCCGCTGCGGGGTCGTGCGGGCCCGAACCCAGCTCTCGAGCTCCTTGCGGTCCCCGGGTCGCAATCGGATCCTTCGTATCTTGGGCATGCATGAAAGATAGCACGCCCTCTACGTCATGTACATCTCTCTTAAGCGGCACTACACTAGGCAATGTCGCTCCTCCCGTGCGAGAGCCCGTGGGGCGTGGGCTGATAACGGTGCCAAAAAATAGTCCCTGGCTCTCAGGTACATCCGCCCGTGCCGATGCACCCAGCGGTTTGTCCGTGGCCCGGCGATGAAGAGCATGGGTTTCGCAAACGGCCGACGGATCTCGAACACCGGGCCATACTCGTTTGCGAGGTCTGCGAAGAGCGCGGGAATGTTGCCATCGCGCACATGGGGATTGAGCAGCAACCGACGCAACGAGACAGCCGGGATCTTCTTGGCCAGGTGGGCACGTCGAAGCAACGGGCCGGCGAGGTTCTGTACGACCGCATCGGCTATGGAACGGCCGATCAGATCCATCTTGCAGATAAGCTTGATGCGCTCTTCCGCCTCATCATCAAGCGGGAACATGAAGCGAAAGATGTCGCATGTATTAACGAGGCAAACGATGATGACGTCTCGCGGATCGGGAATCTCGTCCGTGAAGAGAACCTTGCTGATACGCGTCTTGATGAACTGGCCCGCAGTGCTCTCCTGGGAGTCGCCGTACAGGTCCGTGTGCCAGACGGTACGGGCCAGCGTCCAGAAGTCGCCGTTGTGGTGTTCCAGGATCTTCAGGTCGACGAGGCGGTCCAGCGTCAAATCAATGATGGACTCCGCGCGCGGGGCGAGCCGTTCAACCCAGTACCGGGCGGTCCGCGGACGTGGCGCGTTAGCGATTTCCTTCAGAATGGGGTCTAGGACGGGGCTGCCCGTTTCCGTCTCGTCCACGAGGAAGAGCGATTCCATGTCCGTGTCGATGCGTGACAGGAGGGAGAGTTCCGCGAGTGCTGCGCCCACGACCGCGCAGTTCAATTCCCAGCCGGGTACCTGGTAGAAGTAGCCGCTCTCCTCGTTGAGCAGCATCAGGATGAGCTCGTCGGGCAAACTCAGCGCCTGGGTCGTCGGACCCTTTGTAGCAACAGCCATCCTCAGCCTCCCTGCATTATCTGGACCTGCTGCTGCAGCAGGAGCAGTTTGTCGGCGGAGCTCATGTCGGCCCACCTGTCTCCGCCGGCAGTTCCGGATAGAACTGCCGGCAATACCGGCGGTATCGTCCTATGGGACCGTCGGACTGACACAGCCGGGGGGGAGACCGATACCGCTTGTTCTCCCAGATCACCACATCCTGCACAACGTCCCGTATCTGCTGCGGCAGCAGAATGTGATTCATCAGCTTGTGGCGCAGCTTCACCGGTACGAACTGCAGGCCCGTGATGAACCGCCCGGGCTTGCGGATTTCCCGCGTCTGGCTGACCAGCACCAACTCCACGAGCGTGCCGTCAACCGGTGTCACGAGTACCCACAATCTCCAATTCATATCGATGGTCTTCTCGTGGATCTCGACGAAGGAGTAGCCCAGTCCATGGACATGCGTGACGGCCGAAACCTCGTACACGAGGTACTTGAGGCCCACGATCCTCCGCACGCGTTTGAAGTCGAAGCAACTCTTCATGTAGGCACCGTCGACCGATACCGAACCGACCGGATGCACGCTGTCGTACCCGTGTACGTAGCGCAGGTGTCCCAGGTCCACGGAGTTTTCCGTCGTTTCCTGGGGATGGCCGCGGAACCGAAGGGTGCGAAGTCCCAACTCGCACCATTCCGCTCCACCCGGTGGATCGGCCGGCAGGTGCCACTGCGGTGGCCGGCCGCCGCTCCCCCACCAGGCGAAGACCAGGCCGAGGATCTCTCTCGTCTCGTACACCTTCAGCTTCGCGGCCCTGGGGGGCGGAGCATTCGGAGTGGCGACGCACTGGCCGGTCGTGTCGAACTCGAATCCGTGAAAGGGACAGACGAGGCAGCCGTCACGCACCTTGCCCCCGACCGAGGGCCCCAGGTGCGCGCCCAGATGCGGACATTTGGCGTCGGCCACGCAGATGCGACCTTCTTCGTCGCACCAGGCGACGATGTCCTCGCCCATCCAGGTCTTCTCGATCAATTCCTCTCTTAGGACAGCCTCCCGGCTCGCGATGAAATACCACCCCTCGGGGAATGCCGGCAGGTCATCGACGCCCTTCAGCGGCCGCTTCCGGGTCTTCTTGGTCATGCGTGCAGAGTTCCCTTGAATGCCTGCCCAACGGCGGACGAGCCCACGCGTGCGGACCCGCCGCCCTCCTCCCCCTCTGCGACGAACTCCTGATCAAACTTCGCTCCAATGGTCGTCTTGAGTCAACCAAGCCCTGAGCGGCGGATTGTCCGGGGCCAGCCGATACGTAGTTTCTCAATAGAGCCGTGCGGTTCCGGGGATGGCCGGATGGCCGGAACCGTTGTCGCGGGAGTGAGGAACCTTGACGATGAAGATCGACCGCTGCCCCCGTGTGATCTCGCTTCCGCTGCTGGTCGCGATCTCGGCCACCTCGCCGAGCCTGGCTTCCTCGCAAACACCCGCGGAAGCTCCGCCGGATTCGGCAGCCCTGTCGGTCCCCCGCTTCGAGATCGTCGCGTCGCCGATCGAACTCTCCGGGCCCGTGCGTCCCGGCGAATATCTCGGCGTGACCGGACCGCGGTCGGCCTGGCTCGGCCTCGAGACGGGTGAGGCGGAGTTGTGGGTCCATCCCCTCAAGGTCGGGAACGGGTTCCGGCTGGGCTTCTCGACCCCCAGCTACGGGTCGCCGATTCCGGGAGAGCAGCTCGCACGCAGCGTCCACGTACGCCCGGAACTCACCACGATTACCTACAGCCACGCGGCCTTCCAGGTGCGCCAGCACATCCTCGCCCCGGCCGGGATCCCCGGCCTCCTGCTCCTGCTCGAGGTGGACAGCCCCGAACCGCTCGAGATCGTCGCCGAGTTCGAGCCGGTGCTGAACTACATGTGGCCAGGGTCGATCGGGGGACAGTACGCCTACTGGGACGCCGACCGGCGCGTCTTCGTGCTGTCCGAAAGCCTGCAGATGCAGAACGCCGTGGTCGGGTCTCCCTGGGCCGTGAACTCGGTGGAACACCCGGCCCATCAGCTGGGCGAGGCGCGGCGTACGATGGTGATCCCGGTCGACCCGGAGCGGGCCCGGGGCGAGTTCATCCCCATCGCGATCGCGGGTGGGACGACGCCGCGCGATGAGGTGTTCGCCAGCTACGAGCGGCTGATCTCGGAGGCCCGCGGGCTGTACGAGGCGAAGCGGGCGTGGGCTGATTCCGTGCTCGCCACCACAGTCTCCATCGAGTCGCCGGACCCTGGGCTGGATCTCGCCCTCGAGTGGGCGAAGATCAACCTGGAGGAGCAGCGCGTCTGCAATCCCGACCTCGGCTGCGGGTTCGTGGCCGGCTGGGGCCTCTCCGGCAACGGCACCCGTCCCGGCTTCGGCTGGTTCTTCGGCGGCGACGCGGCGATCAACACCTTCGCCATGGACGCTCTCGGCCAGTGGGAGCTGGTGGCGGAAGAACTCGCCTTTCTCGCGAGGTACCAGCGCGAGGACGGCAAGATCACGCACGAAATCTCGCAGGCGGCCGCGCGCATCGACTGGTTCGGCACCTACCCGTACGCCTACTACCACGCCGACACGACGCCCTATTGGATGGTCGCCCTCTACGAGTACTGGCGCGCGAGCGGCGACGACGAACTGCTGCGGGAGCTGTGGCCGGCGTACCGGCGCGCGTGGGAATGGTGCCTCACGGCCGAGACCGACGGCGACGGCATCATCGAGAACACCGTGGGAGGGCTGGCAGCGGTCGAGGTCGGCGGCCTCGGGGCGGCCCTCCACCAGGATATCTACCTCGCAGGGGTCTGGGTCGCGGCTCTCGAGGGAACCAGGGCGCTCGCCGAGCGCATGGGCGATGCAGAGGTCGCCGACCGGGCACGGGAGATGGCTCCCCGTGCGCGGGTGACCCTGGATGACGCGTACTGGCTCGAGGGCGCGGGACATCATGCCTTTGGGATCCTCGCCGATGGCAGCACCAACGACCACCTGACCGTATGGCCCGCCACGGCGGCCGCGTTCGGCCTGTTCGACGCGGCGCGCGCGCGGTCGACGCTGACCCACCTCGCGAGCGACCGGGTATCGTCGGACTGGGGCGCCCACATGCTCTCGACCGAGAGCGAGCTGTACCATCCGCTGCAGTACAACATGGGCACGGTATGGCCCTTCGTGACCGGGTACGTGGCCTGGGGCCAGTACCGGTACCGGCGTCCGTGGGCAGGATTCCACCTCATGGACGCGGTGAAGCAGATGACGTTCGACTGGAGCCTGGGGCGTCACCCGGAACTGCTGTCGGGCACCTTCTACCAGCCCCTCGATCAGACCGTCCCGCACCAGTTCTTCGCGACCTCAATGCTGGCGACGCCGCTGCTGCGTGGCGTGCTCGGATGGGAGCCCGATGCGCCGCTGGGCCGCGCCCGGCTCGCCCCGCAGCTCCCGCCGGACTGGCCGGAGCTCACGGTGCGGCGCCTCCGGGCGGGAGGGACCAGCACCGACGTGGAGATCCGCCAGCGGTGGACGGCTGCAGGCGGCGAGCGGCGCACGACGCTGACGACCACCGGGCCGCCGCTGACGTTCAACTTCGTCCCCGACGTGCCGGCGGGCGCGCGGGAGGTGGCGGTCCGGGTGAACGCGGTCGACACGGAACTCGGGCCAGACGGCAGCTTCGAGGTGATCACCGGCGCCGGAACCCAGGCGGGCGAGCGCGCCGAGATCGTCGTGATCTGGGAAGGCGGCCTCACCGTGTCGCCACCTCGGCTCGCCCTCCAACCCGGCCAGCGGAGCACCGGCCTGCGGATCCTCGACTTCGCCGCCGACCCGGCCGGGTGGACCCTCTCGGTGGAGGGGACGGCGGGCCGCAGCTACGACATCGCGTTGTTCGGTACCCCCGTACACCCGACCGTTACGAGCGGCGCCGCGCGCGTCTCGGATTCCGGGTCCGGAGTCGTCAGGATCGGGTTCGCCGAGGGCGAGGCGCGCGCCGCGGCGACCATCCGCCTGATCCCCCGAATGTAGCGTCAGTCAGACATCGATATGCGGGCGAATGTGGGAATGTCGCGGCTCTCTTTTGAACATACTTCTGCACAAAAAAGAACGAATGACGATAACTGCCTGGCATCGACTTTTGGTCACGAAAAGTCTCCGCGCCGGGGTCAGCCGGCAGTGCGGTTCCGGAAGGGAAGATACAGTGCGAGAAAGAGCGTGATCGCCAGCGGCTGGAGGAGCAGGATGTACCACGGCCAGCCCGGGAAATAGTCCAGTATCGAAGCCGTCGGCGGCTTGTCGATGACGTACAGATAGTTCGATCCGAGCAGCCGGTTGAGCGGGTACATCACGACGGCGTACAGGTTCAGCAGGCCGAGCGCGAGCCACGGGTCGCGCGCCGTCGGCCGGTAGCCTTCCACCTTCACCGCCCAGATCCCCGCCATGACGAGGATCGCATGGGACGCCATCGTCTCGAAGAACGTGAAGTGCCAAACGCCGAACGTCGCGTCCGGGGTCAGAACGGCCTGCACCGCGCCGGCGACGCCGAAAAAGTACATGAGATGGAGGGTCCACCGGCGGCGGGTCCACAGCCCGTACGCGGTGATCAAGGACATGGCGCTGCACAGGTGCAGGCCCAGGTCGGTCTCCACGGCCCACAGCCCCACGGACGCCTTCCACGCATGCTTCGTGATGCGGAAGAGGACGATGGTGGCGATGATTCCGATCCGCAGACGGCGTCGTCCGCGTTCGTCGGCGGCCATGCCGGCGCGGATCAACCAGAACCCGACCAGGGCCAGGATGCCGGACGCCACCAAGTGTGCCGGGCCGAAGAGATCCAGCGGCTGCAGCTCCGTCCCGAAGAACTGGCCCATGTCAGCCCCTCACATGCTTCGGCCCGTGGCCGCGGCGCCCCGCCTCACCCGTCCGCGTCCGCGAGCGACGAGGTGGAGATTTCAGGCCCCTCCACCCGCCGTCCCTCGCGCAGCGTCACGTACGCCTCCATCGCGTAATACGCGGGGAGGCCGAGGGCGCGCAGCAGGTCGGCCGTCCCGCGGTTGCGGTCGACCACGCGCTGCCAGAACTCGCGCGGGTCCGGTCCGGGGAAGGGCGCCGAGTCCTTCTGCGACTCGTGCCGGAAGATCGCCTGCACCTTGCCGCGCACCTCGCCTTCGGAGAGCGGCACGAGCATGGTCGCCTCGTCCAGGCTCCACTCCTGCCACGCGCCCCGGTACAGCCACAGCCAGGGGTCGCCTCCGTAGCGGGCGAGGGCGGCTTCGACGGTCTCGAGGCACATGCGGTGCGTCCCGTGCGGGTCGGAGAGGTCACCCGCCGCGCATACGATTGTCGGACGGATCTCTTCCAGCAGCTGTGTGACGATCTCCACGTCAGCCCCGGAGATCGGGTTCTTCCGCACCTTCCCCGTCTGGTAGAAGGGCTGGTTCAGGAAGCGGGCCCGGTCCGCGGACAGGCCCAGCGACTCGATGGCGGCGATCGCCTCGCTCTCGCGGATGATCCGTTTGAGCTGTTGCACAACCTCGGGATCCACCCCTCCCGGCTCCCTGGGCGCGAGCCGGTCCTCGACGGAACGCAGCGTCGTTTCGAGCCTCTCCGCGGCCCCCAGGTCGATGACGCCGGCGGCGCGGCGGAGGAAGTCCATGTAGCGGCGCACCTCGTGGTCGAACACAGCGATGTTCCCGGAGGTCTGATACGCCACGGTCACCCGGTTTCCGTTCTCGACCAGCTTCCGCAGCAGGCCGCCCATCGAGATCACGTCGTCGTCGGGATGGGGCGAGAAGACGACGATCTCCTGGCCGCGCGGGAGCCGGCTCTTGCCCCGGATCTTCGAGATCAGCGCGTTGAAGACCTGCCCGTTGAGCGGTTCGGCCGAACCGTGTCTGGAGGTGAGTGGGGCGAGGTGGTTGGCGCGGTAGTCGTCGGTCGCGAGGTGGAGGATCGACTTCCCGGTGCGCTCGCTCAGCCAGATGACCGCCGCGGTCTCGCGCTCGGAGGTCCACTCCACGTCGCCCACCTGCCACGGCATGCGGATGCGAGTGAGGTCCGAGGCGGCGGCCGGATCGAGGTAGACCGTCGCGGCGGGATGCTGCTGGAGGAAGGTCGCCGCCACGTCGGCGTGGACCTCCCCCTCGACCGACCGCCGCACGATGGCCGCCTTGTGTTCCCCCGTCGCCAGGAGGACGACCTCACGGGCCTCGAGGATCGTCGCCACGCCCATGGTGATCGCCTGCGGCGGCACGTTCTCCTCCCCGAAGAAATCCGACGCCGCGTCCGCCCGCGTGACCGTATCCAGATAGAGGCGCCGGGTGCGAGACTCGCGCTCGGAGCCGGGCTCGTTGAAGCCGATGTGGCCGCTGCGCCCGATCCCGAGGATCTGGAAGTCGATCCCCCCCGCCTCACGGATGCGACGTTCGTACTCCGTGCAGTGCGCTTCCACCTCCGCCTCGGGCACGTCGCCCCGGGGAATGTGGCGCTGGTCCGGGGGAATGTTCACGTGATCGAACAGGTGCTCCCGCATGTAGCGGTGGTAGCTGTGGAAGCTCCCGGGCCGCATAGGGAAGTACTCGTCGAGGTTGAAGGTGACCGCGTTGGAGAAGTCGAGCCCTTCCTCCCGGTGCAGGCGGATGAGTTCCCGGTACACCCCGACGGGGGTCGAGCCGGTCGCGAGGCCGAGCACGGCGTGGCGCCCGTTCCCGGCCCGTCCGCGGATGAGCGCGGCGATCCGCCCCGCCACCTCCGCGGCGATGCTGTCGTGGTCCGGCATCAGGCGGACGGGCAGACGCTCCCGCCGCGCGTAGGCGGATCCGCTCATCTAGGGTACTTTCTGTTCCGGCAGCAGCACGAAGCGGGCGTACTGGTCGGTGCGCAGATAGCGGATCGCGGCCTGCCGCACCTGTTCCGCCGTCCAGCCCTCGATCGCCTCGTAGCTCGGAATCTCGCTCAGGTCCCGACCGGCGCGCTCGAAGGCGGCCAACTGCGTGAGCCAGTAGCGATTCTCGCGCAGGTTCGTCTCCTTCGTCCGCCGCTGCGTCTCGCGCACCTTGTCCACCGTCTCCGCGTCCGGCCCCTCCGCCCTGAGCCGTTCGATCTCCTCGAACACGGCGGTGGAGAGTTCCTCCGCGCGTTCCGGGGCCGAGCCGAAACTGATCGTGACCCTGTATTCCTCGTCCGGCCGGTAGCTGAGCGACCCGCCGACGCCCACGCCGTACGTTCCGCCCAGGTCCTCCCGCAGCACTTCCCGCAGCCGGATGTCGAGGATGTCGGCCATGGACGAGATCGCATTCGCCTCCTCGCGCGAATACTCGGCCTCGCCCGAAAAGATGATCTGGGTCCGGCTCTGCGGTTCCAGCCCCTTGTACACGAACTTCTCGATCACGCCCGCGGGCGGATCGATGCCGGTATCGCGCCAGGTCTCGACCCGTCCCAGGTCGGGGAGTGCGCCGAGATACTGCTCCACGAGCGGCCGGATCTCCAGTAGATCGAAGGTGCCGGTGAAATAGAAGGTGAAGTCGCTGGCGTCCGCGAAGCGCTCGCGAAACAGGTCGTAGGCCGCGTCGAGGTCGGCCTGCTCCAGGTTCTCCAGGAACTGCGAGAGGCTCGGCACCCGCGGATGCCCCTGGGCCATCGTGGCCGAGACCGTGTCCGAGAACACGACGTCGGGGCTGGCGCCGAGATTCGCGAGGACCCCCAACTGCTGGGCCTTGAAGGCCTCGAACGCGGTTTCGTCCCGTCGCGGCGCGGTGAAGTACAGATACACAAGCTGGAACGCGGTCTCGATGTCCCTTGGCGAGACGAAGCCCCCCAGCCCCTCGGACAGCGACCCGAGCGACGGGGAGACGTTTACCGCCTTGCCGGTGAGCTTCTTGCGCAGCGCGGTCTGGTCGAATTCGCCGACCCCGGCCTGGCTCACGACAGCGCCGGCGAGCGAAACCTTCGGATAGAGGTCGTCGGGCACGAGCGAAGTGCCGCCGGGACTGGTGGCGGAGAAGAGGATCTCGTCGTCCTTGAAGTCGGAGGGCTTGAGTACGACGCGCACGCCGTTCTCGAGCGTCCACACGGTGACCCCCACCTCGTCGAGCGCCTCCTCGGCAACGACCGGCGAACCCTCGGGCACGGCCGGAAGGAGCGGAGCGTCGGCCGCCGCATCTTCGTAGGCCGCGATCTCCCGCCCGCCGACCGCGGCGAACACGCCCACGAGATCCTCCTCGGCGGGCGTCTCGAGCCCCTCCTTCTCGGGCGCGTTGACGAGGATGACGCGGCCCCGCTCGGCCAGCCATGCCTGGGCCACGCCGTTCGTCTCGGCGAGCGTAATCCCGGGGAGGAAGGCGTCCACGAGTTCCATCTGCGTCTCGATGGCGGGGTAGGCGCTCCCCTGCAGGAAGACCTGCACGTAGTGGCCCGCCAGACCGGCCGATTCCTGGTTCTCGCGCTCCGCGAGCCGGCGCTCGTACGACCGCCTCACCGCGGTCTTCTGCCGCTCGAGTTCCGTCTCGGCGAAGCCGTGGCGCACCACGCGCTCCGCCTCGGTCAGCAGCGTCTCGAGCCCGCGCTCGATCCCCCCCTCCGCGACCAGGGCGACGAGCTGGTATGCGTCGACCCCGCGCGCGAACTGGCCCTGCCCCGAGACCCCGAAGATGAAAGGCGGGTCCGCCTGCTGACGGAGTTCATCTAGCCGGGCGTTCAGCATGCCCGAGTACAGGCCCTCGACGAGGCCGCGTCGGAAGTCCGCGATGGTGCCGCGTGGGGCGGGGGGCTGTTTGTAGAGCACCCCGACCTGGCTCTGCGGGGCCTCGGTGTCGGTCGCGATGGCCACGCGCGCCGGATGGTCGGTCGGAATCTCGGCCGTGATCCGGGTGCGGGCGTCCTCGGGACCCCGCAGCCGGGCGAACCGTTCCCGAATCGTCGCTTCGATCTCGCGCCCGTTGAAGTCGCCGACCGCGACGATCGCCATCAGGTCCGGCCGATACCAGTCCTCGTAGAAGCTGCGCAATCGCTCGGCGGGGGCGGTTTCTAGGATCTCGGGCTTCCCGATGGGCAGGCGTTCGGCGTACAGCGACCCCTCGAACATGATCGGGAACTGCCGGTCCTGCATGCGCGCCTGGGCCCCCCGGCGGCCACGCCATTCCTCGATTACGACCCCGCGCTCCTTGTCGACTTCCTCGGGGTCGAAGAGCACGCCTCCCGCCCAGTCCTCGAGGATCTGGAAGGCGGTCGCCAGCATCTCCGGGTCGTCCATCGGCACCTGGAGCATGTAGACGGTCTCGTCGAAGCTGGTGTAAGCGTTGATGTCGGGGCCGAACTGCATCCCGATCGACTCGAGGTAGTCGACGAGCGCCTGCTTCTCGAAGTTCTCCGTGCCGTTGAAGGCCATGTGCTCGACGAAATGCGCGAGTCCGAGTTGATCCTCGTCCTCGAGGATGGACCCGGCGTTGATGACGAGGCGCAGTTCCGCACGGTTCTCCGGCTGGTCGTTCTCCTGGACGAAGTAGCGGAGGCCGTTGTCGAGCACGCCCGTGATCACGGATGGATCCGGCGGGATCGGATCGGTCGGATCGTAGGCCTGCCCCGCGGCGCCCGTGGCGAAGAGGAGCATGGCGGCGGTGAACGGGAAGAGCGCGAGGGTGCGCGAGCGGAGCATCTTCATCGGTAGCTCTCGGCAGAAGGGCCATCTGATGGCAGAGAAGCGCGAAAAATAGGCGGCGCCCCCGGCGACGGCGACCGGCGCCGGTCAACCCATTGCCTTGGAGGCAATGCCCCGGGACTGTAGTCGGTCCAAGCGAAGTGTCTGCGAGTCAATGTCTTGCGAAGGTGAGATCCCATGCCCGAGAAGCTCGATCTTGGCGACCTGAGTGCCCACCTCGCCGACCATGCGGCGCGGCGGTTGGGGGACTCCGAGTTGCCCAACCCCACCCTCCTCACGCGGTCGGTAGAGAGGGAACTGCCGGTCGTGAACGACGACCTCACATGCACGGTCGGGGGCGACGTCACGATCGACGTCTTCAACGCGCCCGGGGATGAGGATCCCGCCGGACTGTTTGGAGAGGCCCCGGCGGAAGATGCGGAACCGAAGGGCCTCGAGATCCGAACGCCGGTCCTGTTCGCGGCGGACTCGGCCTGGCTGGCCTATCGCACGACCGCCCGGGTCATGGCGAAGGGAGGACTGAAGGCCGCGAAGTTCGGATTTGCGGCGGCGGCGGACGGCGAGGTCTCCGTTCTCTTCCACGACTATCGGCGTCACCACGCGGAGGACTTCGTCGTCCCGTCGGTCGCCCGCGATCTGGCCACGGCCCGATTCGTGGTTTCCGCGGCGGACGTCCGCTCGCTCGCGCCCGGGGAGGCGCTCGCGCTCGAGGTGAACGGAACCCTGGGCGCCGCCGTGAGCCTGAAGTGGTCGGACGTGTTCACCACACACATCGGCGCCCTCGGCGGGCTCCTCGCGTCCGGAGAGGATCTCGGCGTCAAGGTCGGCGCCAGCCTCCGGGCGAGCTTCAAGGTCAAGATCGACGACCACTTCCTCGTCGTCTTCTCCCGGCAGAGGGAGGGGGAGATCGACGTCCAGGTCAGGAAGTCCGACCGGGACGTGCTCACCCTGCGCGCGGCGGCCCGCGTCAACGTGCGCTTCGCCGACAAGTCGCAGATCGAAGAGGCGCTCGGGGCCGCGATCGAGGCGCTTCTCGGCGAGCCCCTGGAGCAGGTGAGGACGATCCTCGCGAAACCGAGGGTGGCGGACCTCGATCCCCGTGAGCGCGCCCTCGCGGACCGGCTCGTCGACCGGCTGCGGATGGAAGGGAAGCGTCTGCGGCTGGCCGCCCTCCGGAAGCGGATCGAGAAGCTGGAGTTGGACGCCGAAGCCGTGATCACGCGCATCGCGGAGGTGGAGGCGCAGTTCGCGGTCGACTTCCTCTACAGCCGTACGCGCACCGACGAAGCGCTTATGGAGTTCACCCTCGACGAGGCCCGGGTCGGAGACGGTTTCGGGGCGCTGCACGGCGCGGTGCTCAGGGGCGACTTCGAGCGGGTTGTCGAAGACGGGGCCGCCGCGTCGACGAGCGGCGTGACGCTGCACCGGTTCCTGCGCAAGACCACGGTGAAGACGACGAAGTCTTGGGGTGTGTCGCTGAGTCTCGGCGATCTCTTCGCAATGGGCGGGGAGGCGCGCACGTACATGCGGGAGACGATGCGAAGGGACCGCCGCCTCGACCGGAGCCGCTTCAGCTTCACCGCCATCGAGGACTACGCCGGCAAGTGGGGCCGTGACCGCTGCAAGTGGAAGACGACGCTCACCGCCACTTCCCGTGACTGGACCCCGGGCGCGGCGCCGACCGCCGACGGGTTCAACTACACGCTGCACCTCCTCATGGAGTACGGGGAACGTCGGCTCTCGGCCCGGGACGCGGGGCGGTTCGTGGATCTCGGCGTCCTTTGGGGCAGCGTGACCCCGGGCGGCGCGCGGGCCGCCCGGGAACGCCTCGAACGCGTGGGAAGGGAGCAGAG
The DNA here is from genome assembly GCF_965216145.1 of Candidatus Palauibacter sp. Lineage (GTDB taxonomy): Bacteria > Gemmatimonadota > Gemmatimonadetes > Palauibacterales > Palauibacteraceae > Palauibacter. The sequence goes on from NZ_OZ244149.1 coordinate 1,425,264, forward strand.
AGACGTGGAGGTGTCGTTCCACCTCCGGTTCAGAAAGGCCACCTTCCCCACCCTCCTGGAGCTGCTCACCGGGGCCGACGCGCGGGCGCTCGGCATGGCGCTGGGCCGGGCGGTTCCGTGGCTCGCCGACGAGCCGGGACGGGAGACGCCTCTCCTCCGACAGCTGTTGTACGGGGACCTGTGGCGGCAGTATCTGGAGGATCCGTCGCTTACGCCGCGAGAACTGGCGTCCGCCGCGTCCGCGTCGGCCCGGGCGGCCGGTCACGCGGGGCTGGCCGGCTTTGAGCGCCGGATGCGACACTGGTGGACGGTGGGGGATCTGGCGAGGAAGAACGGCGAGACCCGGGCACGATGGGCGGATCTGGCGCGGGGCGCCGGGCGTCTGCGCGAGGCGATCGCGGACGGCGGACCCTACACGGAAGTCGCGTCGGCCGCCCGCTTGATGCGTCGGGGGTGGGAGCACGGCTTCCATGTCAGGGCGCTCGGGGTCTACCTGACGGAGGTGTTTCGCGCGCACCCCCATCTGTGGGGGTCGGTGAGCCGCGCCCTGCGGGTCGAATACAGGGAAGGGGAGGAACGGGTGGTGCTCAACCTCAGTTCAACGTGAATTCGAGATGAAATGGCGCGGCGTTCTCACGCTGGTGAAGGTCACCCTCTGCATCGTGGTGACCGTGGTCGCCATCGCGGCCCTCGCATCGTGGCAGGCACAGCCCCCGACCTCGACCGTGGTTGACGAGACGGCCGAAGTCGGATCGGGGTCGGGCGGGGGAGGCTCGGCGTCCACGTCGCCCGGCCCGGCGGTCTGGACACCGGAGGACTGGGCGGTGTTCGAGGAGAAGATCCGCTTCGCCGCCGAACGCGGGCTCGCCGACATGGAGTTGGGCGAGGCCATCGTCCAGCTGGCCGAGTCGTTCGTCGGCACGACGTACACGCCGGGCACGCTCGAGGAGCCGGGACGGGAGCGGCTCGTCATCAACTTCCGCGAGCTGGACTGCGTGACGCTCGTCGAGAACGTCCTCGCCCTTACGCGCTTCGTCCGGGAAGACGGAGCGGAGGCCCTCGCGGATCCCGTCGCGGCGCGGGCCCGGTACGAGGCCCACCTGACGGATCTTCGGTATCGTGGCGGCACGCTCGACGGATATCCGAGCCGCCTCCACTACTTCTCGGAATGGCTGACGGACAATGCCTCGAAGGGCCTGCTGCGCGTCGTCACCGGCGAGCTGGATCCCGCGGCCGATCCGGAGCCGGTGCGCTTCATGTCCGAGCACCCCGAGGCGTATCGGCAGCTGGCCGATGCCGGCGTGCGCGAAGCCATCGCCGCCATGGAGGGGAGGCTCGACGAGGGGCCGGATCGGCTGTACGTGCCGCAGGACCGGATCGCTGAGGTGGCGGGCCGCATCCGGGACGGCGACGTGATCGCGGCCACCTCGACCGTCGCCGGGCTGGACGTCGCCCACACCGGATTCGCCGTGTGGCGCGACGGGGCGCTCCACCTCCTCCATGCCCCCCTGGTCGGGCGCTCCGTGGAGATCTCGGAGCAGCCCCTCGCCGAACGGATCCTCTCCATCGGCTCCCAGGACGGCATCATGGTCGCGCGCCCCGCCGAGCCCCCCGGCTAGTTGATCGTGTAGGTCATCCCGGCCTTGATCCGCCTCCCCTTCGGATCGTGCGTGAGGCCGTCGTACGAACCCTCCTGATTGACCAGCGGCGGCGCCGTCCCCAGCAGGTTGAAGCCCGTCACGAAGGCGTCGATGCTGTCGGTCAGCTTCATCATCACGGTGGCGTCGAACGTCCCGAACGAGTCGATGACCCGGTGGTCCGGGTCAACCGAGTCCGGATCGTCATAGGACGAGATGTAGTGGAGGTTGCCGATCACCGAGTAGCGCTCCTGGTGGTAACCGACCGAGGCTGACCACTTCCACTTCGGCAGCGGCCAGGCGATCGGATTGAAGCGGTTCAGCTTCCCCGCCCCCTGCGCCGCCGACTGCAGTTCCACGCCGTTGAAGTCGAGAGCATCGATGTTGTACGTGCGGGTATGCGTGCCGTCCAGGCCGAGCGAGAGCTCGCCCGCCCCGAGCGTGCGACGCGTCGCCACGCTCCAGTCGAAGCCCGAAGTCTGCATGCCCGGCCAGTTGGTCAGGTTGATTCGGATACGCTCGATCAGGGCCGAGTTACAGGTCCCGGTCCCCCAGCCATCCGGACACTTCACCAGTTCCTTGATCGCGTCGCGGCTGGCGCCCCCCTCGTGGTAGAGCCGCGTGATGCTCGCGTGGGGGATCACATTGATCACGTCCCTGAAGTCGTAGCTCCAGAAGTCGAACGTGGCCTGCGTGCGGCTCGGATAGTGGAAGAGGATGAGCCCCACGTTGCCTGTCAGCGCCGTCTCCGGATCGAGATCCTCGCTGCCGAACGTGTCCACCGCCTTGTAGACATCCACTTCCTGCACGTACTCGAGCGCGGTGATCTGGTCGGTATTCAAGTCGTCCACCGATGGAACCCGGAACGTGGACTGCAGCGACCCGCGCAGCGCCAACTGGTGGTTGTCGGACTCGGACAGGTTCACCCGCGCGGCGACCTTCGGGTTGAAGCTGCTCGCGATATCGTGGAACTCGTAGTTGGCGGCGAACTGTACATCGAGCCAATCGCCGAGATTGATCGGGATCTCGCCGTAGAAGCGGTGGACCGTCTGCGCGTCATCATAGGGGGAATACCCCGTCGTGAACGTGAACGGCCCCGCCTGCTCGAGGCAGGACCGGTCCCCCGGCACCTGGCAGGGGTTGATGGCCTGGTTGCCCGCGTCGTTGGGCGTTCCCGTCACGTCGAAGCGGCGAAACTGGTATCCCAGTGCGTAGCCGAGTGCGTCCGCGATGGCGCTGCCGCTGAAGGTGGCCTCGGCCACGAACAGATCGGCCGTGTTGAAGAGGTCCACTTCCTCGTTGATCCAGCCCAGCAACTCGGGGGAGTTGGCCGCGCCGGCCACGTAGCCGGGGTTGTTGGCGTTGGTGTAGCTCGTCCCCGGCTGCTCGGCGCGCTGGATCGCGTTGCTGAACGGGTTGTAGAACATGCAGTCGCCCTGCCCGGCCACGGCTCCCCCGGTCGAGCCGAGCGACATGCCGGCCGCCGAGGTGGGATCCACGACCACGCCCACGCCGCAGTCCGGGCCGCCGAACCCGCGGTAGGCCAGGTACTTCCGGTAGGCGTACTCGGCCGGCTGGTTCACGTTGCCGCTGGCACGGGAGTAGCTGGCCGAGATGTCCAGGTGGCCCTCGCCGCCGCCGAAGCTCTCGAAGTGGCGGTCCAGCGAGGCTGCGATCCGCTGCGTGCGCGACGACCGCCGCAGCTCCCGGCCGGGGCCGCTGTTGCCGACCATGCGCCCGTAGAAGTACCAGTCGTCCTGGAGGCAGTCCGCCGCGGAGCCGAACCCGGCGGCAGCCGCGTTGGCCGCGCAGAGCGCCTGCCGTCCCGGGTTCTCGGGCACGACCGCCTGCAGGCCGTCATAGAGCGAGATGGGCGGGAACGAGGGCGTCGTCCTCCATTCGGGTATGGTGGCTTCGGCCCACAGTCCCTCCAGGTGCAGCGTCGTGCCGGTGCCCAGCTCGCTGTTCAGTTCGCCGAAGGCCCGGACGTGCGTCTGCTTCTCGATCAGGTTGTCGTACGGCTGGTAGCGGAACCGGCAGGTGACGCCCTCGTTCACCCCGCCGAAGTTCTCGCACTCGGGATCCACGAACAGACTCGGATCGTCCCCGAACTGCGAGTTGATGAGCGCGCTCACGAACTCGTCGGGAGTCTCGTTCCCGGTCAGGCTCGGCATGAGGAAGGCCCCCGGGTTTCCATAGTAGGACCATCCCCCGCCGCCGGGTCCCGGGTACGGCCGCAGCCCCCAGTCGCGCTCCTCCGGCATGAGGTCCTGGCGTGCCGCCCACTCCGCCGAGAGGACCACGTTCGTGGACGCCCCCAGACTGCCGCCCCAGATCGCGCCGGCGTTCGAGTCCCCGGCCCCGCTGAAGTAGTCGTGTGCCGCGGTGAACTCGAAGCCCTCGAAGTCCTGCCGCGTGACGAAGTTCGCCACGCCCGCCACGGCGTCGGAGCCGTAGATCGCCGAGGCCCCCTCCTTCAGCACCTCGATGCGGTCGAGTGCGATGCTCGGGAATGCGTTGACGTCCACGAAGCGGCCGCCGGGGAGCCGCGACGGCGTGTACACCTGCCGTCGCCCGTTCAGCAGGACAAGCGTTCGCGAAGCCCCCAGCCCCCGCAGGTTGACGCTGGCTACGGTCTCGGGGATCAGCGCCCCGCTGCGGTTGTACCAACTGTTGCGCTCCCCGAGAGTGCCGTGGTTGGCGCCAAGTCTCTTGAAGAAGTCCACGGTCTGCGGCGAACCCTGCTCCTGCATCGATTGCCGGCTCGCCACGTCCACCGCGTACGGGAGGCTGATGGGCGGGGCCGCGAAGTGAGTGCCCGTCACCACCGCGGTCAGCTCCTGCACCGTCGCCGTGCGTAGCGAGACGAGCTGGACATCGACCACGGTTCGGTCACCGGCCCCGACCACCGCGCCGCCGCGCGTTTCGATCGTGAAACCGGGGTAGACGAAGCGCAGCGAGTACGTGCCCGAGGGCAGCCCCGTCAGGCTGTAGATCCCCTGAGCGTTGGTCAGCGCCGTCCGCGACTCGTCGCCGAGAACAGGACTCGTCGCCGTCACGCTCACCGTCGGCAGGGCGAGTCCGTCTTCGCCGGTGACGGTCCCGCTGATGGCGCCGTCCTGCGCCAGAGCCGGCACGGGCCACGCCAGAGCGAGCACCGCAACAAGGCGTGTGCTGGCCATCATGTTGCTACCTCCTCGTGTACAAGTACCGTCAACACCGACACCCGACCTCGCAGAGGTCAGCGCCCCAAGCTGCCGCTTCGTCCTTGAATGGTTCTCGCACTGCTTCGTAAATAACCTCGACGGCGCCCGAGTTGCCACCGCTCCCCCCCCTTTATGGGAGGGGACAGATCTCGGGTGACTACCTACTGATCTCCGGGAAGCCGTCCGGGGGACGGCGGTGTCGCGTACCCTGCTCGAAGCCGTAAGCGAGGCGCAGGAGCAGACCTTCATCATAGGGACGCGCCAGAATCTGCAGGCCCGCCGGCAGCGTGCCGTACGTGTAACCCATCGGGACCGTGATGGCCGGCATGCCGGTCGCCGGGGCCACGCGCTGGCTGTTGTCCCCGCAGTAGTCCTCGTCACCCCGATCGATCGCGGCCGGCACGCAAAGCCAGGACGGGTAGATGGCAGCATCCAGGCGTTCGAGGTCCATCGCCCGCACGAGGTTGCCGAGGTACGCCTGTCGGCCCTCGTTCTCCGCGTAGTCCGGGCAGGGCTCGTCCCAACTCGATGGATGGACATCGAGAGGGGCGCCCTGGTTGCGCCGCAGCGATGCCTGCGCATGGTCGGAATAGCGCCCGTCCTCGAGCACCTCGAGGACATCGGCCATCGGCGCCCCCGGGCCCAGCGACTGCAGGTAGACCCACATGTCGTAGCGGAACCGGCGGCAGAACATCCCTTCGCGCTGCAACTCCGCCTCCACATCGAACTCGAACGGGTCGACGACTTCCGCCCCCAGTTGTCGCAGGTCGTCGATCGCCGTCTCGAAGAGCGCGAGGATCTCGTCGTCCGTCTCCGCGGGATCCACGAGAGCGCGCAAGACGCCGAGTCTCGCCCCGCGCAGCCCGTCCACCTCGAGGAAGGCGGCGTAGTCTTCCTCCACGCGATCGCGTCCGGCTTCGGTGTACGGGTCCGCGGGGTCGTAGCCGGCCACGACATCAAACACGCGCGCGACATCCTCCACCGTCCGGCCCATCGGACCGGCGATATCCCGGTCGAAGGAGAGCGGGATCACGCCGTCCCGGCTCGTGAGGCCGATCGTGGATCGGATCCCCACCAGGGCGAGGTGCGAGCTGGGCCCTCGAATGGAATTGCCGGTGTCGCTCCCCAGCCCGATGACGCCGAAGCCGGCGGCCACCCCGGAGGCCGTGCCGCCGCTGGAACCGGCGGGGACGCGGTCGAGGGCGTACGCGTTGCGGGTGGTGTCGAAGGACGAGCTGACGGATTGCCGCGGGCTGAACGCCCACTCGGCCATGTTGGTCTTGGCGACGACGATCGCGCCGGCCTCGCGGATCTTCCGTACCATGAAGGCGTCGTCCGGCGGAAGGTTGTCAGCGAGCGCGATCGAGCCACCGGTGGTGACCATGTCGTGCGTGTCGAAGTTGTCCTTGACCAGCATCGGGACGCAGAAGAGCGGTCCCGTCGCTACGCCGGCGGCCAGCGACGCGTCGAGCGCATCAGCTCGTTCCAGGGCGCGCGGGTTGAGCACGGTGATCGCGTTGATGAGATCTTCGTAGGCCGCGATCCGGGCGAGGTGCCGCTCCACGACCGCTCGGCAGGTCGTCGTCCCGTCGCGGATCGCCGCCTGCACTTCGGCGATCGTCGTCTCGACGACCTCGAAGGCCGGGCTGCTCTCCGGGCCGCACGAAACCCATCCCGCCCCCAGCGTGCCAAGCAGCAGCGCCGGGATCGAGTGTCGCTTCCGATGGACGCCGCCCGTTCTCCGCCGCACCCCAGTCGTCCCGGCTGCGTTGCTCCTCGGTCGCATACCCCCAAATATGCTCTCTGAGTGCGCCCTGCCAAGCGTTGAACCGCGAGACTTCGCCCATGAAGCCGAAAAGAGGGACCTTCCGCCTCACGCGTCGAGACTTCGTCCGCGCCGCCAGTGTGGGACCCGCCGCCGCCTGGCTCGCCGCCTGTGAAGGTGCGGGAGACGCGGCCTCGGCGGCGGCGGCCGGACGAGAGGTAGCCCCGGCGCCCCGTTGGGTGAAGGATCCCTCGCCCTTCGTGCAACGGGTCACGAATCTGGAGACGCGGCTCGAACTGATCGACGGCTTCCTCACGCCGAACGAACTCTTCTTCGTCCGCAACCACTCTCCCACGCTGAGGATCGACCCGGCCAGCTACTCGCTCCGGGTCGAAGGGGACGGCGCCGAGACCGAACTGCGCCTCGATCTGTCCACGCTGGAAGCCCTGCCGCAGCGTACGATCACCGCCTACCTCGAATGTGCCGGCAACTGGCGGGGTCTGTACCCGGAACTCACCGGCACCCGAGCCAGCGGCGGGCAGTGGTCCACGGGCGCGGTTGGATGCGCGGAGTGGTCGGGGCCCTCCCTGGCCACCGTCCTCGAACTGGCCGGCGTCCGACCCGAAGCCGTTGACGTGAACCTCGTGGGCCTGGACAGTTCCGGCTTCGAGCGCGCCATGCCGCTCGCCAAGGCTCTGGATCCGGACACCTTGATCGCGCTTCGCATGAACGGGGAGCCGCTCCCCGCCGACCACGGGTTTCCGGCCCGGTCGGTCGTGCCCGGATGGTCGGGTTCCAACAGCATCAAGTGGCTGGGCCGGATCCAGGTCTCCACCGAGCGCGTATGGAACCGCAACAACACGAGTTCCTACGTCCTCATCGGCAACGAGTGGCCGGCCGAGAACTACGCGCCGGCGCAGGGGAAGGTGATCAACGAGCTGGTGGTCAAGAGCGCGCTGGCTCTCCCGCGTCCCGCGCGGCTGGCGCCGGGTTCCCACGCCATCCACGGTTTCGCGCACGCCCCGGACGGTCCCGTGGCGGCGGTCGAATGGAGCCCCGATGGCGGCGCGACCTGGCTGGAGGCCACGATCGTCGAGCCGATCCTCCCCCTGGCCTGGCAGCGTTTCGAGTTCGACTGGGAGGCGAGGGCGGGATCGCACACTCTGGTGACGCGCGCCACCGACGCGGCCGGAAATACGCAGCCGGCCGAGCCCCTTATGAACGAGAAGGGCTACCTGCTGAACGTCCCGCTTCCGCACCTCGTCCAGGTGGAGTAGCTCCGCGTCGTGGGGTGGCGGCTGCTCGCGGACATCGTCCTCGTCACACACCTCCTCTTCATCGCCTTTGTCGTCGCCGGCGGGTTCGCGGCGGTCCGGTGGCCCAGACTCGCGTGGGTCCACATCCCCTGCTTCGTGTGGGGGGCGCTGATCGAGTTCGCGGGCTGGATCTGCCCGCTCACGCCGCTCGAGAACAACCTTCGGGTCGCGAGCGGTCAGGCCGGCTACTCCGGCGGGTTCATCGAGCGCTATCTGCTGCCGATCATCTATCCCGGCGCGCTGAACCGGGAGATTCAGATCTGGCTCGGGCTCGCCGTGCTGGCGTTGAACCTGGCCGCCTACGGTTGGCTGATCCGGCGGATCAGCGCGAAGGGCGTCAGCTTCCGCCACTAGCAGCCCCGCCGCTCCACCGGCTCAGTCGATGAGGACGGCCCGGCTCAGCTGCCCGTTGCTCTCCCAGTACGTCCTCTTGTTCACGAGCATCGGGTCGTCCGCCGCCGGCTGGACGTTCCCGTCTGCGTCGATCGCCCTCGAGACGATCGTGTGCTCGCCCGGCGTCGCGTCCCAGTCCGCGCGCCAGAACGTCCACGTGTCAGGGTCGCCCTGGCCCTCGCCCAGCGTCGCCGCCCGCCACGCGCCGTCGTCGACGCGGACCTCCACGCGCACGATGTCGGCCCCCCACGCCGCGCCGTGGATGGCGTACGCATCGCCGTTCCGCGTCACCTTCGCCGGGACCGAGTTGATGTTGACGCGACCCACCGAGGTCTCCGTCCACACCGTGGCTCCGTCGCGCTCTTCCGCCCGCAGCGTGACGTAATCGCGGGCCATGAACTTGCCCATGAAACGCCGGTCGCGGAGTTCGATCCGCGTCAGCCATTTCACGTTCGCGATACCGTACCAGCCGGGCGCGATGACGCGCAGCGGGAACCCGTGCGCGTTCGGCAGCGGCTCGCCGTTGACCTCCCACGCGAGGATGATGCCGGGGTCCATCGCGTCCTCGAGCGACAGGCTGCGCGCGAAGTTCTGCGTCACGGTGTTGCCCCGGATCTCCTCCTCGCCCTCGTCGGCCCCGAAGAAGACGACCTCTATGCCCTCGTCCTGCACGCCCGCGTCGGAAAGGACATCCGCGAGCCGGGCCCCCGCCCAGCGCGCGTTGTGCACGCCGCCGATGAAGGAGGGACGGCCACGGTTCCCGGAGCACTCGAGCGTGAACACGACCTCCTGACGGGGTCGCTCCCGAAGTTGGGCCAGGCTGAACGTGCGGGGCCGGTCGACGAGCCCCCCGATCTCGAGGCTCCAGTCGCTCTCCGCGATCACAGGCGACCCGTAGTGCCCCACGTGAAACATCTGACTGACGGGCGTGATCCAGGAATCCAGCTCTTCCCAGTTCAGGATGTTCATCCGCTCGGTCAGCCCCGGGTGCGGGCGCTGGACCCACGGGATCACGGCCTCCTGCTCGAACCCGGAGAGCCAGCCCCGGAAGATGTCCGTTGGCAGGATCGCGAGCCCCGCGGCCGCGGCGCCTCCCTGAATCAGCACTTGTCGTCGGGGAATCGGGTTTGGCTGGCTCATGATCTCAGACCTCGCGCGTGGGTGGAGCGGGCTCCTCCCGCAGCGGACCCCGGGGAGCCCGAGGCGGGAAACCGCTGCATCTGAGCGACGAGGCGGCGCCGGGCGCAAGGCCTGGCCTGTCCGGCGGTCAATTCGGGATGCGCGCCCGGGTCGGCCGCCGCTAGCGACCGGGCTTCCACGCCGACTCGTCGGAGGGGTCCGTCGGCCCGATCCTGCCCTCCACCATCGCGAAGAGGTCGGCGGGCGCGTGCATACGTCCCTGCGTGAAGACGAACCATGGATCGCGGGCGGCCCGCACATCTTCCAGAGGGTTCCCGCGCACGACGATGAGATCGGCGAGCTTGCCGACCTCGATGCTGCCGAGTTCGTCGCCCAGACCCATCGCGCGGGCGCCGTTCAGCGTCGCGATCCGGAACACGTCCGCGGGCGGGACCCCGGCACGGGCGAGCGCGAGCAACTCCCGGTGCACGGCGAACGGGGACCAGTAGCGTCCCCAACTCGGGTGATCCGTGCCAAGCGTGATCAGGTCCCGTCCGCCGCCGTCGTAGAAAGCCTTCAGCGTCCTGCGCTTGATCGGCGACATCCTGGCGAACGACTCGTTCACCGGACGCCGCGGCCGGGCCTCGACGACCTCGCGCATGTAGGGGGTGAGGAAACGCAGTTCGTCCGTCCAGTACTCCGTCATCTCGGGGTCGTGCGGCCCCCAGTAGCCGTAGATGGAGAGCGTGGCGTCGAAGTTGACGCCGCGGCTGACGTAGAGGTCGATGATGTCGCGGAGCGCGTCCCCCTCGAAGTCGTCGAACACCTCGAGCGAAGCGTAGGCCGTGCGGTCGGCGGGCATCATGTCGCCGCCCAGGAAGTGCTCGACCCGGTCGATGCCCATGTGGATCGCGTCCCGCGGGTTCACCGAGTTCCCGAAGCCGGAATCGAGGTGCGCGGTGACTGTGAGTCCGTGCCCGTGGGCCTGATCGATGAGCACGGACAGGTGCTCCGGCCGGATCCCCTTGGCCTTGAAGCCGGCCGCGCCCTGCGCCGCCCAGTGGTCCACCTCGCGGCGAAGCGAATCGGCGGTCATGGCGTCGTCGTCCCACCCCCGCCGCCACGGTCCGAAGTAGGGACCGGAGTTCAGGATCCGGGGGCCGGCCCGATCGCCCCGCTCGATGGCGAGCCGCAGGTCGCGCATGCGAACCGGGTCCATCTCGCCGGCCGGAAAGGTCGTCGTCACCCCGTTTGCGAGGAAGAGTTCGGGATAGGCGGCCGTCTCATCGATGCGGCCCTCTCCGAACAGGTCGACCGCGTAGTGCGCGTGCAGGTCGATCAGCCCCGGCAGGATCGTCATGTCGTCCTGAAGGGTGAAGTCCGTGAGGAACTCGGCCGTATCCGGCGGTGCGCCGATGGAAACGATCCGTCCGTCGCGGATCCCGATGCCGTCATTCTCCACGAGGGTGCCGGTCCGCACATCCAGCCAGCTCCCCCCCGTGATCAGGTAGGATCCGTCGCGTTCCGCGAGGGATTGGACAAAGTCCCAGCACCCCGTGACGGCCGGGACCATCGCGAGCACGAAAAAACCCCGGATTATCTGCGCACGCCCTGTTCGAAACATGCTTGGCCTCTTGTCGTCGGTCAGGTCTCGTTGGCCCACTTGAATCGGCGTTTGAGATCGTTGCAATGTGAGCGTGGCAACAGGCCGTCGTGCTGCAATCGCCCCACCACGATCCCGGGAGACACGCCACACTCACGGGCGAAGGTCTGGATCTTGGCTTTGCTGTATGGTCGCAGACGTCGCAACCGCTTGTACGCTCCCCTGGGGATTAGCGTATCGGCTGCCCAACGATTGGCTTCTTCTTCCTGCTCTCCCTCGTGTCTGTGTGCCTCCAGGAAAATCAGCTTCTTGCCATGGAGGAGGATGTGCGCGGCTTCGTGAAAGAACGTGAACCAGAGATGGTCGTCCGTGCGATACCGGGGGCTCAACTGGATTAGCGCCCTGTCCGGAGCAACCCACCGAGTGGCGCCGCTCGCGCGACAACCCTTGAACTCGGGAACGAATACGACGATGACACCGGCCCGCGCACAGGTAGTCACGAGCCTGTCCTGGAAGACTTCAGGTCCTTCCCGCGTGAGGGATCGTGCCTCGCGGAGCGCGGCCAGGAAAGCCGCTCGACGATATGGTTGGCTGGCCACCCGGCCGGCCTCAAGCAGGCCTTGCCGCAGCCAAACCGCCAGCGCGCCCTCGTCGACATCGAAGGCCATCGATTTTCTGAAAGCAACATTCTGAAGCGCAACGAGTTCCGACCACTGCTCCGGACTGGAGACGCCCAGGAACGCCAACAGTTCGCGAACGCGCTCGGGTTTGCTCTCCCCCCGTCGGAGCAGATTTCGCTTCACCATCTCCGAAATGGGGAATCTTGAGAGCCACGACACCTGCCGGGCCAACTCCTTCTCCTGTGCTCGGCGCGCAAGATACTGCCGATAATGTTGTTCCCGAGTATTCCAGAAAGCGGCCGGCACTCCCAACACCAGTTCGAGTTGCAGGGCGGTGTCAACCGTAATCGCCGCCTTACCGTTGACGATTTCGCTGACGGTCTTTTTTGGTCGTCCCATGCGGGTGGCCAACTCCGACTGCGTCAAGCCCCGTTCACTCAGTAGGTCCCTCAGGGTGTCACCGGGTGGCGACACCTCCTCGGGGGCATACTGATTCTGAACCGAATCACTCATGGGTATCCTCGACTCCGAGAATTCTGACGGCGACGACCCTGCCCCAGTCGAGGCCTCCATCGACTTTCCTCGGCACGGGCTCGTCTGCTGGCTCGAAGAGAAGGCGATACGGGTGATGAAGGTCAAGCGAGAGCACACCGGCCTTCTCCCCCTTGAGTTCGTGACAGCGACCGGGCAGTCCCCTCATCACTTCGAGGTTATCGGCCGCTCGGAGATCGTCGAGACGGCGCCGCACTCTGGCCGCTCCATCGGCCCCCCAGCCCCGGTTCCCGTGGCGAATCGAAGTGCACCGCTTCTCGAGCCGCTTCGTCTTGAAAACGATGTCCAATCGCTGGCAACCTCGGCACCATCCATGTCCACAAATACATTAACGTTTAAGGTTATCATAAATCCTACTTCACTATCCCCCGGGTGGCAAGGAGATCTTGGCGCTCAATCCGCCGGATCGCCCGAGCGGAGCCCTCGGCAGAGAAGCTCATCCATGACAGACTCGATCCTGTTACTGTGAGCGGTCGTCAAGCGGCTGTCATCGGAACCGGATCGGAGCCCTCCGCTGCACGAACCGAGCGCGGCACTCGCCACGCCCACGACCAGCCTCGCCCCGCGCTTCGCGTTGCGGCCGAAGGCGGTCGTGGCGCTGATTGTCGTCTCGCACATGTCGATCGACGCCTACACGGCGTTCCTCCCGCCGCTCCTGCCCCGGATCATGGACAGTCTCGGCCTCTCCATCACCTTGGCCGCGACGCTGCATACCGCGCTCTCGATCGCCACCGCGCTCCCGCAGCCGGCCTTCGGCTATCTCGCCGATCGGTTCGGGAGGCGCGCCTTCCTGGCCGCGGGTCCGATCGTGGGAGGCGTGTTCCTTTCCCTGATGGGCATGGCGCCCAGTTACCTCGTCCTGATCCTCCTCCTCATGGTGGGCGGACTGGGGTCGGCGGCCTTCCATCCGCCGGGCGCCTCGCTCGTGGCGCGCGCGGGGGATGGCCGGGGGAGCGGCGTGCGGATGTCGATCTTCTCCTTCGGGGGGGCGGCGGGCTTCGCGGCGGGGCCGATCAGCGCCGTCGCGATCGTCGGCCTGCTCGGCCTCTCGGGCCTCTGGATCGCGATGATCCCCGGCGTCCTGTTCGGGATCGCGCTCTGGTTCGGCGTGAAGGGCCGGACCCGCGTGGGTCCCGGTACCCCGCCCCCTCCGCCGATGGAGGTGATCCGGATGCTGAAGGGACCGCTCGGTCTCGTGTTCGGGATCTCGGTCGTCGGATCCTTCGCGCAGAAAGCGATCCTCACCTTCATCCCCATCATCGCCCACCGCGCGGGCGTGAGCGAGACGGCGGGCGCCGTGGTGCTCAGCGTCTATCTCGGCGCGCAGGGGCTGGGGACGCTGACCTCGGGCTTCCTCACGGACCGCCTCAACCGGCAGCACCTCCTGACCGCGGTCAGCGTGCTCGCCGTGCCTACGCACATCCTCGCCCTCACGCTGGCGCCCGCGAGCCCGGCGGCGATCGTCATGGCGGTGTGCGCGGGCTTCCTCAACATGGCGCTGCTGCCCCCGATCGTCGTGATGGCGCAGGAGATCCTCCCCTCGGGGACGGCGGCGAGTTCGGGCATCGTGATGGGGCTGGCGTGGGCCGTGGGCACGCTGGGCATTCCAGTGGTGGGTGGGTTCGCGGACGCCTTCGGGCCCGTCGTCGCGGCCGCCTGGGCGATGCCGCTCCTGGTGCTCGGTGCGTTTTTTGCAATGCAGCCATCGCTTCGCCCATACTGTCGAGCCCGCTGAGGGCTGAGGGATGATGGCAAGATGGATCGACGATGATGGACCGAAGACGATGAACCGACCCCTACCGTTCCTCGCCATTCTGGCGGGTGCCGTTGTGGCCGCCTGCGGAGGGTCGCCGCCCGCCGACCCGGCCGACCTCATCCTCGTGAACGGGCGCGTGATCACGCTCGACGCGGAGAGCCGCCTCGCGGAAGCCGTGGCCGTGCGGGGCGAGCAGATCGCGGCGGTCGGCTCCGCGGCCGAGATCGAGGCGCTGGCGGGCCCGGAGACGCGGCGCATCGACCTCGCCGGGCGCGCCGTCACGCCGGGCCTCATGGACGGGCACGTCCACTTCGCGAACGGGGGCGCGAACCGGCTGTACCGGCTCGATCTCAGCTACCCGAACGTCGAGAACATCGCCGACGTGCAGGGTATGGTGGCGGAGCAGGCCGGGCGGCTGGCCGAGGGCGAGTGGGTGCGGGGCGGCGGTTGGGACGAGGGGAAGCTGGAGGAACTGCGCTACATTTACGCCTCCGACCTCGACGCCGTGGCCGCGGGGCAGCCCGTCTGGCTGGCCCACACGATGGGCCACTACGGCGTGGCCAACTCGCTCGCGCTCGACCTGGCCGGCATCACGGCGGCCACCCCCGACCCGCCGGGGGGCACGATCGACCGCGACGAGGCCGGGCAGCCGACCGGCGTCCTCAAGGAGTCCGCCATGGGGCTCGTCACGCGGCTCATCCCCCGTCTCGGCCCCGAGGAGCAGCGCGAGGGCATCCGCGCGCTCGCGGACGAGTTCAACGCCGAATGCATGACCGGCGGCAAGGACCCCGGGATCGGGCGCGGCGCATGGGAGGCCTACAGCGACGTGCTTGCCGACGGCGACCTGACCGTCCGCATCTTCGCGCTCTGGCGGGGGCGAGGCGGGACGCTCGAGGAGGTTCGCGCCTACGCGGACAGCCTCGCGACCTTCACCCGCCCATACGAGTCGACGGGGGACGACCGCCTCATCCCCGGCGGCGTGAAGCTCTACATCGACGGCAGCGGCGGCGCCCGCACGGCCTGGCTGTACGAGGACTGGAACCGCGACCACACCGGGACAGACGCCGGCAACCGCGGCTACCCGACCATGGACCCCGAGGAGCTGCGCCAGCGTTTCCGGGTCTACCATGACGCGGGGCTGCACGTCTCCATCCACTCCATCGGCGACCGCGCGATCGACTGGACCGTCGACAGCTTCGTCGAGGCGCTCGAGGCCACCCCCACCCCCGGACTCCGCCACGGGATCATCCACTCCAACATCCCCACGGACCGCGCGCTCGACGCGATGGCCGAACTCCAGCGCGAGTGGGAGGCCGGCTATCCGGAGCCCTCCCCGACGTTCACGTGGTGGATCGGCGACACCTACGCCGGCAACTTCGGGCCCGAGCGAACCCTGCGCCTGAATCCGTTCCGCTCCTATCAGGATCGGGGCATGATCTGGGCCAGCGGCTCCGACTACTTCGTGACCCCGTACCCCGCGCGCTACGGGGTGTGGGCCTCCGTCGCCCGCCAGCCCCTGCTCGGCGTGTACGGCAGCGAACCCTACGGCACCGAGGAATCCGTGGACGTAGAAACGGCGCTGCGCTCGTTCACGACCTGGGTCGCCCACCAGATGTTCCTCGAGGACAAGCTCGGAATGATCGAAGTCGGCAACTACGCCGACCTCGCGGTCTGGGACCGCGACCCCCTCACGGTGCCGACGATCGAACTCCGTGACATGTCGTGCGAACTCACCCTCTTCAACGGCGAAGTGGTATTCGACCGCTCCCTGCGACCGGCCAACGATTAGCGGTTCCGTGATTCGGGACGACTGGCGGCCCGAGATCGACGCGACGCTCCTCTATGTGGTCCGCGGTGGCGAAATCCTCCTCATCCACAAGAAGCGGGGCATCGGCGCCGGCAAGCTGAACGGCGCCGGGGGGAAGGTGGATCCCGGCGAGAGCCCCCTCGAAGCGGCGGTGCGCGAGTTCGAGGAGGAACTTCGGGCGCATCCCGTAGCGCCGCGAAAGCTGGGCGAGGTGGCGTTCGACGTGGTGGACGGCGTATCGATCCTGATCCACGTCTTCCGTTCCGACGCGCTGGAAGGCGAGCCCTCGGAGACGGACGAGGCGGTCCCCGTTTGGGCGCCCGTTGACGAGATTCCGTACGATCGGATGTGGGCGGACGACCGCTACTGGCTGCCGCATCTGCTGGAGAACCGCGCGTTCGAGGCGTTCGCCCGTTTCGAGGGAGACAGACTCCTCGAGTGCGAGGTTCGGTGCCTCGACGGCGCCACCCAATGGTGAAACAGGAGAAGAACCCATGCCGACCCAGCTGCGGAGAATGATCTCCAACCGGATCGCGATGGTCGCCCTGGCCGCGTTCGCCGCGCTCTACACCGGTCCCCTCGGGGCCCAGGAACGGACGCTGCTCGGCTTCGGGCCCGAGTCCTCCGCCGCGCAGCTGGCCGCCGAGGCCCGGCTCGACGAGACCGTACGGGCGAGCAACCTCGAGAGCTGGATGGAGCGCATGACGCGCGAGCCGTTCTTCGTGGGCGCGCCCTACAACTACGAGAACGCGATGTGGGTCGCGGAGCAGTTCCGCGACTGGGGCTACGAGGTGGAGATCGCGGAGTACGAGGTCCTCTTCCCCAAGCCGCTCGTCCGTCATGTGGAGATGCTCGAGCCCGAGCCCTTCGTGGCTTCGCTCGAGGAGCCCGAGATCTCGGAGGACGCGACGTCAGGCGTGGCGGGCCGACTCCCGACCTACAACGCGTACTCGGCGGACGGCGACGTGACGGCGGAACTCGTGTACGTGAACCAGGGCATCCCGCGCGACTACGAGGAACTCGAGCGCATGGGGATCGACGTGGCCGGGAAGATCGTCATCGCCCGCTACGGCGGCTCGTGGCGCGGCATCAAGCCCAAGGTGGCGCATGAACACGGGGCCATAGCGACGATCCTGTACTCGGACCCGCGAGATGACGGCTTCTTCCAGGGGGACGCGTATCCCAAGGGTGCGTACCGGGCGGAGTTCGGGGTGCAGCGCGGCGCGGTGCAGGACATGCCGCTCTATCCGGGCGACCCGCTCACCCCCGGCGTGGGGGCGACGGCGGATGCCGAACGGATGACGCCGGAGGAATCGCCGACCGTGATGAAGATCCCCGTGCTCCCGATCTCGTGGGGCGATGCCCTGCCCCTGCTGCGGGCGCTCGAGGGTCCGGTGGCCCCGCCGTCGTGGCGAGGCGCGCTCCCGCTCACCTACCACGTCGGCCCCGGCCCCGCGATAGTCCGCGTCCATCTCGAGTTCGATTGGGGGCTCGAGACCGCGTACAACGTGATCGCGACGATGCCCGGCACCGACTTCCCGGACGAATGGGTGATCCGCGGCAATCACCGGGACGGCTGGGCCATGGGCGCGGCGGACCCCATCAGCGGGCATGTGGCGATGATGGAGGAGGCACGGGCCATCGGAGAACTGGCCCAGGCGGGGATGCGGCCCCGGCGGACGATCATCTACGGCTCGTGGGATGCCGAGGAGCCGGGCCTGCTGGGCTCGACGGAGTGGGTCGAACACCACGCCGACGAACTGCGGGCCAAGACCGTGGCCTACATCAACACCGACGGTAGCAGCCGGGGCTTCCTCGGCATGGGCGGGTCACACACGCTGCAGAGCTTCATCAACGATGTCGCCCGCTCGGTCACCGATCCGCAGACGGGCGTCTCCGTGTGGGAGCGGCTGCACGCTTCGCGCGCGGTGGGGGGCGGGCGCCGGGCGGACGATGCCTCGGACATCACGATCAGCCCGCTCGGGTCGGGCTCGGACTACACGCCCTTCCTGCAGCACCTCGGCATCGCGTCGCTGAATCTGGGGTTCGGGGGAGAGGGCGGCGGGGGCTCGTACCACTCGCAGTACGACTCGTTCGACCACTACACGCGCTTCGGCGACCCCGGCTTCCAGTACGGCGCGGCCCTGGCGAAGACGACCGCTCGGGTCACGCTGAGGCTGGCCAACGCGGACGTCATTCCGCTGAGGTTCTCACCCTTCGTGAACAACGTGAAGTCCTATCGCGACGAGGTGATTGCGCTCCTCGACGAGACGCGCGAGCAGACGGAGCGCCGTAATGCACTCGTGGCGTCGGATGCGTACACGCTCTCGGCCGACCCGACGAAGACATACGTGCCGCCCGAGGCGCAGGACGAGGTGCCGTTCCTGAATTTCGCCCCGGTGCAGAACGCGATCACCCGGTTGGAGGCGAGCGCGGCGGCCTATGACGCGGCCTACGACGCCATGAGGGCCGCGCACGCCGCAGCGGCCGCCGGTGGCGACGGCGGCGGCTCAGGCGACGACATGACCGAACATGGAAACGTACAGCAGCGCCTGAACGCAGCCCTCATCCAGACCGAGCGCCTCATGACGCACGAGGACGGCCTCCCGCGCCGCGGCTGGTTCCGGCACCAGATCTACGCGCCCGGCTTCTACACGGGCTACGGCGTGAAGACGCTCCCCGGAATCCGCGAAGCGATCGAGCAACGTGGGTGGGATGAGGCCTCCGAGCAGGTGGAGCGCCTGGCCGGTACCCTCACCCGCCTCGCCGACAAGATCGACGAAGCCGCCGCGCTGCTCCGCGGCTGACGAGACATTAGGTTGGATTGTCCCCCTGTGAAGAGGCAGGACGACGAAGGGTGAAAGGGCCGGCATGACGGTAGGCGTCAACGAGATTATGTCCGGAGCTGAATCCTCGATTCGCCTGAAGCGTCAGGCCAAGATCGAGGCGTGGCGGGACGGGGCCGCGCCGGACCGGACGATGCACACGCTGCATCTCGGCGACGCTCGCGACATGTCCGACATTCGGGAGCCGGTCCACCTCGTCGTCACGTCGCCGCCGTACTTCAACCTCGTCGACTACGACGGCGGTCGGGCGGACGACGGCCAGCTCGGCGGCATCAATGACTACGAGCCCTTCCTGGACGAACTGGACCGGGTGTGGCGGCGGTGCTACGACCTCCTGACTCCCGGCGGGCGGCTGTGCGTGGTCGTGGGAAGCGTCTGCATTTCACGCCGGGCCGGAGGTCGGCATCACGTTCTTCCGCTCCCGGCCGACATCTCGGTTCGAGCGCGTCGGATCGGGTTCGACTACCTCACGCCGATCCGCTGGTACAAGATCGCCAACATGGCGACCGAAGCGAAGGGGGTCGGGTTCCTGGGGAAGCCGTATGAACCCAACGCGATCGTGAAGAACGATGTCGAGACCATCCTGATGCTGCGAAAGCCCGGGAGCTATCGGAAGCCAACAGCGGCGCAGCGTGCGCTCAGCCTCATCGAACCGGACGACCACCAGCGCTGGTTCCGGTCGATCTGGGAGGACATCCGGGGTGAAGCCCGCAAACGAGGCCATCCGGCACCTTTCCCCGTGGAACTGGCCTCCCGCCTGGTCCAGATGTTCAGCTTCGTGGGGGATACCGTCCTTGATCCGTTCTGGGGGACGGGTACCACGACGGCCGCGGCCATGCTCACCGCACGTTCGAGCATCGGGTACGAGATCGAGCCGAGATATGTCGAGATCGGACGGGGGCGGCTGGGGCAGCTTGACGCCTTGCAAGTGCCGGCAGAGGTCATCTTCCCTTGAAGGCGCCCGAAGCGTTCGTCCGCCACCTGGCGGAGAACCACTACCATCCACGATCCAACGCCCACAGCAACGCCCTCTGCCTCGCGATCGTCGATGACCTGCTCGCGCATTGTCCGGCCATCGCGGAACGAGCCCGGGCGGGCGAGATCGTCGCCAAGCTGAATCACACGGTCAAGGTCAACTACCAGGATTGGAATATCGACTTGGCAGTGGGACCGCCGCCGGGAACACCCACCCCCCCGAGCAACGGGTCGATCACGTTCGAGACGCCGGCCACCATCGAGCTGGCCCTCGAAGCCAAGGCCATCATGACGGAGCATGGGAAGGCACGTCGCAATCGGCTGCGCGACCTGCAGGCGTTCCACGGCTACGCACATAGCTACAACGAGAAGACGATCGCCGTGGGAACCGTGGCCGTGAACGTGTCGCGCGTGTTCTGGTCGCCAACAAGATCAACGGACGACATCACCGAACACGACAACATCGACACCCTCGGCAAGTCGACCGTCGAACTCTTCCGGGGCCTTCCACTCCGTCACACTCCGGCCGAGGGCCCCGGATTCGAGGCCGGTGCCCCCCGCCCGGAGGACCCGAAGCTCGTCACGGGAACGCCCGCACCCCAGACGGGTGACCCCATGCACTACGCAACGATGATCCACCGGATCTGCGCAGCCTACGAAGCGCGCTGGCAGCGGAGAACACGCTGAACGATTCACTGGAGGCCCCTGCGTTCCGGGCTGGCCACATCCCGGCCGGCCAGTTCAAACGGACGCAGGGGCCGCACCTCTACCCCGGGAACGATAACCGAAACGCGTGCAAACGCGTGGAGGAGAAGGCCGCTGTGTACGACTTGGTGCGGAAGCGGGCGACCCGGATCGCCTTCGACCACGTGGTCCCGATTGTGAGCCTCGCCTGCGGGCTGCTTTCCCTTCCCCTCGCGGCTCAGGAGATGCGCCCGGGGTTGTCGGGCGTGCTGCTCGCCGAGGGAAGCGGAGAGCCGGTGTCGATCGCGCGCATCGCGCTCGTCGGTCCGGGCGACGACCTGCTGGCGGAAACGATCTCGGATGAGCGAGGGGCGTTCAGGCTCCCCATGCCGCCGCCGGGCGCCTATCGCGTCCGGGTCACGCGAATCGGCTATCAGCCCTGGGCGTCAGACACCCTCCACATCGCGGCGACCGCTTCACGGACGCTGAGCCTGCGCGTCGCTGTCCGGCCCATTCCCCTTCCCGACCTGCTCGTCTCGGAGCAGAGCAGTTGTCCGGCCGCGCCGGAGCAGTTGAGGAGAGCCTTCGAACTCTATGAGTCGGTCCTTCCGAGCCTTGCCTCATCGTCGTCCACCGCGGACCTCCGTGATCTGGAGATCCGGATGGTGAGACCCACCGTCTCCCTTAGCCGCGGCGAGCGCACCTACGACCACGATTCTCTGACCGTCGACGTGTCAACGGCCCTGGAGCGTGCGTCACCGCAGCACCTTGAAGCGTACGGGTACGCGGCGGAGGTCCGGGATTCGAGAGCCACGTTCTACGCCCCGGACGGAGAGGCGCTGGCGTCTCCCGGCTTCCTGGCGACGCACTGCCTGACCACCCTCGAGGGCGAGGAAGGGACCCGAGTAGGACTGGCGTTCGAGCCGAAGCCCGACCGGGGTGTCGTCGATGTGAGAGGCGTCCTCTGGATCGACGCCGTCAGCTCCGAAGCCATGGAAGTGGAATTCCGATACACGTCGCTGCGCCCCTTCCTGCGACGGCATCTGGAGGCGGCCCTGCTGGAGGACGTGCGCTCGACTCTACCGAGAAGGGCTTGGGGCCTCGTCGCCTTCTACCGGCTCGCCGTCGACGAATCTCGCTTCGGCGGCGTGCTTCATTTCGATCGCACCGATCCCGATAGCGGACTGATGGGAGGGTGGGCGACGAGGTGATCCCAGCCCCTCCGGTCGGCTACCGCCGGCTGGCCTGGGCTCGTAGCGCGGCCACCCGCTCCTCCGTGGGCGGGTGGGTCGTGAACAGGGACCTGAGACCCCGACGTCGTCCCGCGAACGGGTTCACGATCGCGAGCGAGGCCGCCGCCGGATTCACCTCCATCGGGATGCGGCGCGCGCTGGACTCGAGGCGCTTGAGCGCGCTGGCCAGGCCCATGGGGTCGCCGGTGATCTCGCCTCCGGTGCGGTCGGCCTGAAACTCGTTCCGGCGGCTGATCGCCATCTGGATGATGACGGCCGCCAGCGGCGCCACGATGGCCATGACGAGGACACCCAACGGGTTGTCGCCGTCGTCGCGTCCTCCGCCGAAGATCAGGCCCCAGCGGGCGATGGAGGCGATCATGGCGATGGCGCCCGCCATCGTCGCCGCGACGGTGCCGACGAGCATGTGGCGATGCTTGATGTGCGCCAGTTCGTGCGCGATCACGCCGTCCAGTTCGCGGGCGGGCAGCGCGCGGAGGATCCCCTGCGTGAAGCAGACCACCGCGTGCTGCGGATCGCGGCCCGTGGCGAAGGCGTTGGGCTGCGGCTGCGGCGAGATCGCCACGACCGGCGCCGGCAAGCCCGCCCGCCTGCGCAGCCGGTCCACCCGGTCGTAGAGCTCCGGCGCCTGCGACCGTTCGACGATCTTCGCCCGGTACATGCGCAGCACCATGCGGTCGCTGAACCAGTACATCCCGAAGTTCATGACCGCCGACAGAACGAGGAACAGGATTGCCCCCTGCTGCCCGAACAGCGCCCCTCCCGCGAGGACCAGGACGAGCGTCAAACCCAGCATGAGGCCGAATACTCTGAACATCCGCTTTAACCCCTTGTACCTTCAGTTCTCAGTCTATCGTCTCGACCCGCAGCGGAGTTGCTACCCCCCGGCGCCGTCGACGTTACGCCCTCGACTGCGAGCAGGTCGCAGAAGACGAACCCGTCCCGCTCCACCACCTCGCCCCGCGTCACCGGGACCGGCCGCGGAAGGATCGGACCCGCCCACACGAAGGTATGGAACTCCCCGTTCTCCCCGCATGGATCCACCCCCTCCGGGAGATCCGCGACGAACGCGGCATCGAAGGCGCGTCCCGCGAACGACGCGTCCAGAGCCGCCGGGTTGATGCACACGGCGACTGCCTCGAACCCGTCCCGGATGAAGGAGTGCGCGAGAGCCGCAGTGGGTTGCTGCCAGATCGGGAACAGGCATTCCAGACCCGAAGCCGCGAGTTGCCGCTCCCGGTACTCGCGGAGATCCTCCAGGAAGATGTCCCCGAAGGCGACGCGCCGGATGCCGTCGTCGTGCAGACGATCGAACGCCGCAGCCATGGCCCGTTCGTAGATTTCGTTGGAGGACTGCGGCGGGACGACCACCTCGACCAGCGGAACACCGATGGACGCGGCCTGATCGCGCACGAGCGCGCGGCGCACGCCGTGCATGCTCACGCGGTCGTAGGCGTCGGTCACGGTCGTGATCAGCGTTTCCACCCGGTAGGCCCCGGACCGCTGCAGGGCGTGCAGGGCCAAGGCGCTGTCCTTGCCGCCGCTGAAGCACATGGCGATCCGTTCGCTCATTCCAGGACCCGGGCCTGGAACGCTCCCGTCAGGATGCGGCCCTCGCGCTTCACCTGCACCCAGATCGTGTATTCCCCCGGCTGCGGAAACGCGAACGGGAACTCGACCACACCGGCGGCATCCGAGTTCGATGCGGCCCGAGGGTCGGCCGCGAGACGCGACTCGATCCCCGCCCCCGCCATCGGCACCGCGTCCGGCGCGAGCACCGCGAGCGAGCCCATCGAGATCGTGCCCGCCGGATGCAGGTGGACGAACACCGCGCCATCGTCCCGCGTGAGCGCGGCGTGGCTGCGCATCCCCATGTAGGGCTCCAGTCGCGCCGGTTTCTCGTCGGGGTCCCAGACCCTGAACGCGAGCACCGTCTCCTCGTCGACCCGAAGCTCCTGATCGCCCTGCCATTCGAGGATCGAGCCATCGTCGAGCCTCACCTCGGAGCCCGGCCCGGAAAGCCCCACGGCAACCCCGGTCCATGCCGAGTCGTCCGCGTCCCGCAGCAGGCCTGCGGGCGCCCCCGGCGGGACATCCGCCGCCTCGGGGGCCGTGAGCGCCGCTGCCTCGACCATGACGGTGTCGACCACCGTCTGCGCGAAGCCGGATTCGTGGACGATGTCGCCGTAGATCCGGTACTCGCCCGGCGGCAGGTCCGGCCACGGCACGCGGAACGTGGCCGAATCCACGGGGACCGGATGCACATGCGCGAAGGCGTCCATCCCCGGTGCCCCCACCACGAACATGTGCATCAGCTTGCCGTGATCCGGCACGAGCGGGCTCCAGTCACGGCCCCGCCAGGCGGGGTCCGTGATCGCGATCTCGAGGGCGGGGGCGCCCCCCACGCGCACCATCGCGCCTTCCACGGCGAGGCGCGCGAAGATGCCGCTGCGGGCGTCCCGGTCCACTGCCTCCCACCACAGGTTCCCGAGGTAAAGGAGGCCCACGACCCCCACGCCGGTGGCGGCCATGGTGATCCGGGCGCGGCGGCGCTGGCGGGAACCCGCCGCTTCCCCTGATGGGAGCTGGCTCTCCCGCGCCGCGGAGCCGGCGAGCGCGACGACGCCGGCGACGAGCAGGATCGCGAGTGCGAGCAGGATCCACCCGAGCCCCGGCGGCAGGTCGCGCACGCCGAGCATGATGGACGTTACCGGGACCGAAACCTCCCCGTCCCCACGGCTTCCCTCGACCGCGACCTCGACCCGGTACGCGCCCACCGTCATGAGCCACAACTCGGCCGCGTACAGTTCGGGGTCGCCCGCTACGGGGGCGGCGACGTCGGGGGGCGGCGCCCCGCCTTCCGTGGCCGCGTCCCAACGCACGGGCCGTACTGTCACCCGGTCGATCCCGCCGCCCGGCACGCGGATCGAGATCTCGGCCAGCCCCGGGATGACCTCGGGCGGACGGATGACGACGGAAACGGGGTAGGGGCCCGCCTCGCCGGAGAAGAAGACGTTGTTGCTCCCGACGTGCCCCGCCGTCGCGACGTACAGCCCCGTGACAAGCCCCGCCCCGCGCAGGAGGCGGGCGCCCCGGCCCCGCCTCACCGGCGCACGCGCGACATCCAGTTGCCGCACCACAGACCCAGGCGGGCCGAGATGAAAGCGATCGGAAGCGCCCACCAGACCCCGGCCACGAAGCGCGCCGCCGAGAACTGACCGCCCCTGAAGGGACCGCCGTGCCAGAACACGTACTGCCATTCGCCCGGCCTGCTCGTGTAGCCCCACGTGTCGCCCTGGAAGACGTAGTTCCGCGCCCCCTCCGAGAGCATGAACTCTCCGAAGTACCAGTTGACGACGCCGAAGATGCCCACGAAGGCGACGGCGCCGACCGCCGCGATCCACCAGTCCGTCGACGCCCGGGCCGGCGCCTCGCCCGGCGCGGAATACCGCCGCAGCAGGAGGTCGATCGCGATCGCCGGCGCGAACAGGAGCAGCGGGAACTCGGGCGGCTGCATGGCGGTGACCGGACGAAGGATCGGCGCGAGCAGCGGTTCCGCCGCGAAGAGCGGCAGCACCCACATCATCATCAGCGAAATCCCCGTGTACACGAGGGCCGCGCATGTCGCCGGCCAGCGCAACCGTCCGGCGCGCCCCACCAGGAAGAGGAGAAAGGGGAACACCCCCGCGGTGATCAGATAGAACGTCGCCCCGTGCATCTGGTTGGGGAACGTGTACTCCAGCAGCAGCACCGAGGGCGACATGATCGCCGCCGCGGCGCTGAATACGCATGCCCACGCGAGCTTTCGCCGCCCCGCCTCCGAGGCCCGGTTCTGCCACGAGAGCGCCATGAGCATGGCGCCGATCTGGATCGCATAGATCCCCAGAGCCAGGACCACGTGCGGCGGGCTCAGAATCTGGACGTCGAGGCCGTACGCGTTGTGCCACCAGTCGTCGAGCGGCGCCGAGGTGAGCATGGCGATGGCGCCCCAGATCGCCACCCAGGCCCCCAGCGGCGCCCGAAACCCCCACAGCCGCACCGAGCGTCCGACTTCCGCGTCCGTCCCGGCGAAGGTCGTCTTGAGCGCGAGCCACCCGCACGAGAGTCCCGCCGCCAGCCCGCCCGCGTAGACCATCAGGTGGGCGGGCGTCCAAAACGTGTCGCGGCCGATCGTCCGGTGCCACGAGATGTCCCACGTGATGCCCACGATCACGCTCACCGAGGCGAACAGGATCGCGGTCAGAAACCACGGAATCCTGTCCGCCGACTCCGCCCCACGCTCGCGCCCCGCGAACATCGAAGCCGGAGCCGCTGTCGATTCCATCGAAATCCTTTCTCCGGTTCGCCGGATGAACGACGGCCTCCGGACTATCGACACATCTACCCTGCCGTCCGAAGATAGGTCTGAACCCGTCGAGATGCAGGAGATTTCATGCCACGACCGAGACGCCTCCGCCCCCTCCGCGCAGGACTCCCCGTCGTATCCGCCGCCCTCGCGGTCGGAGGGTGCGGCGAGCCCGGTCCCCAGCCCGAAGGATCCCTTACGTCTGACCAGGTCGACGAGATCCACGCCCTCGCCATGACCCCCGTAGAGGAGGGACACGCCGCGGGTATGTCGATCGCCGTCGTGCGAGGCGCCGACACCCTGCTGATCGAGGAGTTCGGCCACGCCGACCTCGAACTCGGCGTCCCCACGCCGCCGGACGCGGTGTACGAAGTCGGGTCCGTGACGAAGCAGTTCACGGCGGCCGCCATCCTCCTCCTGCAGGAGGAAGGGACCCTCTCCCTCGACGACCCTCTGACGAAGTGGCTGCCCGACTACCCGGTCGGGGATCGGACGGTGACCGTTCGCCGGCTCCTCGACCACACCTCGGGGATCAAGGGCTACACCGAGATGCAACACCTGTGGAACGAGATCGCCCCGCTGGAACTCCCCCGGGACACGCTCGTCACGCTCTTCTCCGCGGAACCGTTCGAGTTCGAGCCCGGGACCGCGATGACGTACAACAACTCGGCCTACTTCCTCGCCGGACTCATCATCGAGGCGGCGAGCGGGATGAGCTACGAGGACTTCGTCGAGGAGCGGCTCTTCGCCCCCGCCGGCATGCGGAACTCACGCTACTGCCACAAGGACGAGCTCGTCCCGAATCGGGCGAAAGGATACGAGCCCGGCGAAGACGACGGACTCCTGCCGGCCCCCTACCTCAACCACCTCTGGCCCTACGCCGCGGGCTCGCTGTGCTCGACCGTGCGGGACCTGATGGCGTGGAATCAGGCCCTCCATGGTGATGGAGAGGGAGGTGAGATCCTGAGCCCGGAGAGCTACCGGCTGATGATCACACCCGAACCGCTGCACGACGGCACCGAACTGCGCTACGCGAAGGGGGTGGCGATCACGGACCGCGACGGAACGAAGGGGATCCGGCACGGGGGCGGGATATTCGGCTTCGTCACCGACCTTCGCTACTACCCGGCCGAAGATCTGTCGATCGCCGTTCTGATCAACACCGCCGGGGGCGTCGCATCGAGCGACATCGCGCAGCAGGTCGAAGACGTGATCCTCGGCCAGAGGGCGGAGGTGATGCCCATCCCGTTCGACGGCGACGCGGCTCCCTATGCGGGACGATACGAGGGCCCGGCGCGCGGTCAGCGCATGGTGGCCGAGGTGGGGATCGAGGATGGGCAACTGACGATCGACGCCGGCCCGGGCAATCCTGCGACCCTGTCGTGGCTCGGCGGCGACTGGTTCGCGGACGGGACCACCC
The DNA here is from genome assembly GCF_965216145.1 of Candidatus Palauibacter sp. Lineage (GTDB taxonomy): Bacteria > Gemmatimonadota > Gemmatimonadetes > Palauibacterales > Palauibacteraceae > Palauibacter. The sequence continues at coordinate 1,452,561 of NZ_OZ244149.1, forward strand.
GTTACCGCTTCATCCGCGGAGAGAATCGTGGCGGAGCCAGTACGTTCGCCGAACTGCGCATGGACGTGGTTTCGGGACACTACGTCCTTCGGAGGATCCTCCGGTGATCCACGCGCTTTGCCCGATCACGACTCTTGCGTGGCGCGACGTAGCCCGCGGTACCTTCGGTGATGACAGGACCGTTTCGAGACTGCTCCGGCTGCCTCGAGCATACAACTGACCCAGTCAGGAAAACATGACCGAATCGCTCATCAAAGCAATTGAGGACATCGCAGGACGCATCGCCAAGAGCCAGTTCTCCAGCGAGGCAGCGGTGAGTCAGGGCATCGTGCTGCGTCTCCTGCGGGTACTCGGGTGGCCCGTCGACAATCCCCGAATCGTAGTCCCCCAGTTCGATGTCGGAGACGGCAAAAAGGTCGACTACGCGCTATGCCATCCGGAAGGCACGGCCATCGTTCTGATTGAAGTCAAGAAGGTTGGAGGGCTGGATGCGAGAGGTGAGAAGCAACTCTTCCGCTATTGCGTAGACCACGGTGTAGCGATTGCAGTGCTCACGGACGGACAGATGTGGAGCTGCTTCCTGCCAGCGGGGCAGGGAAGAACCTATGAGGAGCGACGTTTCGCCCAACTCGACTTGATTGCCGACAGTTCGACCGCGTTTGCCGATAGCCTCACCAGATATCTTGCACACAGTGCCGTTACTAGCGGAAAGTGCGAAGGATCGGCCAAGAAGGATCACGAGCGAGAGCGATTGCACCGTGTGTGCGGATCAGTGTGGCGTAGACTGATTCAGAGGCCTGCCGACGGTTTCCTGGACATGTTCCTAAAGGCAATGAAGCGGGAGACGACGATCGATCCTTCCCGCGATGCGGTCGCTAGCTGGATTCGCGAACGAGCGGCCCAGGAACCAGATGCAAAGCCGGACGACACAAAGCCGGACGACACAAAGCCGGAGAAAGACCTGGAGCCGTCGCCGCGAGACTCCCAGCATTGGGTGGAGTTCCACGGGAGGCGGCGTTATCTGCGAAGCGGAATAGAGGTCCTCGTTGAAGCCTTCACGCGGCTCGCAGAAAAAGATGTCAATTTCTGTCGGCGATACAGTGAACAGCATCGCGGGCGCAAGAAACTACGCGTTGCTCAGACCCGCCGCGCAGTACATCCTGACGACCGAATCTTGAGACGGCGATGCCGCCAACTTCCCGGAGGATGGTGGATCGACAGCAATCTCAGTGATTCCACGAAGGTCATGTGGATCCGGCAGGCCTGCGAAGTTGCTCAGGTCAGATTCGGTCACGATCTGGTCATCCACTTTCCTAACGATCCAAGAGCCTAGGCGTGCAACGCGAGGTCATGCCACACCGACAGGAATGGGTCGCTGTTCGGACGGATGATGATCCTGATGCGGCGCGGCAAAGAGGCAACAAGACACGGCCCGTAGGTTGGGGCTCCGCCTGTATCGGCGAGGTGTTGATGCTCATAACTGCAGTGTTGGGGCTAGGTTTCCCGAGCCTTGGCGCGGCCCAGGCACTGGAACAGCTTGTCGGCGCCCAATCCAGCGAGTTGGCCGCCGTGGTCGAACGCTACAGCACCGACCGCACGGCCCTCGGGCGCCGGTGGAGTGTCCCCTATTCCCCGGAGCGCAACCGCCGCTTTCACGACTTCTTCTCCGACTGGCGGCGACGGATCGACGCGCTCGACTTCGAGACACTGAGCCTCGAAGGACGCGTCGACTACGTCCTCCTCATCAATGACCTCACGTATCAACTGGATCTCATCGAGCGCGAGGCCCGCCTCGCCGCGGAGATGAACGGGTTCATCCCCTTCACATCGCTGATCGTCGAACTCGAGGAACGTCGGCGTCGGCGGGAGCCGGTGGAATCCGAGGCGTCGGCGGCCCGGCTCGCGGCCCTTCCGGCGGAAGTCGCGGCCACGCGCGAGACCGTCGAGGCGCGGCTGGAGAGCGAGGCGGACGTTTCCCGCATCGTCGCGCTCCGGGCCGTGTCGACGCTCGCCCGGCACACGCGCCTGCTCGAGGACTGGTACGAGCACTACGCCGGCTACGACCCCGTCTTCACGTGGTGGAACGAGGACCCGTACGCCCGTGCCAAGGCCGCGCTCGATGGCTACGCGACCTTCCTGCGCGAGACGGTCATCGGATACCGCGAGGGCGAGGACGAACCGATCGTGGGCGATCCGATCGGCGCCGAGGGGCTCGCCTCGGACCTTCGTCACGAGATGATCCCGTACACGCCCGAGGAACTGATCGCGATCGCCGAGCGGGAATACGCCTGGTGCGAGGAGCGCATGATCGAAGCCTCGCGCGAACTCGGCTACGGTGACGACTGGCGGGCGGCGCTCGAGTACGTGAAGACGCTGCACCGCGACCCCGGCGCCCAGCCGCAGATGATCCGGGAACTCGCCGACGAGGCGCTGGCCTTCGTCACCGAACGCGACCTCGTCACCGTCCCCCCGCTCGCCGACGAGATCTGGCGCATCGAGATGATGTCGCCGGAGCGCCAGAAGGTGTCTCCGTTCTTCCTCGGCGGGGAAGTGATCCAGGTCTCCTTCCCCACGGACGGGATGGAGCACGAGTACAAGCTCATGAGCATGCGGGGGAACAACGAGCATTTCTCCCGCGCGACCGTGCACCACGAGCTGATTCCCGGGCACCACCTGCAGGGGTTCATGACCTCCCGCTTCAATTCGCACCGGCGGGCGTTCTCGACGCCGTTCTGGGGCGAGGGCTGGGCGCTCTACTGGGAGATGCTCCTCTGGGATCTCGACTTCCCGTCGACGCCCGAGGACCGGATCGGGATGCTGTTCTGGCGCATGCACCGCACGGCCCGGATCATCTTCTCCCTCTCCTTCCACCTCGAGCGCATGACCCCGCGGGAGGCGATCGACTTCCTCGTCGAGCGGGTGGGGCACGAACGCGCCAACGCCGAGGCGGAGGTGCGACGCAGCTTCAACGGCTCCTACTCGCCGCTCTACCAGGTCGCCTACATGATCGGCGGCCTCCAGATCCGGGCCCTGCACGAGCAACTGGTGCAGTCGGGGGAGATGACGAACCGCGCCTTCCACGACGCGATCCTCCGGGGCGGCCGCATGCCGATCGAGATGGTGCGCGCCCGCCTGCTGGGGGAGGCGCCGCCGAAGGACTTCGAGTCGGTGTGGCGCTTCCAGGGCGACCCGCTGCGACGCACCGCGACCTCCGAGGGGCACTGACGCGACGAAAGGAAGACCCATGGCTCGCGACCTTGGTACGACGGCGATCACCGGCCTCCTCCTCGCTCTGAGCGCCGCGGCCGGCGGCGGGAGCGAGCTTCACGGGCAGAACGGCGGCGATGGCGGCGCCCTCTCGATCGACCAACTCCTTTCCATCGAGTCCGTCGTCGGAGGTGCGCCCTCCTGGTCGCCCGATGGCTCGGCGATCCTGTTCGAGTCGGGGCTCACGGGCGGGCTCGCGACCCTGCCCCCCGAAGGCGGGTTCCCTACCCGGGTGCCGGCGGACATGGGCGGCTCGGGCCACTTCCTCACCTCCCAGATGCCGGGCTGGTCGCCTTCCGGGACGTGGATCTCCTACGTGTCCGACAAGAGCGGCGCCCCCGAGATCTGGATCTGGTCCACCCGCGACGGGGCCGACGTCCAACTCACCGACCTCGGGGCGCGGATCAACTCGATGAGTTGGTCTCCCGACGAGCGCTCGATCGTTTTCGCCGGCGACCGCTACGGGAACTACGACATCTGGAAGGTGGACGTCGCGACCCGGCAGGTGGACCGCCTCACGGAGGACAAGCGCTACGAGGTCTTCCCGTCCTGGACGCCCGACTCCCGCCACATCCTTTACGTCCGCCTCGACGATGCGTGGGAGGACCACGACGTGATCGAGGTCGACGCCGCGGGCGGGAACCCGCGCACGGTGATCGAGGACCGCGACTTCTTCGACTACGGGGCGGGCGCGACGTTCGGCTATCCGAGCGTGTCTCCCGACGGGGGCTCGATCCTCTTCCGCTCGCACCGGAGCGGCTGGATCAACTACTGGCTCGCCCCCCGAGGGGAAAACGGAGACGGCGGAGAGCCCCGCCCCATCGCCCCGGCCGACGCCGACCAGAGCGCCGCGGTGTGGTCTCCGGACGGACGCTGGATCGCCTACACCGAGAACCACAACGGGCACCACGACCTGCGCGTCGTATCGGCGGACGGCGGCGAGCCGAGGGTGCTCGTGTCACCGGAGGACGGCGTCGCGTCGAGCCCCTCGTGGTCGCCCGACGGAGGCGCGATCGCGTACCTGCAGGAGGACCTGACGCGGCCGCGCGACCTCTACGTCGTCTCGCTGGAGGACGGGAGCAGCCGGCAACTCACCTCTTCCATGCCCGCCGGCAACTTCGGCGGCCGGCTCGTCATGCCGGAGAAGATCCGCTACGAGAGCACGGACGGGTACTCGATCCCGGCCTACGTCTATCGGCCGCCGGGGGCCGCGGCCGGCGACGGTCTGCCCGGCGTGATGTGGATCCACGGGGGTCCGACCTCGCAGTTCCACGACACCTTCCAGCAGCACGTGCAGTTCTTCGTCCAGCGGGGGTACGTCGTGCTCCTGCCCAACATCCGCGGGAGTTCGGGCTACGGGAAGGACTTCGCCGACGCGAACAACGGCTGCTGGGGACACTGCGACCTGGAGGATGTGGTCGCGGGCGCCGACTACCTGCGGGCGCTCCCCGAGGTCGACCCGGAGCGGATCGGGATCACGGGGACGAGCTACGGCGGCGTGATGAGCATGTACGCCGTGGCCTTCGCGCCGGACGCCTTCCGGGCGGCGATCCCGGGGTCGGGATACACGGACTGGGTCCACTTCTACCACGGCGAGAACGAGCTCCGGCACATCAAGCTGCTCGACCACGAGCTCGGGCCGTTCGAGACGAGCGAGGACGTGTGGAGCCACAGTTCCTCGATCTCGCACGTCGCCGACGTCTCGACGCCGATCCTCCTCGTTCACGGCGTCGGCCGCTATCCGGGCTCCGACCAGTCCGAGATCTTCGCGCGGGCGCTGGAGAACTACTACAAACCGTTCCAATACAAGACCTACCCGAACGAGAACTACTACGTGTCCGGAAAGGCGAACCGCCGCCAGATGCTCCTCGACATGCTCGACTTCTTCGAGCAGTTCCTGAAGTGAAGGTCGATCCGCGCGTTACGAGTCTGCTCACGGCAACTCTCATCCTCGCAGGATGTGAGCGCGTCGAGACCGTCCCGCAGGTGGGTGGCGCCCCGACGACGCCCGCCGTCGGACCGGTGGAAGTGGCCATCGAGACGAGCCAGGGCGAGTTCGTGATCGCCGTCCACCGTGAGTGGGCGCCGCTGGGGGCCAAGCGCTTCCTCACCCTCGTCGAGTCCGGCTACTACGACGACGCCCGCTTCCACCGCGTTGTCCCGGGTTTCATCGTCCAGTGGGGGCTCGCTGGTGACCCCGCGCTCACCGCCGAGTGGATGAACGCCTACATCCCCGACGACCCCGTCGTCGCCTCCAACACCCGTGGCCGGATCGCCTTCGCCTTCACCGAGCCCGGAACCCGAGCGACCCAGGTGTATATTAACCTCGTGGACAACGTGCGCCTCGACTCGACGGGATTTGCCCCGTTCGGCGAGGTCGTGAGCGGAATGGACGTGGTGGATGCCCTCTACTCGGGCTACGGTGAGAACTCCGGCGGCGGCCTGCGGCGAGGCGACCAGAGCCGCATCGTGACGGAGGGCAACCTCTACCTCGACCGCGAATACCCCCTCCTCGACCGCCTCATCCGAGCAGCGCGGTTACATCGACGACCTCGCTTCCGACGGCACGCTTCGTTGCTGAATGCGCGAGGATCTTCAGGTTGAGGAGCCGGGCCGACACGTTCGGAATTCCGCTCCGCCTCCACCGGTCCCAGGGCGACGTGATCGTAAATCGCCAAGCGGGACGAGAGCTACGCGCTTACGACCGGTACCGGCTCAGGGGAATCGTTGGTCTGTTGCATCCGTATCGTGGACGCCGTGCTCCGGCGCCGGCGGGTAGGCGGCGGGCGCAAGGGGATCAGCGTGACGGCCGCGCATTCCGTTCACGCGGGCGTTCACCATCGAGCCATACGGCGCGAAGGAGCACGGCCGCGAGCTTTACGAACTCTGCATCTCCGCCGTAGCGAAACGACTTCCCGCCGTGGAAGAGACTACAACGGACCATGTAGATGGCATGCAGGGTGTGCGCCCAATCCAACGGGACGTGTTCAGGGTTGTCCGGACGCGTACCCTTGGGCTGATGATGTCGGAAGCAGCTTGGCGCCCAGTCGCTTTTTCGGAGTCCTCGATCAAAGCACTGGGTCCGGAACGCAGTTCGTGGTTCGTACCCGAGGCCCCGCCAAGAATCGAGTTCATGATCGCTGAGGGAACGAGCCTTGAACACGGGCCAGAGACAGCGGAACCGGCGGGCGGCTTTCGCAGTTCTCTCGTTGGTCCGTAGAAGGCGACAGAACCTCGCCACAAGCGACTCATCCATGGCCGCAGAAGCTACCAAAAACCTGTCTCGGTTGCACTTGTCACGATCTACGACGACACGCCCAACCCAGGCGTTGAACGAGATCCACGAATAAATGAGCGCTTCGAAATGCTGCTGATCACGGAGGGCACGCCGGGAGCGCCTTACCCAGTCGTCCGTAACGGCCCAGAATGCTCGATCGGCCATGCTTCGGTCGAGAGAGTCGTGTTCAGAGTCCACGATGCAAGGCACGGTTCTCCCTCCTATGTAGCCGTGAGGCTGCTTTCTAAGGGGCGCACCACCTCACACGGCCACCTGTGCCAAGGTGCGGATTCGCTTGGGTGCCGAGAGGGGTGATAAGGGATGTGCCACTCGGCCCCGGCCTCGTGGACCGAGCTTCGCAGCCACTCGAACTGCGGTTTCTGGAAGTCGGCACCTTGGAACACGACAACATCCGGCTTGAGGCAGCGCACTTCATCAGCGAGCAACCGTTCCTCGCGCTCCCGGCAGAAATTCGTGCGATTCAGGGTCGTTGACATGTCCTTGCCATCGGTCGTGACCCACTTGTAGGAGTTCGTCAAAGCAATACGGGACAGGGGGTTGGTGTTGGGGAGTCCGTCCCCCTCCTCTTCCTCCTTGAGGATCTGCTGACAAGGCTTCTCGAGTCCCTTGCAGTTCTCCCATTCCTTCATTGGATGCGGATACCGCATGGCCGTGAAGTACGTTCCCGCGATGTGCGGGTTGTGGTGCCGTAGCCTCCTGTCTTCGATCGACGATCGCCTGCATTCGAAACACTCAATCACCCGCCCGGTCCCGCACCCCTCGTGGCAGTCCGGGGCGGCGTCCTTCTTCTTGTCGGCGCCGATGTCCAGGCCCACCACGAGAAGCCGCTTCTCGTCGTCTTGCCCGTATCGGGACCCCACGTAGGGGTAGCACGCAAATCTCCGATCACACACAAGGCGGCCCACGGGGACTTCACCGGTCTTGGGATTGATTCCCAAGTCGCAGAAGAACTCGTCATATAGTTCTCGCACGACCTTCAACAGTTCTTCGCGGCTCATGTCGCGCTTCCAGGGCTGTGGCCCGGCACGGGGGCGAGCGGAACCGCCGAGGACTTGGGGGAGGCCGTCATCGGAGATGACCGATGGCCACCTCCTGCATTCGAATCAGTGCCTCGGCGCCTGCGGCCCCGAGGTGAAGGAGTTCGTCGAGTTCTTCGCGGGTGAAGGGCGCCCCCTCCGCCGTCCCCTGCACCTCGACCAACCGTCCGTCCTCGAGGTGTACGAAGTTGAAATCAACGTCGGCCGCCGCGTCCTCCACATATTCCAGATCCAGTCTCGCCTCGCCGTCCACCATCCCGGCGCTGGTGGCGGCGACCCACTGCCGGAGCGGGCTGGCTTCCAGCGTACCCTCCGATACCAGCCGCTGGAACGCCATCTCCAGGGCTACGCACGCCCCCGTGATGGAGGCCGTGCGGGTGCCGCCGTCGGCGACGAGGACGTCGCAGTCCACCGTCACCGTCCGCTCGCCGAGCGCCGCGAGGTCGACCGCAGCCCGGAGCGATCGGCCGATGAGGCGCTGGATCTCCTGAGTCCGGCCGCGGGGGCCGCGCCGTTCGCGTCGAGTCCGCTCGGCCGTGGCCCGGGGCAGCATGGCGTACTCTCCCGTGACCCAGCCGCCCCGCCCCTCGCGCCACGGCGGGACGCCCTCGTCCACCGAGGCCGTGCAAAGCACGCGCGTCATCCCCATCGTGATCGTGCACGATCCCTCGGCGAAGGGGGCCGTTCCCGTCTCCAGGGTCGTCGGTCGGAGCGCATCCAGCGCCCGCCCGTGTGGACGTACCGGCATGGGGCAGCCTCGGTCGAAAGGTCGAAAGGGAGAACCGATGAACTTCGAACGCGTTGACAGTACGCCGGCCGCGACCCCGCTGCGACGGCGGATCCTCGCGCTCCCCGCGTGGGGTGTCCGCTGGACGCCCGCGCGGCTTGTGACGACGTGCCTTGTGCTCGCCGGCGTGACCATGGCCTGCGGGCCGGGCGACGCTCCGGAAGCGGAAGCGGAGATGACGCCGACCAGCGTGCTGTTCACCGGGGCGACGATCCTGGACGGGTCCGGCGAGGCCTCCTTCGTGGCCGACGTGGCAGTGGAAGGCGAGCGCATCACCTTCGTGGGCGACGCCTCGGCCGCGGAGGTCGCCCCACGAGACACGATTGCGCTAGACGGCCTCCTGCTCACGCCCGGCTTCATCGACATGCACAGCCACATCAACGTGAATGAGGCGTACGGGCTGCCCGCAGTCGAGTTCCTGACTCAGGGGATCACGACCGGCGTCATCGGCGTCGATGGGGCCAGCACGACGGACCTCGCCGCGCTGTACGCCGAGCTGGAGGACCTCGGGGTCGGCAAGAACATCGTCTCCTACATTGGCCACGGCTCCGTCCGAGAGGCCGTCATGGGCATGGACGACCGCGCCCCCACCGCGGACGAACTCGATCAGATGAAGGCGGTCGTCCGGAAGGGGATGGAGGATGGCGCGTTCGGGCTCTCCTCCGGGTTGTTCTACACCCCCGGCTACTACGCGGAGGCCGACGAGGTCATCGAACTGGGCCGGGTCGCGGCGGAATATCCGATCGGCGGCGAGCACGCCCCCATCTACGACACGCACGACCGCGATCTCGGCGCCTCCTACCAGGGGGTCGGTTACCACAACTCGATCCGGGAAGCGATCCACATCGGGGCGGAGTCCGGACTCAGGACCATCTTCAGCCACTTCAACGCGCAGGGCGCCCACCTCTACGGACGGGCCGCGGAGGGCGCGGCGATCATCGACTCGGCGCGGGCGGAAGGCCTCGAGGTGGCGGCGGCGCAGCACGTCCACACGTCCACGATGTCGAGCCTGCGCGCCTACACGATCCCGCGCTGGGCGCAGGCCGGCGGCCCGGAGCAGATGGTGCGCCGCTTCGCGCACCCGGACACGGCCCGGCTCCTCGACGTGCAGACGATGGAGATGCTCGAGATCCGCGGCGGGCCCGGGAAGATCGTGTTCGCCGACGCGAGGCCCGAGTTCAACGGCAAGACGCTGGCCGACGTGGCGGCGGACCGCGGACTGACCGTCCCCGAGGCGGTGCGCGAGATCATGTCCGAGTCGAACCCGTGGGTGATGAACCGGGATCTCTACGACGTGGAGAACACGCGCTACCTCGCCACAATGCCGTGGATGATGACGTGCACGGACGGCGTGACGCCGACGCCGGGCGCGGAGATCGTCCACCCGAGGGTCTACGCCACATTCCCCAAGAAGATCAATGATTTCGTCAACCGGGACGGGGCGATCGGGCTTCCCTTCGCCATCCGCGGCATGTCGGGACTCGCCGCGGACTTCCTGCGGCTGGAAGACCGCGGCTACATCCGCGAGGGGCTGGTTGCCGACATCGCGGTAATCGACCCGGAGCGGTACACGGACCACGCCACGTACGACGATCCGCACCAATTCTCCGAGGGGGTCGTCCACGTGCTCGTGAACGGCCGCTTCGCGATCCGCGACGAGGAAGTGACCGGCGAACTCGCCGGCCGCCCCCTGCGGCGCTGACCGAGTTCGTGGCTTGCGGTCAGACGGCGACAACCCTATACCGAATCCGTAACAGGCCGTACGATCGCCGAGTATCACCAAGGGCGTATCAGATGAAGGTGAAGAACGGCATGAGACCGGTGCATCCCGGCGAAATCCTGCGCCAGGAACTCGACGAGCTCGGGCTGTCAGCGAACGCTCTGTCGAGAGCGCTCGGCGTGCCCGTCAACCGGGTGACGATGATCCTGAATGGCCAGCGGGGCGTGAGCGCGGACACGGCACTCCGGCGGGCCCGGTACTTCGGGACGACACCGCAGTTCTGGTTGAATCTGCAGAAGACCTGGGAGCTTCGCCGAGCGGAGATCGAGGCGGGTCGTGAGATCGCCGAGCAAGTCACGCCCCGGCGCGCGGCGGTGTAGAGGAGGCGTGGACCAATCTCCGTTCCCCGAGCCGCCGGCAACCCAAGGGTCATGACGTCGTCGCGCTTCGCCGCGCCCGCAGCGGCTCTACTCGCGCTCTCCCCGCTTCCAGTGGCAGCCGCCGGTCAGACGGGACTCGTCATCGAGGACGGACAGGCGCAGATCGTCCCCGCCTTCGCCGACTCGTCCACCTGGATCCACCATGACCTGTGGGTGGAGACGGAGTTCGACTCCGACGGTGACGGTCGGCCGGACCGCGTGCACGTGGATGTGACGCGCCCGGCGCAGACCGATGACGAGGGGCTGCAGGTGCCGGTGATCTATGAGACCAGCCCCTACTACTCGGGCGTGGCCGGAGTCGATCTGGCGCACTTCTGGGACATTCGCCAGGAGGTGGGCGGCGAACCTCCGGCGCGCGATCCCTTCCCGCCCACGATTGCTCACGTCCCCAGCCAGCCGAGGATTTCCCGTTCCCATGTGGCGACCTGGGTGCCGAGGGGGTTCGCCGTGGTTCACTCACAGTCGCCCGGGACGGGCCAGTCGCAGGGGTGTCCGACGGTCGGCGGCGCGAACGAGTCGCTGGCGCCCAAGGCCGTGATCGACTGGCTCAACGGACGGGCGCGCGGCTTCACGAGCGTGGACGGGGACGAAGAGGTGCGAGCCGACTGGGCGACCGGACGGGTCGGAATGACGGGCACCTCCTACAACGGCACGCTCCCCTTGGCCGCCGCGACCACCGGCGTGGAGGGTCTCGAGGCGATCGTTCCCATCGCCCCCAACACGTCCTACTACCACTACTACCGCTCCAACGGGCTCGTGAGGTCGCCGGGCGGATATCCGGGCGAGGACATCGATGTCCTGTTCGACTTCATCTTCAGCGGCTTCCCGGAGGTGCGCGACTACTGCCTGACGAACGTGCGCGACGAGATGACCGCGAACCTGGACCGCACGACCGGAGACTACAGCGATTTCTGGGCGAGCCGGGACTACCTGAACCACATCGACGGCGTGCGCGCAGCCACCCTGATGAGTCACGGCTTCAACGACTGGAACGTCATGCCCGAGCACAGCTACCGCATCTCCATGGCGCTGCGGGAGCGGGGCGTGCCGCTGCAGATCTTCTACCACCAGGGGGGGCACGGCGGCCCGCCGCCGCCGGAAGTCGTGAACCGGTGGTTCACCCGCTACGTGGCCGGCGTCGAGAACGGCGTGGAAGACGACCCGGGGGCATGGATCGTCCGAGAGGGGGACGATCCCCAGCAGCCCACGTCCTATCCGAGCTATCCCCACCCTGAAGCCGAGGCCGTGGCGCTCCATCCGGCCGGCGACGGGCGCTGGACGGGTGTCCTCTCGCTCGAAGGTCCAGCCGATGACCGCGGCGCGGACCCGGCAAGCGGAACGATCTTCGACAACTTTTCGTTCACCGGCGGCCAGCTCGCCGCGGCCGAATGGTCGAACCACCGCCTGCTCTACGCGACCTCCGAACTGCAGGAGGACGTCCATGTTTCGGGCGTGGCCACCGTCCGCGTGCGGGTGTCGGCGGACGCGACGGCGGCGAATCTGTCCGTCTGGCTCGTGTCCCTGCCCTGGACCGAGAGCGACGACCTCAACGACAACGTCATCACCCGAGGTTGGGCCGACCCGGCCAACGCGGGCGCCGAGGAGATCGCCTCGCCTCGCAGCGGCACGCCGCTCGCGCCGGGGGACTTCGTTGAACTGGAGTTCGATCTGCAGCCCGACGATCAGGTCATCCCCGCCGGGGCCCGCATCGGCCTCATGATCTTCTCCAGCGACCGGGAGTTCACGCTCCACCCCGACCCCGGCACAACCCTGACCGTCGACCTGGGCGACACCCGCATCGAACTGCCCGTCGTAGGGGGGAGCGCGGCGCTTCGCCGCGCACTGAGCGTGCCTGCGTCCTGAGCGCCCGCCAGGCCGGCCCATCTACACCGCCTCCGGACATCTGACACGACGGATCCAGGGCTCGGGCGGCGGCTGGCCGGTGTCAGCGGACGAAATCGAGACATCGAAGGCCGCACGGCTTGCCCGCGTGCCCTCGGACGCATCGGACTGGTGGGTCCGATCCGTTGAAGAAGCCCCCTACTAAGCGTTAGCCATCATTCAGGATTTCCCAGTGTCCCTTCTTGGTCGCGCCCACATGGCGGATGCGACCGGCATTTCTGAGCTTGTCGAGGTGGTACTTGACACCGTCGGCGGTGATTCCGATGCGGGTCGCCAAGGCCCTGCGAGTTAGCCCGGGGTCCTCACGCAGCAGAGCGAGAATTCGTTCCTGGGTAGTTTCTTGGGTACTACCCGACAACGGCGCGCCGTCAGGTCCTGCCCCGCCCCGCTCGATTCTCGTCACGAAGCCGCCGTTGGCGTCGAACTCCGGCTCCGCCAATCCCGCGTCCACGCAGCGCCGGATCATGTCCACCGTACCGGTTCCCATTCGCTCGATGTACCGGAGCAGGTACATGGACTCCGCGAGCAGTGGGTTGCCGGGTAGCGACGGGTACGCCACGCGCAGCTTCTCCACCGTGAGCGGCGGCTGCAGCCGACCGGAATTCATGACCTCCAGCCGGTCCGCGAACCCCGCCGGGGCCCGGATTGGCCTCATGATCTTATCCAGCGACCGGGAGTTCACACTCCACCCCGACCCCGGCACGACCCTGAGCGTCGATCTGGGCGACACCCGCATCGAACTGCCCGTCGTGGGCGGGAGCGCGGCCCTGCGGCGCGCACTGAACGTGCCTGCGTCCGACTGGCGGCGGCCGGAGACAACCAACGGCCGGGATCACGCCTCTACAGGGTGGCACCGCCGTCTGCGGACACCGGTCGCCATCGCAGGGGACTCAACCGGGGACGGTCACGATGAACGGTTGCCGCGGCATTCTTTCCGTCGGATTCCTGTGCGCCCTCGTCGCGTGCGCCGATCCTCGCTCCGCGGCGGACCGGCCGGACGATGCGGGCCGGAGTGCCGTCCTGGTCTCCGACTCGGCGGGCGTCATGAACATCTCTCTCGGCAACGTGGAGGAACTCTCCGCCGCCGACCTGGCGGTGGACCTGGTGTTCTCCACGAAGGAGCGCGGCATCGAGCTGTTCTACGTCGGGGATGCGATCCTCCTCGGCGATGGCGGCGTGGCGCTGGCGAATACGGGCGCGAGCGACGTCCTGCTCTTCTCCGGCGACGGTTCGCTCGCAGCCAGGGTCGGCGGGCAGGGCGAGGGCCCGGGCGAGTTCAGCGAAATCACCACCCTGATTGGGACTCCCGAGGGGTTCGTGGCCTATGACGCGCGGTTGGCGCGCCTCACCGAGTTCTCCGGGAGCGGTGAGTTCCTCGACTCGTGGCCCCTCTCCGCGCAGAGCGCCATCGTCGATCTGAGGCCGCTCGCGATAGCCGCCGATGGGAGCATGCTGGCGATCCTGGGCGAGCAGCGATTCTTCATGCCCGAGGGAACCAAGCGCGATACCACGCCGCTGCTCGCGTTCGCGGATCCCGGGACCGAACCCGACACGCTCGCCATGCTCCCTGCGACGGAATGGAGCTATGGGGAGATTCCCGGCGGAGGCGTGACCCGCAGAGAGCCGGGGTTCGGGCGGGACATCGTCGCCGGCGGGTTCCGGGATCGAGCCATACTCGGCGATACGGACCTCTTCGAATTGTCCATCCATACCGCCGCGGGGGGGCTCACGCGTCGCATTGGCGGCTCGGCCGGTGGCTGGCCAGTCACGGCGGACGAGATCGAGACATTGAGGGCGGCACGACTCGCCCGGCGCGGTCCGGACGCACCTGACTGGTATGCGCAGATGGTCGAGAACGCCCCCTTCAGGGAGACGCACCCGGCCTTCCACTCCGCGGTACTGGGTCCGGAAGAGCTTGTCTGGATCGGGCTCGCGACGCGCCCGGCCGAGGAGACGAGAGACTGGCTCGTCATCGGACCCGACGGACAGCCGCGGGGACGGCTGAATCTCCCCGCCGACGCGAGTGTGCTGGCCGTCGCTGCCAACCGCTTCGTCGTGCTCCAGCGCGACGCCCTGGAGGAGGAGGAAGTCCGGCTCTACCGCTACCGGTAGCGCCGACGGCCGCACCCGCGCTCCACCCGGCCTCCCGCCGACGCCGGCGAGGGGCCGCTCCCCCCCTGAAACCGTCCGCAATTGAATTCGGTACGGTCCTCCCGGTATGCTGATCCGACATTACGGAGTCGCGACACCCCCGCAACGGAAGAAACCACACGAAGCATGAGGACCCAGCCCAGGCTTCTCATCCTCATCCTCGGACTGCTCGCGTCCGCCCAGGCGTGCGCGAGCACGGGCCGCGGCCCATCCGACGACGCCGTCAGACCGGACGCGGCGCGCGCCGCCGAACTGGAAGCTCTCTACCGAGCCCGCGCGGAAGCTGGCCTACAAGGCGCGCACGAGGCCGATATCCGCTTCATGACGCACATGATCCCGCATCATGCGCAGGCGCTGGTCATGGCCGGTTTCGCGCCGGCCAACGGGGCCAGCCCCTCGATCCAGACCCTGTGTGCCCGAATCATCAACGCGCAGACCGATGAGATCGCCATCATGAGCCGCTGGCTGTCCGACCGCGGACTTCCGGTGCCCCGGGAGCCCATGCACATGCCCGGGATGCTCACCCCGGAACAGCTCGCGGAACTCGAGTCTGCCCGCGGCGCCGACTTCGACCGGTTCTTCCTCGAATACATGATCCAGCACCACAACGGCGCCGTCACGATGGTGCGGGAGTTATTCGCCACGGACGGCGCCGCGCAGGATGACTTCGTCTTCAAGCTGGCCTCCGACATCCACGTCGATCAGGCCACGGAAATCGCCCGCATGGAATTGATGCTCGAGGCGCTTGCCGCGCCGGAGCCGGGCGGCTGATTCGTGCAGTTCACTCCAATCGAAGGACTCGACATGTCCGCTGTAACGAAGGAACGCAATTACACTCGATTCTCCGCGCGTCTCGCGAGGCTGCTAGCCGGCGCGATCGCGGTAGGAGGGTTTGCCGGCTGTGCGTACCAGTCGACGTCGACCGGGATGGCCACCGCTCCCGCCGGCCCGGTTGCCGCGCCCGCGGGGCTTCAGGTCAATCCGCCCACGCCCGATCCGAGAGTCGGCCTCGCGCCCGGCCTCTTCGATGCGGGTGAAGCGGCCTGGAATCTCAGGCTCGTGTCGGCCACCCCTCCGACGGAGCCGTTCGTCGGAAAGACGAACTCCGACCTCGCCTTCACCGGCCCATACGCGATTCAGGGCAACTACGACGGCATCCAGATCTGGGACATCTCCGATCCGGCCAATCCCGAGTCCGTGATCACGTATGTGTGTCCCGCCTCCCAGAGCGACGTCTCCGTGTACGAGCACCTGCTGTTCGTATCCGGAGAAGGCTTCGGCGGAAGGCTGGACTGCGGTGACGGGGGAATCCAGGAGGAGGTGAGCCACGACCGGCTGCGGGGGATCCGCATCTTCGACATCTCCGACATCACAGCCCCGGAGTACGTCGCCAACGTCCAGACGTGCCGCGGTTCCCACACACACACGGTGCTGGAGCACCCCGGGGATGACGAGAACGTCTACATCTACGTGTCGGGTTCCGCCCCGGTGCGGCCGGCCGACGAACTGGCCGGCTGCTCCGGAGCCCCGCCGGACGAGGACCCGAACTCGGCGCTCTTCCGCATCGAGGTCATCCGGGTACCGCTCGCGGATCCCGCGAGTGCAGCAGTCGTCAGTTCTCCCCGTATCTTCGAGGATCTGGTCGCGCCGCCCCGCCACGGACCGACCGCCGAGGAACGCGCGGAGATGGAGGAAGCCCGCGCGCAGGGCGCCTTCTTCGTCGAGGTCATGGGTCAGCAGATGGCGCTTCCGCCGCAGTTCGCCACCATGATGCTGGACTCAATGGTGACGCTGCGGGGAGGAGAAGGTCCGCCGATGGCCCAGGACACCGCGGCGCTGACCGAATTCGTGAACGAGATGATCGCCGAGCAGATGGGGGGCATCGATCCTAACGCGGGTCCGACGCAGTGCCACGACATCACCGTCTATCCGGCCATCGGTCTCGCCGGCGGGGCGTGCGAGGGGTACGGCCTGCTCATCGACATCAGCGATCCGGAGAATCCGCGACGGCTCGCCGCCGTGGCCGACTCCAACTTCTCCTACTGGCACTCCGCCACCTTCAACAACGATGGCAGCGCCATCCTGTTCACGGATGAATGGGGTGGCGGTGGCTCGCCGAAGTGCCGTGCCTCGGACCCGATGGAGTGGGGCGCCAACGCGATCTTCACCATCGAGGGCACCGAGATGGACTTCCAGAGCTACTTCAAGCTGCCCGCCCCGCAGACGCCCGAAGAGAACTGCGTGGCGCACAACGGATCGCTGATCCCGATTCCCGGTCGCGACATCATGATCCAGGGCTGGTATCAGGGCGGGATCTCGCTCATCGACTGGACCGATCCGACGAACCCGGTCGAGATCGCCTACTTCGACCGCGGTCCGGTGGACGGCAGCCAGATGACGATGGGCGGCAGCTGGTCCGTCTACTGGTACAACGGCGTCATCGTCAATTCCGAGATCGCGCGCGGCCTCGACATCTTCGAGTTGACCCCGAGCGAGGTGATGACGCAGAACGAGATCGACGCGGCCAACTCCGTCCAGCTCACGCATCTCAACTCCCAGGGCCAGCCCATCTTCGAGTGGCCCGCGACGTTCGCGCTGGCGGGGGCCTACCTGGACCAACTGGAGCGGCACGGGGGTCTCTCCAACGCCAGGATCGGCGCGATCCGGGACGAACTGGCCGGAGCCGAGGGGATGACAGGCTCCGCACGAGCCGGTGCGCTGCGGTCTCTGGCCGACGCGGTGGGCGGCGACGCGGGCGGGTCGGGCGACGCCGCGAAGGTCCGCATGCTGGCCGACGCGGTCCGGTCCCTCGCGGGCGCAGGGATGTAGGGAGAGCGGGGAGGAGGCCCGGCCCGGTCCGGGACATGCCCACGTTGATCGAAGCCCCGGCCGTCGTCGAGGCGGTCGGGAACAAGCCCAAGCGCATCGAGGAGTACGCCGGCCGCGTCCGGACGGCGCACGACCGCGTCAGCGTGGCGCGAATGGTGTCGCCGTCCGGCTGGGTCGAGCCGGGTCAGCGCCCCGAGTTCGAGGAGATCACCGTGGTGTTGCGGGGGGCCCTGCGCGTCGAGCACGAGGGCGGCGTCCTCAACGTAGAGGCCGGCCAGGCGGTCGTTACGCACCCCGGCGAATGGGTCCGTTACAGCACCCCGGGCGCGGAAGGGGCCGAGTACGTCGCCGTCTGCCTCCCCGCCTTTTCCCCCGACACCGTCCACCGGGACGCCTAGCAACCCCCCAAAAAAAGGACTTGTTTTGACGAGTAGAACACGCTGATACCTGCTTTTATGGCGGTCAGCTCGGCGGCGAATGCTCTCTACTTTTGGGGTGAGTGTAGTTTTCCTCGGCGTCTGCGCGATAGGTGCCTGCGTCGGACTCGGAAGAAGTCCTTGAGAGCGAAGGTCATGAAGTGGACGGTGCCTGCTCTCCGTTGTGTTTGTCATCCGACGATACCTGCTCTTCGTCGCTTGTCGCGTTAGGAACCAGAACGGCATCGAGCTTGCCTTCGGAAACAAAACTCAGGATGGTGTCAGGAAGCTGGCGGATGTTCAAGATGGCTCCTGCCAGATTCGCGACGACACGTGGCCCTCGTTCTGGAAGCACGAGAAGCACTCCCAGGAAGCACTCTATTCCGCCTTCGACCCACCACCACTTGTTGGAACTGAGAACTTGGAAAACGGCCATGCCGTGATCCATCAACCAGAACACCATAGTGATGATCTTGTATCCCGTCACCGCGATGAAGAGCGTACCTAATCCTAGTCGCAAGAACGCTTCCAGATAAGACTCGTGGGACAATTTCCAATTATGATTCGGGTTAGGAGCGTTCCAGCGATAAAGAACGATGATCGTTCCACAAGTGTATAAATATGGTCCCGACAAATCTACGTTACCGAACCAGAGAGGAACCATACCTGCGAAAGTGATAAGAGGAAACAGTGACCAGATCCGGCCGATGACAGCTTGGACGTTCATGGATTTTCTTGTTCTCCCCCGTGTGTGCAAGTACGACAATCACCTGACACCCGGCCTCGCCGAAGTCAGCGCCTCAGGCTGCGGTCTTCACCTCACTCTTGGTTGACCTCTTCCGATTCCTGGGCCTCCCGGATCACCGCCCTGAAAACCTGATAGGGCGTCCGTCCCTCCATACCGCGGCCGCGGTGGGGACAGTTCCGGTTGTAGGCCTCGAGATAGGCGCCCAGAGGGGCCTGCATCTCCTCCACCACGCCGGGCCCGGAGGGGGCGGAATATGTCGCGGTCTGCCTGCCGGCCTTCTCCCCCGACACCGTCCACCGCGACCCGGAGTAGCCCACTAGGCAACAGCCCAATCCGCGTGCGTCCAAAGGGGAGGCTCCGACAGCCCTCGCTACCACGTCTTTATGATCTCGTGAACTTGGTCGAGGCGGCCTCCGCATTCGGTAAGCCAGTTGGGAGGAGCCTCACGGTAGAAGGACAACCAAAAGGTGTCCGTTCCACTAGCAGGCCGTGGCAAAAGCGCGCTGCGGGCCACGGAATATGACCTCGGCAAAGTGTCGGCGGACTGTTGCGCCGACGCGGCCGGGGCGTCGTCGGAGTGATATCCGGGCCTCGACGGGTCCCGGGTGGCCGAAAACGCGCGATTTCGGCCGGAAAAGGGCCGAAAAAGCGACCCGGAGGCCTCCCGTTTGAAGCGTGGACGCACGTCTGCCCTGAAGACTCCTCGGCGTGCCGTAGCCGTACCGGTGCCGCATCAGGAGCCCGAGGTTGAACCCGGTCGCGTGCACCAGCATCCGCTTGCGGATGTTCTCGTGCCCGCGCAGGTGCGTCCGGCGCATGCCGCCGGTGGTGAGCATGTGGGCGAAGGCGCGCTCCAGCTTCTCGCCCCGCGCCCTCAGCAGGCGCTTGCCACGAGCGCCTCGGATCCGGCGCCGGTTGGCGTAGGTGGGCTTCTGCGCGGCCCGGTCCCGCTTCCAGCTCCGACGACCCCGGTTCGGCTCGCTCACGTAGCTCCGCACTCCGAGCCCCGCCAGGCGCTTCATCGTCGCGTTCGAGTGGTAGCCCTTGTCGCACACCAGCTCCCGAACCTCCGCCCCCACCCGCTCCAGCTGCCCGCGCGCCTCCCCCAGCGTCTTCGGCAGCGAGGCGCAGTCGCCACCCGTCGTCGGCTGCACCGTCAGCCCGCACACCGCCCCCGAGCTCATGTCCACCGCATGCTCCAGCTTATGGCCCATGCGCGTCCGCCCGTCCTTCATCTTCGTGATCCGCGCGTCCGGGTCGTGCGGGTGCTCCCAGTCCTCGTTGCTCCCCTTCCTCGGCCGCTTCCGGTCCAGCTTCGCCAGGTCCGCCCTCGTCGGCGTCTCGATCCCCGACGCCTCCGCCAGACCCTCCAGGAACAGCTGGTATCCCTCCCCCGTGTCCCGCCGCACGATCGACCGCATCGCCGCGTTCCCCTCCAGCGTCGTCGAGTCGATCCCCAGCGTCTTGCCGCTCAACAGCCCGCTCTCCTCCAGGAGCTCCAGCACCCGGGCGAACACTGCCTCGTGCGCCTCCGCCGACAGGCGCCGCCGCGTCCGCGACACCGTCGAGTGGTCCGGCGGGTTCTCGTCCAGCTCGTAGCCAAGGAACTCCCGCAGCGACAGAGACTCCGCGCACCGCCACGCGATCCCCCGCTCAGATCCGATCCCCTCCAGATACCCCACCACAAGCATCCGGAAGTACACCCCCGGCGCCACGCTCGGACGGCCCAGCCGCTCCGCGTAGTACGCCGCGCACGTCTCCTCGCACAACCCGTCGAAGCCCGCCTCCGCCAGCATCCCGTCCAGCGCCCGGTAGAACGGGTGCCCCGGAGCCCGGATCCCCGCCGCAGCCACGAACAGCGCCTTCTGCCGCCCGCCCCTCCGCCGCCCCATCGCCATCGCCCACCTCCGACTGACTGGCCACTCCTGTCCCGGCCACAATCTAACCATCAATGCCGGCGCGGAACATCCCGACTTTTACCACGGACTGCTAGCTCCCGCATGCTGTGGTGTTTTTCCGATGACGTGTTCGTGCAGGAGAGTCTTCGAAATAGCCCAGCATTGGGCATCGAACGGAGAGATGCCAAGACAAATTGCGTAGTCATAGTTCTGGTCACGCAGTTGCTGGAACTTGAAAACCCCAGATTTCCATAGCGTAGAAAACTTGATTTCCACTCGCTTGCCAGCGATGATCCGATCTGCTTCGGAGTCGCCGCTCGCAGTTACGTCGAATCCTTTCGCTGTACACCACTCCGCCACCAGTTGCTCACCGATCTTCCCCACCTGCCGTGAAGGTCGTGACTTGATCCACTGGAACGGGCTACCCGCCCACGGATCGCTCTCTTCTTGGTCTAGATAGTCCTTCTCGAGGTCACGAGCCATAGACATCAGTGACTGGACCTCTCCGTCCCTTGTGTTCTTCTGCGAACCGGTCATCAGTCGCGTTCCCCTCCGAACAACTGCTGCTGAGCGTCAGCGTTCTGGAAGCCAGAGGGGTCGAACCCCCCGTCCCAGTGCACCCCGGGCACTTGCTCGAATCGTTTTGCCATCACTTCTAGGGCTTCGGGGTTGTTGTCCACCAGGATGAAGTCTCGTCCCAACTCATGAGCGGCCGCTCCCGTCGTCCCACTCCCCGCAAAAAAATCTAGGACGATGTCGCCGGGCCGTGAGGAGGCCGTGACAATGCGCCGCAGGATCCCCAACGGTTTCTGGGTCGGGTAGCCCGTTCGCTCGGCGCCATTCGTAGGGACGATCGTGTGCCACCAGGTGTCGGTCGGCAACTTCCCACGTGCGGCCTTATCGGGTCCGACCAAGCCGGGTGCCATGTAGGGAATTCTCTCGATCTGGTCTATGTTGAAGATGTAGTTGGACAAATCCTTCACGTAGAATAGAATGTTGTCGTGCTTGGCGGGCCATCTGGTCTTGGGACGTGCCCCGTAGTCGTACGCCCATATGATCTCGTTCAGGAAGTTCTCGGGCCCAAAGAGACTATCGAGCAAGAGTCGACAATGATGTACCTCTCGGTAGTCCACGTGAAAGTATAGCGATCCGTGAGAAGCCAGGATCCGGTAAGCTTCGACGAGCCGAGGTTCCAGGAAACCCATGTAGTCGTCGAACTGGTCGCGGAAGCGCCGCGTACCGAGGACGGTAGTTCGGTAGCGGCGCCCTTGGAATCCCGTCCGATCGCCATTTGCGGCACGATGGGTCTGGATGCGCGTGCGGCGCTGGGTCTTGCCGGTGTTGAACGGCGGGTCGATGTAGATGAGATCGGCGTGGCCGTCGGGCAGATCCGACAGCACATGCAGGTTGTCTCCAAGGATGATACGTGGCATCGCCGCTCCTGAGCTGGGTAGCGTCTCGGAGGATTCAAGGCTGCTACGCCTTGGCCCCTGCCGGTGAAAGGTAGGGACGGGGCACTAGCCATCCAAGCCGGGTCCGAGAAAGAGGCGTAGCACCGCACAGGGCAGCCGGGCCGCCGCCGCCCCATTGCCGGTTCGGCGTTGGGACGCCACGATCAACCCCCGACAAAAGGAACACTCGACCGGCGGACGGACTGCTTCGAGGTCTGACCGCCTGAGACAAGTGGATGCGCCGCGCGCGACGGCGCCGTACCGGAGACGCCCATGGAATACGATCCCTCCCTCCCCTGGTACCGGCGACTTCACTGGCAGGTTCTGGCCGCCATGGGCCTGGGCGCTGCCACGGGCGCGATCTTCGGGGCCCCGGCGGCCGAAGCGCTCGGCTGGATCGGCGACCTGTTCATGAAGCTGCTCCGCATGATCATCGTGCCGCTCGTACTCACATCGATCGTGTCGGGGGTGGCGTCCGTCGGCGGGGGGAAGGCGATCGGGCGCCTGTTCAGCAAGACGATGGCGTACTACGTGGTGTCCAGCTTCCTGGCCGCCATGACCGGGCTCCTGATGGTGAACCTCATCCGGCCCGGGCGGAACGCGGACATGGGCGCGGCGGCGCAGACCGAGATACCCGAAATCAACACGCCGGACTCTCCCGTCGAACTCGTTCTCGACATCGTGCCCAACAACTTCATCGAGGCGGCGTCGGCCGGGGACATGCTGGCGATCATCTTCTTCTGCATCGTCTTCGGTGCCGCGATCACAACGCTGCCGGAGAAGCCCCGCACCATCGTCACCGACATCTTCAACGCCTTCTTCCAGGCGATGATGGCACTCACGTCGGGGATCATAAAGTTCCTCCCGATCGGGGTCTTCGCCCTCATCGTCGCCATGGTGGGAGAGACCGGATTCGATCGCTTCGCGTCGCTGGCGAAGTACTTCGTCACGATCGGGTCGGGTCTCACGATCCATCTCTTCATCACCCTGCCGCTTCTCCTGTTCGTGGTCGGCCGCATCAAGCCGCTGGTCCACTTCGCGAACATGCGCGAGCCACTCCTGACGGCGTTCTCGACGAGTTCGTCGGGCGCGACGCTCCCGGTCACGATCAAGACGCTGCGGGAGAAGGTCGGCGTCTCGAACAAGGTCTCCTCGTTCGTGCTCCCGATGGGAGCCACGGTGAACATGGACGGCACGGCGATCTTCGAGTGCGCCGGCGCCCTCTTCATCACGCAGGTGCTGGGTATCGACCTCAGCATCGGCCAACAGGCGATCGTCGTCCTGACCGCGCTCCTCGCTTCGATCGGCGCGGCGGCGGTGCCCTCGGCGGGCGTGGTCGTGATCTTCATCGTGCTCAACGCGATCGGCCTCGGAAGCAATCCGGAAGCGATCATGATCGTGGGCGCGATGCTCGCCATCGACCGACCGCTCGACATGTACCGGACCGCGGTCAACGTGTTCAGCGATTCGTGCGGCGCCGCGATCATCGCCCGCTCCGAGGGTGAGGAGGGGGTGGACACCGAGGTCCGCCACTGACGCGGAGGGACGAGCTCTTAGGCTCTAGAAGACGAACTCCGCCGCGAACGTAATCGTTCGGAAGTTCGGATAGCCGAAGGCGTCAACGCGATTGAGGCCCGGATCGAGGAGTGGTCCGGTCAAGCGGCCGACCTCGGGGTCGTATCCACGGTAGTCCGTCACCGTAAACAGGTTGCGGCCGATCAAGTTGAACGTGACCCGGTCGATGACGCCACCGAGCAGGCGCTCGACAACCGTACCGGCAAGCGTGTAGCTGAGCGAAAGTTCGCGGATCTTCAGCCAGCTTCCGCCCTCGACGAACCATGAGTTCGTACGGCCCACGGAATAGAGTGTGGACGCGTATCCCACCGGTTTGTTCAACTCCAGCGGCTTGCCGGTCTGGTCCACATCCTCACCCCGCAACTCTCGCAGCGCCCACTGCGCCGTCCTGTTGTAAATCGATTGACCGACCGAGGCGTCGAGCAGACCGTACACGCTCAATCCCTTGTAGCGGAAGTTGGCCGCGAAGGAGGCGTCGAAGTCCGGCGCAGTAGTCCCCAACGGCAGGATGTCCGTCAAGTTGCACTTGTCCGAATAGTCGGTCGGATTCCTGGACACACACACCGGCGAATAGTCGCGAACCTTGATGGGGAAACC
Organism: Candidatus Palauibacter sp.; assembly: GCF_965216145.1. Taxonomy (GTDB): domain Bacteria; phylum Gemmatimonadota; class Gemmatimonadetes; order Palauibacterales; family Palauibacteraceae; genus Palauibacter. The sequence goes on from NZ_OZ244149.1 coordinate 1,476,677, forward strand.
CCAGCGATACTCCTGCTCGCCGTCGTCCGCGACCACGGTTCCCGACGTACCCCACAGCCTGTTGCGGAACCCATCGGTGAACTCGGCGCCCCCCGTCCAGACGAGGAGCCCGTCGTCGTTCACCCGGAAGTGAGAGGTACAAACGGGGCCGCTGACGCCGATTGGCGCGAGGTCGGCGCAGCTCGCGGCCCACGCTTCTCCCCATATTTCCCCGAGCGGACGACCCTCGGACACAAGGAACATCCTCTCCTGGGTGAAGTCAGGGATGTCCAGCCGAGAGACCGCATGCTGCGTTCGGTCCCAATCCAGGCGGAAGTGAAGGCCGATGTCCGGGTTGTCGATGGCCATGTACCGAAGCGATACCTCGTATGACTCGGTTTCGATCTCCCCTGCGTTCGCCCATTGGGTGCGGAAGGTCTTGAACGCCGGTTGCGGGGCAAGGAGGATCTGATCGTCCGTCGTCCTCCACGCATAGGTCAGGTCGACGCCGATATCATCGAAGAGCACCAGATTGAGGCCCGCTTCGCGCTCGATCGTGAGTTCGGGTCGCAGGGACCTGTTCCCGAGATTGAGCGGCGAGTTGGGCAGGCTTCGGTAGCCCCTAACCCCGAGCTGGTATGTTTCGTATTGGGCGGCGAAATTCGGCCGCCCGCCCGCCGTGCCCACCAAAAAGCGCAACTGGAGCTGGTCGATCGCGCGAATCTTCCAGAAGGCCTCCTCCGACACACGCCAGGCGACCGCGCCACGATAGTACGTGTGCCACCGCTCGTCCGGTCCGAACAGCGACGAGCCGTCCCGCCGAACCAGACCGTCAACGGTATACCGGCCCCTGTAGTCCACGCCTGCGACGCCGAGCAGCGCCCGTGCCCTGTTCCTGCGAAGCTCGTTGTGCGCGATGGTCTCCCCGAGGATCACGCCGAAGTTAGGTACGTCAGGCACGGAGAAACGGTAGCCCGACGCGCCGTTCGACTCGTAGCGCTGATCCTCGAACAGGTAGCGAGCGCTCGCGCCGACCATCAAGTCGCCGCGCATGAACGTCTCGCGCGTGCTCACACCCGCCGAAGCGTTGACGGCTTCATCGGTGAAGTTGAACTCGCGCAGGAAGCCGTGGGTGTAAGGACCAGGTGTGCCTCCAGCCACCGGCGGGCGCTCGTTCCAGGGCCGGATCGTGTAGTCACGAAGATCCGTACGGTCGAACGCTGCGTCGGCCTCGATCGTCAACCAGTCGAGGCCCGCCGGAGAATAGTCGAGAGCCAGCGACGCCATCGTCCGCGTCCGCTTGTCCCGGCTGTCGTTCACGGCAAGGAGATAGAGGGGGTTGTGCTGGATGGACTGCGGGTCTGCTCTAGCATCCGGGTAACCGTCCCAGGGGTCGATCGCGGTCAGATCCACCGCCGGCGACATGAACGTCAGTCGTGCGAAGGCGCCTGTCTCCGCCGCCCTGTCGTCCTGGTCCGCACGGGAGTAGAAGCCGCTGAGTGCGACATCCAGATCGCCGAACCGCTTGTCGACGTTGAGGCGCACGTTCTGGCGCTCATAGCCCTCATCGTGTGGGAGTCCGACCTCGAGGGCCGGGAGTCGCCGAGAGACCCGATCCGCGTTGAGATCGGCAAGGTTCTCAATGCACTCCGAGCAGCTCACGATGCCGCTCTCTCGAAAATGATCCACGCTCACCCGGAAGTTCGACGAGGTCGTTCGCTCCGATAGGGCGGCGTAGAGGTCCAGGGTCTCGCCGGGGTCGAAGAACGCGGCCATCTGGTCGTTCAGCGCGTGTGGAAACGGCTGATTGGCAAACGCTGTCGCCGTCGTCGCGGGCTGACCGGGGTCTATCTGGTTGTATAGCTGAGCGAACCCGAAGCCAGGACGGAGCAGATCGCGGAAGTCTACCTCCTGGCCCTCACTGTCGATGAACTTCGTCCCCGCCTGGTTCATCAGGTACGGGTGCGAACGCACGAGGCCCACGTCACCCACCAGGTCGCCGAACCCGTACTCGCCGCGAACCATAAGCCGTGAGGAATTCGGAGGGAGATCCGCCCCGCGCTTCATCGCGACCAGAATCACTCCGTTCTGTCCGCGCGATCCGTACAACGCCGCTGCGGCCGCCCCCTTCAAGATCTCCACGTAATGGACATCCAGCGTCCCGATATCGGCCAGCGTGGCGTTGTCGGACTGAATCACGCCATCGATCACGACGAGGGGTGCCATCGATCGACCCTCGGTATTGATCGATCCAGGCCCACGCAGCGCAATCGACGCCGCCTCGCCGGGCTGGCCGTTGCCGGAAATCACCGACAGACCCGCCACCTTGCCGGCAAGCAACGAGGAGACATCGGTTGCCGAGACCGGAAGGTTCTGCATCGAGAGCCGTTCCGCCGCGAACGGCGACTGGGACGGATCGAGACTGAAGTCGACGGTGACGGGCCGCCCGGCGATCACGGACACCGGACGCGAGAGTTCCCGATACCCGGCCAACCGCACCGACACGGTGGTCGCCCCCTCTTCGAGGCCCTCGAGCCGGTATCCGCCCTCGGTCCCGGTCTGCGTCTCTACAGACGTACCGTCAACGAACACTCGCGCCCCGACCACCGGACGGAGCGACTCGGCGTCGGTCACGGTCCCCCTGATCACGCCCTGCCCGGCCAGGGGGGTGACACCCACAAACAGCCAGATACTCGCCGTCGTGACGGCTCGAATGTTCGCGCCTCTCCAACGCCTTGGCCGACTGGAGACCATCGGAGTCCTCCCGGTGTCCCTGCATCAGTGGTCCATACCAACAACGGTCGAACACGGGGGGTCTGCGACAACCGACACTCGTGAAGATGGCCCCGGCGCCTCGCCTTGCGCCGTCGCGATCCGGGATCGAACGTGGCCATGTGTAATGATGGAGGTGTGCCGAATGCCTGATCGCAGGGAGTTTCTGAGTCTGGCCGGAGTCGGTGGAGGAAGTGCGCTCCTCGGCGCGTGCGCCGGAGGCGCCCCGTTCGCCGGGACCTTGGCAGGCGGCGAGGGCCTGAACCCGACCGCCCGCGCGCTTCTCGACGAGCTGCGGGAGATTCCGGTCGACGACACGCACTGCCACCCGCTGACGTTCGACGACGCGCAGACGGACCCGGATGAGTTCATCGAGCGGCTGGCGCTCTCCGCTTTCCCCATGGACCGCTATTTTCCGGCTGGCGTCTACCAGCGCTGGCGGGCGGGCGACCCGACGGAGAGAAGCGCGCTCGACGCCGAGTTCGACATCGCCGCCACGCGGGCCCGCGTGATCGAACAGGCGGGCGAGACCGTCTTCCTCCGCTATCTCGTGAAGGAACTCGCCGCCTTCCTGGACTGCGAGGCGACCTTCGAGTCCGTGATCGAGGCCCGGAACGAGAGGGGCCGCGACTACGCGAGCTATCTCCGCGCCATGTTCGCCGACGCGAACATCGAAAACGCCATGCTCGACATGGGCTACCGCGAGGGGATGGACCGGGACGGCGTGGACCGATTCAAGGCCTCCATCTCACCGACCCGCGGTCGCCACATCCTGCGCGTGGACACGATCCTGGGCGGGCTCATGCGCGACGACCTCGGCCTCGACGAGATCGAGACCGGAATGATGGCGGAGATCGAGGCCGGCCTCGACGGCGACGGCAACCTCGGCGCCCCCTCGTACGGGATGAAGTCGTACCTGCTCCCCCGGCTGGGGCTGCTCAAGCCGCTCTTCGACCGGGCCGCCGCCCGCCGCTCTTGGGACCAGTTCCGGGCGCGACGCGCGCGCGGCGAGGTGCCGGCCGGCGACGCCGTCGACCGCGACGACTACTGGCAGATGCAGAGCGAGGCGCTGCGGTATCTCCACTCGCTCGCGCTGGAGGCCTGCTTGGAGCGCGACATGCCGATGCAGTTCCACGCGGGCGACGGCGAGGCGCCTCGCGGGATCATGCGGAACCAGGACCCGTTCCTCATGGAGGAGATGGTCCGCTTCGAGAGGAACGGCGTGATGCGGATGCCGCAGGTCATCCTCATCCACGCCGGCTACCCGCTGATCGGCCGGGCGGCGTGGCTGACGCACCTGTACGCGAATTGCCACTTCGAGTTGTCGCTCGCCGCGCCGCTCATCCACCACGGCATGCTGCGCATGTTCCTCGAGGTGATGGAGGTCGTCCCCCTCTCCAAGATTCTGTTCGGGAGCGACGCGTATCATCTGCCGGAGTTCTACTGGCTCGCCGCGAAGTGGGGGCGCCGGTTCCTGGCGCAGGCGCTCGGCATTTACGTTGACGCCGGCATCCTGGACCGGGACGAGGCCGTGGGGGCGGCACGCATGATCCTCAACGAGAACAACCGTCGCCTGTACCATCTCGATGACTAACCGCACCTCGACGCCTTCAAGGACCATCGAGGCAAGCCAAGCGGAGGACTCATGAAGACGACCCACCATGCGACCCGAAGCGCCGGCGCCGCGCTTTCGGCGCTGATCCTTCTGGCTACAGCGGCCAGCGCCATGCAGCCGACCCAGATGGTCGGGGGTCCGGACCGGGGCCCGGACGAAGGGGAGGGGCCGTACGACCGGCTCATCATCCGCGGCGCCACCGTGATCGACGGGACCGGCGCTCCCCCCATCGGGCCGATGGACATCATCATCGAGGGCAACCGCATCGTCGATGTGGTCGGCGTCGGCGTCCCCCACCGGCCGATCGACGAGGAGCGCCGCCCCGGGCTCACCATCGACGGCAACCCGGACGCGATCGTACACGAGATCGATGCCACCGGCATGTACGTCCTGCCGGGCTTCGTGGACCTCCACCTCCACACCGGCGGCGTCCCCAAGGCGCCCGAAGCCGAGTACACGTACAAGCTGTGGATGTCGCACGGGATCACGACCGGGCGCGGCGTCGGCTTCGGCCCGTACGACTGGACGATCGCGGAGAAGGGGCGCAGCGCGGCGAACGAGATCGTGGCCCCCCGCATGTGGGCCTATCCCTTCACCGGCTCGGGTGGCGAGGGGTGGGACCTCCGTGTCGACACGCCGGAGAACGCGCGCGCCTGGGTGCGCTACGTGAAGGAAACGGGCGGTGATGGACTCAAGCTCGGGGCGCACCGGCCCGAGATCATGGAGGCCCTGCTCGACGAGGCCGCCCAACTCGGCATGGGGAGCACGGCCCACCTGAACCAGATGGGCGTCGCGCAGATGAACGCGATCGACGCCGCGCGCCTCGGCCTCGGCACCGTCACGCACTTCTACGGACTGTTCGAGTCGCTGTACAAGGACCACGACGTCCAGCCGTGGCCCCCGGAGATGAACTACAACGACGAGCAGCACCGCTTCGGACAGGTGCCAATGCAATGGAATCTGATCCACGAGCGCGGAAGCCCCGAGTGGAACGCGTTCCTCCAGGAACTCCTCTCGTACGACGTCACCCTCGACCCCACGATGACCGCATATCAGGCGAGCTGGGACGTGGACGACCAGATGTACGCGCCGTGGCACGAGAACTACACGCTCCCGACGCTGTGGGAGTTCTACGAGGCGAACCGGGAGGACCACGGCTCCTACTACTTCGACTGGACGACGTGGGAAGAGGTCGCCTGGCGCGACTTCCTCGAGGTGTGGCACGACCTCCTCAACGACTACAAGAACATGGGCGGCCGCGTCACGGCGAGTTCGGACGCCGGCTACATCTACAACCTCATGGGCTTCTCGACGATCCAGGAGATGGAACTTCTGCAGCACGCCGGGTTCCATCCGCTGGAGGTGATCCGCGCCGCGACCATGCACGCGGCCGAGACGCTGTTCAAGCCGACGGGACGCCCGATCGAATTCGGCGTCGTGCGCGCCGGTCTGCTGGCCGACCTCGTGATCGTGGACGAGAACCCGATCCGGAACCTGAAGGTCCTGTACGGGACGGGCGCCCGCCGCCTCAACGACGAGACGGGAGAGGTGGAGACCGTGGGCGGCATCCTCTACACGATCAAGGACGGCATCGTCTACGACGCGAAACAACTGCTGGCCGACGTGGCCGAGATGGTCGAAGAGCAGAAGCGTGCGCGCACCACCGCGACCGACAACGGAAGCTAGTTTGGCGAACCCGCAGTTCGACGTCACGCCGTTCCTGACCCAGGTCGAAGGCCAGCACTTCGACCGCAAGTCCATGCTGGAAGGTCCGCCAGACGCCAAGCGGGCCCGGGACCGTCGTGAGATGCGGAGGCAAGCGGCCGAATATGTAGCCGCGTTCGCGAACGCGGACGGGGCGTGCTCCTCTTGGGTGTCGAGGACGATGGTTCGGTGACCGGCCACCAGCTTCCCCCGGAGGCCGTGGATGCCCTCCTGGCTGCGCCCCAGACACGGCTGGACCCGCCGCAGCCACCCGGCTCCACCGTGTCCCACGACGGAGTCGAACTGATCGTCTTCGATGTGCCCGCCGAAGACGTGCCGGTGCAGCTGATCGATAACGGCTCCCGCTTCGCGTGGGCGACAAGACCGTCCGCGCGCGGGAGACGCAGATTGCGGCGGCCAAACAGCAGGGGATGTACGAGAGCTGGGAAAGCCGGCGCTCCTCGTGCTCGCTGGAGGATCTCGATCCCGAACTGCTGGCCCGGGCGCGCTCCGGAGCCGGGCTGTCGGCGCTGTCCGACGACGAGTATCTGCTGAGGCGCAAGCTGGCGGATCAACGCGGACGCCGAATCGTGCTCCGAAGGGCCGCGGAACTGCTTTTCGCCCGCCACGACCCGGATCATCCCAACGCGGGCGTCCGCGTGTTTCGCGTCATCGGAACCGCGCGGCGGTTCGGGCCGGAGCACAACGTGGAGGAACGACCTCGCATCGAGGGCATCCTGCCGCAAGTGCTCGATGCAACTCACGAAGTTGTCTCGGGATTACTGCGACGGCCCTCTCGTCTGGTCGGCATGCGTTTCCAGGAGATGCCGGAGTACCCGGACTTCGCGTGGCGCGAGGCGTTGCACAACGCGGTGGCTCATCGCGACTACGCCATCCAGGGAAGCGGCACCGAGATGTGGCTGTTCGAGGACCGCATGGAGGTGGTCAGCGCGGGCAGGCTGCCCGAGGGCGTCACACTGGAGGAAGTACTCCGGCTGGAACGGGTACACCGAAGTCGCAATCCACGCATCGTAAGGGTGCTGGTCGATCTCGGTTTCGCGAAGGACCAGGGGGAGGGCATTCCCCGCATGTTCGCGGAGATGGAGGACGCCTTCCTGCCGTGTCCCGAGGTGGACGTCCGCGGCGAGCGGGTGATCGTTACCCTGCACAATACCTCAACCCTCACGGCTTCGGATCGCCATTTCGTGGCCAGCCTGGGGAACGCCGACCTGAGTCGTCAGGAGTTCCGTGCGCTTCTCATGGCCCACAGGCGTGGTCGCGTAGACAATGCCGCGTTGCGTTCCGTCACCGGACTCGACACGCTGCGCGCCAGCCATTTGCTGCGCGCTCTTCGTGACCGGGAACTTCTCACGCTGCACGCGCGTGGCGGAGACAGCTTCTACACGCTGACCCCGGCTGTCCGTGAGCATGGCAGCGAGAGTCTGCGTGGGGCGGATCGGGGGGAGCTGCCGGACGGATCGGGGGGAGCTGCCCGCGCGGATCGAGGGGAGCTGCCTGCGGATCGAGGGGAGCTGCCTGCGGATCGGGGGGAGCTGCCTGCGGATCGGGGGGAGCTGCCTGCGGATCGGGGGGAGCTGCCTGCGGGTGTACGACGAGCGATCGGCAGCTTGGGACCGCGGCCCCGGAAGGAACGGCTACGTGCAGTCATTGAAGCAATCTGCGCGGCAAGGGAATGGACGACATCAGGCGACATCGCGCGATTCCTCCACTTCTCTCAGCGTAATCTGAGCAGTCGCCACCTGACACCCATGGTGGAAGACGGACGACTCGTGCGGCGCTACCCGGATAATCCCACACACCCCGAGCAGGCCTACAGGGCCACCAGTCCTGAGACGCCATCTGAAGATGAGTCCTGGATCACGCACGCCCCCTTCAGATGTCTCGGTCACCGCAACCACAGTTTCTGCTACCTGCCGCAATCAACGGGCCGCGTCGAACGAATCAGAGTAGATGCACATACGAAACCCCGTCTGCTGAGGCTCGCGCCTTACGCCTGGTGGGAAACACACTTCCCTGGATTTGAGTCCGGCAGTCCGCTGGAGGCTGTGAGCGCGCTCTTCCAGGAGTCCTACCGCGTTGGCATATTCGACGGAGACAGGATCCGCGGAAGGGGGTGCCGACGCAGGGGGGACGGAATCCTAGTCCATCTGGGCGACCGGCTCTACCCGCCGGCAAGCTCACGGTCAGTCGATCCCCTGACATACCATGGCGACGATGGGGTCTACGAACGTCGACCGAGGATTGTCGGTCCTGCACGGGAAAGACCGCTGGACTCCGAGAGCGCGAGATCCCTGCTCGGATTGTTCACGGAAATCGATTGGGAAGACGATTTCTCAGCGTACCTTCTGGCTGGCTGGACGGTACTGGCCCCATTCTGTGGTGCACTCAGGTGGCGCCCGCACGTCTGGCTCACCGGGGCTGACGGTTTGTCGGACACCATCATCACGGATCTGGTCGAACCGCTGCTCGCCGGTTCAGGTCTCCGGTTCGACGGGGGCTCCACCCGGTCCCGTCTCCTGAGGGGGCTTGATGGCGACGCCCTGCCGATCCTCTACGGAGGAACCACGCCCGCACCTTCCAACAGGCGACACATCCGAAGAGTACTCCAGTTGGCCGGAACAGCGTCATCCAGCAGCGGGGTCATCGGACACGGTACACCGCAGGGTCGCCCCGTCACGTACCGCATCCGCTCCATGTTCTGTTTCTACGGGATGAAGGTTGGCAGGTTGCATCCAGACAGAAGCAGAATCTCCATGCTTGCGCTACGACATGCCCACGCAACTGGTCGGCGCATCGCCCGGCCTTGGCGGGATCGTGTCAGGCAGGGTAGTGCCATTCCGCAATTGGGATCCGCACTCCTCGCTCGTACGCTGCCGTGGTCACACGACGGCCGCCTGGATGCGCTCCTCCATGTCTGCCGCGACGCCGCGACGACCGTGTTCGGCGATCCGCGGAAGGGCGACCAATACGGAACCCTCGCCGCCGGTGCGTGGCTGCTACTGGCCGACGAATTGCCCGGCCTGCCCGACGTGACATCTTGGCTTCGCGAACTGATCGAAGACGGGAAAGGACAGCATGAATAGACGAACGGAGACCGCGACGCTGGCCGGGGGGTGCTTCTGGTGCCTCGAGACCGTGTATCAGCTTCTGGAAGGTGTCCACGGCGTGAAGTCCGGATACGCCGGCGGACATGTAGACGACCCGACCTATCAGCAGGTGTGTACGGGGCGCACCGGGCATGCCGAAGCCGTGCGGGTCACCTTCGACCCGGACACCGTGACGTTCGACGATCTGCTGGACGTCTTCTTCACGATCCACGACCCCACGACGCTGAACCGGCAGGGCGCGGACGCGGGGACGCAGTATCGCTCGGCGATCTTCCATGAGAGCGACGCGCAGCGGCCCGCGGCGGAGCGCAAGATCGCGGAGATCACCGCGGCCGGTATCTGGCCGGACCCCATCGTGACCGAGATCGCGCCGCTGGAGACGTTCTATCCGGCGGAGTCGTATCACGACGACTATCTGACCCGGAATCCGACCCAGCCCTACTGCCAGGCCGTCGTGGCGCCGAAGGTGGCGAAGTTCCGCCGCCAACACCTGCAGCGCCTGAAGCGCGCCGCGGGCGTCTGACCGCGGACTCGCCTGCGGGAAGCGCCCGAAGTTGACGACACCGGGGCATGCCGCGCTCAACCTGCTCGTACTGGGGCGATCCGAGCGCAACGCGCTGCCCGTCGTGCTTGGGGCCGTCGCCCCGGATGTCCCGATGCTCGTCTTCTACGTCTGGGAACGACTGGTTCGAGGGATGTCCGAAGGCCGGATCTGGTCGGAGCGTTACTTCGACCCGGGCTGGCAGGTCGTGTTCGACATCCCGAGTTCGATCCCGCTGCTGGCGCTCGTGCTCGGCCTGATGGTGTTCCTCGGCCGGCGGGCAGCCTGTGCCGGCCCCGGCCGGGAGTCGGACGTAGCGACCGGGCTGCGGCGGGGATTGCGCACGGCACCAGCCCTGTTCGTCGCGAGCATGATCCTCCATGCGCTCGGAGACCTCCCACTCCACAGGGAGGACGCGCACCGCCATTTCTTCCCCTTCAGCGACTGGCGCTTCACGAGTCCCGTGTCGTACTGGGACCCGGAGCACTACGGGGGTTACGCCGCCCTCGGCGAGGTCGCCCTCGTCCTCGCGGTCTCCGTCTTCCTCTTCCGGACGTACCGCGGACGAGGCCGCTGGATCGTCGCCGGGGTCGGAGCCGTCTACGCGCTCTTCATCGGCTTCGCGGTACTGACGTGGTCGGGAATCTGAGGTCCAGCCGGTTTCCGCTCGGGGCGCGCGTCCGGCTCGCGGACCAGGCGGTCGACCCCTATCCGACCTTCGCGGAACTGCGCGCGGCGGAGCCTGTCACGTGGGTGCCGGAGATCGAGTGCTGGTTCCTCACGCGGCGCGACGACATGCTCGCCGTCCTCCGGGACCCGGATCTCTTCACCACCGACGCACCCTCCACGATCCGCGACATGTTCGGCGTCCACATGATGACGACGGAGGGGCCGACGCAGATCCGCTACAAGCGGAAGTGTCTCCCGCCCTTCCACGTCTCCCGCCTCGAGTCGGCATCGCTGCCGCGGCTGAAGGCTGAGGTCGAGAGGCTCGTCCGGGCGCTGGGTTGGGGAGGACGGCACGCCGGGGAAGTGCGGACGGAAGTGGCGCGACCCGTGGCGCTCCACTCCGTGCTCTCGGTGCTCGGGATTCCGCTGAGCGAGACGGAACGGGTGAACGAGTGGTACGAACATTTCGCCCGGGCGCTGGCGAACTTCGCAGGCGACCCGGACCTGCGCGCGGCCGGCAAGGGGGCGGCCGACGCGTTCGGACGGGCGCTCGAACCGATCCTCGAGCAACTCGCACGGAAACCGAATGAGACGCTCCTCTCGGATCTCGTCTGCGATCACGTCGACCCGCTCACGGCGGAAGAGATCCGCTCCAACGCGCTCATCATCCTCTTCGGCGGGATCGAGACGACCGAATCCATGATCGCGAACGCGGTGTGGGCGCTGCTCTCGCACCCGGAGCAAATCGAGACTGCGCGGTCGAGAGCCGATGCACTGGACCTGGCAATCGAGGAGACGCTGCGCTGGGAGCCGGCGGTCCAGTCGGCCGCCCGCCACGCAACCCGCGACACCGAGATCCGCGGCGTCCGCATCGCGGAGGGAGAGGTCGTCCACTGCATGCTCGGCGCGGCAAACCGGGACCCGGCGTACTTCCAGGACCCGGACCGATTCGACGTGACACGCCGGAACGCCGGAGACCACCTGTCGTTCGCGGTGGGCCGGCATTTCTGTCTCGGGGCCCCGCTCGCCCGCCTCGAGACCCGGGTCGTCCTGGAAACGCTGTGGAGCCGATGCCCCGGCCTGCGCCTTGACCCCCACCGGCCAGGCGCCCCGTATGGCTACGAGTTCCGAAAGCCGAAGACCCTCTGCAGTGGGACGCCTGACGCGGGTGGCCGTCAGCAGTCGGTGCCGCAGTGGGCCGCGACGAGGCGCGTGAGGATACCCATGTAGTCGTCCCAGGGCGTCTGGGCGTCCGGCACCGTCTTGTGGGCGACCACCATGTCCAGCGATGGGATGACGGTGATGAACTGCCCGTAGGCGCCCCGGCCGCTGTACGCCCCCTCGAACCCCTCCGGCACGTCGGGGCCGTCCCACACCCACCACATGTAGCCGTAGCCGAACTCGCCTCCGCGGAGGCCCTCCGGATTCATCTCCTCCGAGGGCGTGACCACGCTCGTGATGCGCTCGGCCCACCCCTGCGGCAGCACCCGTTCCTCCCCCCACACGCCTCCCAGCAGCATGAGGTGGCCGATCCGGGCCATGTCGCGGGTGGACAGCGTCATGTGGTAGGCGAGGTTCCGGGAACGGGAGGTGTCGCCCGACTTGCGGTGGATCGACCGATCCCAGTCCTCGAACCCGAGCGGCAGGGCGAGATCCGTCTCCAGCGCGTCGTAGATGTTGCGGCCCGTGAGTTGCTCGAAGACCGCGCCCGCCGCGTTGAAGTCCCAGTTGCTGTAGAGGTAGTAGGTCCCCGGCTCCCGCGAACCCCGCGGCGGCGCATCCGCGAGATTGTCCCCCGCGTTCGACGCCGGGTGGTAGACACCCGAGCGAGCGGTCACGAGGTCGAGGACGCGGGCGCGTTTCTCGATCTGGAGGAGGCCCTGGACATCGTCCATGCCCAGGTCTTCCAGCGTCAGCCCGAGATCGATCGTCCCGTCCTCCACGTAGTTGCCGTAGAGCATGGCGAGGATGCTCTTCCGGACCGACGCCAGATAGCTCAGCGAGTCGACGGGCCCGTGCTCGAACAGCACGCGTCCCCCGACGACGGCCATCACGGCGGACGTGCTGATCCCCTCCACGTACGGATGGATCGCATCCAGCGCTTCGGCCGAGAATCCGGCGGAGGATGGCTCCGCGATCCGCTCCCACGACGCCGCCGGATAAACGGCGTCCGCCGCCGTCTCGACCGATGGTCGCGAGCAGGCGAACCCCGCGGCGAGCGCGAGTACGAGCGCCGCCAGCGCCAGGAGGTTCTTGGCACGTTTGCGGTGTTTCACGGTATCATGCTCCGCTCTCGCCTGAAGAAAGGACGCTGGAAGTGAAGAACACCACCACTACGCTGCTGGAAGATGTTGCCCGCTGGTTGAAGGGCAAGGCGGCCGAGGCTGGCCGCAGCGTCTCCGGGTGGATCTCCGTATTGCTGGTCCGGGCGCGCCGTCAGGACGGCGACTACGCGGCCGCGATGAAACGTTACTTGGCGCGCAAACCTCGCAGGATCGACTGGTCCGATGGCCGTAGGCCTGCTCGGGAGCAGCTATACGACCGCCCCGGTCTTCGCTGACACGAACGGCCCAGGGCCGCTGAGAGGCGGTCACTCCCGAACCTTTCCACATCCAGGGCACTCTCGCCACGCGAACTTCGGCGGGATTCCCGTGTCTCACGAGGTATGATGCCGTTCATAGATTTCGGGAAGGATGTGGACCGTGAAGAACATCAACATCACATTGTCCGAAGATGTCGCGCGGTGGCTGTGGATCAAGGCTGCCGAGGATAACAAGACCGTGTCCGAGTGGGTCTCCGAACTCCTGGAGGAAGCCCGCCGCCGCCAACATGACTACAGGATCGCCATGCAGCTGCTGCTGACTCGGGCGCCCGACCGGATCGACTGGCCGAGCGAACGCAGGTCCACGCGGGAAGAGTCGTCCGACCACCCGGGGAGGAAGCTCGCGTGACCCGATGAATCGAAGGAGTCGTCCATGCCGCGAGCGGAGGCAGTGTACCGTGACCGTTCCACCCTCGTCGCGGCGCTGCTCGCCGTGAGCGTCCAGACCGCCGGCTGCGCGGCGGACGGAGGTGAACCCTCCGCCGCCCCGGCCGGGGTCACGCCCCCCGTCGCGCGCGTGATCCCGGAGCAACTGGAGACGCACGGACACACGCGGATCGACAACTACTACTGGCTGAATCAGCGCGACAATCTGGAGGTCATCGAGTACCTCGAAGCGGAGAACGGCTACACCGACGCGTTGATGTCCCACACGGAAGGCCTCCAGGCCGAACTGTTCGACGAGATCAAGGGCCGCATCCGCCAGTCCGATCTCTCGGTGCCGGTGAGGGAGGGCGATTTCTTCTACTACACGCGCACCGAGGAGGGCAGCGACTACCCGATCCACGCCCGGAAGCGCGGCTCGCTCGACGCCGAAGAGGAAGTGATCCTCGACGTGAACGCGCTCGCCGAGGGCCACGACTACTTCGCCGCCTTCCCGGAGGTCAGCTCGGCCGGCGACATGATGGCGTGGGCCGAGGACACGCGGGGACGCCGCATCTACACCGTCCGAATCCGAAATCTCGACACCGGGGAGACCTACCCCGAGTCGATCGAGGGTGCATCCGGCAACATGGTGTGGGCCGAGGACAACCGGACGCTCTTCTACACGAAACGGGACCTCGGGACGCTGCGTTCGTACCAGATCTACCGGCATTCGGTCGGGACCGATCCTGCCGACGACATGCTCGTCTATCAGGAGGATGACGAGGAATTCAGCTCCCGCGTCCGGAAGACGAAGTCGAAGCGGTACATCGTCATCTCCTCCTCCCACACGCTGGCCGATGAGCACCGCTTCCTCGACGCGACCGACCCGGAGGGCGAGTTCACTCTTTTCCTCCCCCGCGAGCGCGGACACGAGCACCGGATCGACCACCTCGGCGGCCACTTCTACGTCCGCACGAATCTGGACAGGGCCGAGAACTTCAAGCTCATGCGGACCCCGGTCGATCGGACCTCCACCGACCAGTGGGAGACGGTCGTACCGCACCGAAGCGACGTCTTCCTGCAGGGGTTCGAGCTGTTCCGGAACTACCTCGTGCTCTCGGAACGCGCCGGGGGGCTCACCCGGCTTCGCGTCCGCGCGTGGGGTGGGGAGGAGCACGAGATCGCGTTCGACGAGCCGGCCTACCTGGCCTCGCTGTCGGCCAACCCCGAGTTGGACACGGATATCCTCCGCTTCGGGTACACGTCGCTCTCCGCGCCGCGCTCGGTCTACGACTACGACATGACCACGCGCGAGCGCACGCTCCTCAAGGAGGACGAGGTGCTGGGCGGTTACGACCGGGCCGACTACGTGGTGGAGCGGCTGCACGCCCCCGCGCGCGATGGTGCCGTGGACGTGCCGGTGTCCCTTGTCTACCGGCGGGGCCTCGAGAAGGACGGCGACAACCCGCTCCTCCTCTACGCCTACGGCTCATACGGGTCGAGCATGGAGCCCACCTTCTCGTCCACCCGCCTCAGCCTCATCGACCGCGGGTTCGTGTACGCGATCGCCCACATCCGGGGCGGGCAGGAGCTGGGCCGGGCGTGGTACGAGGACGGGAAGATGTTCAACAAGAAGAACACCTTCACGGACTACGTGGACGTGGCCGACTTCCTGATCGCGGAGGGCTACACGAGCCCGGAGCGGCTGTTCGCGCGCGGCGGGAGCGCGGGGGGCCTGCTCATGGGGGCGGTCGTCAACATGCGGCCGGAGTTGTTCCGCGGCGTGGTCGCCCACGTGCCGTTCGTCGATGTCGTGACCACCATGCTGGACGAGTCGATTCCCCTCACGACGTTCGAGTGGGACGAGTGGGGCAATCCGGAGGACTTGGAGTCCTACCGGTACATGCTCTCCTACTCGCCCTACGATCAGGTGGAGGCGAAGGACTACCCCAGCCTGCTGGTCACGACGGGTCTGCACGACTCGCAGGTGCAGTACTGGGAGCCGGCGAAGTGGGTCGCGAAGCTGCGCGCCATGAAGACGGACGAGAACCGGCTGCTCCTCAAGACGCACATGGACGCGGGCCACGGCGGCGGCTCCGGCCGGGACCGCGAGTACGAGGAACTCGCCTTCGAGTTCGCCTTCATCCTGGACCTGCTCGATGCCGGATCCGGCCTGTAACCACGCAGCAGCGGGCGAACGCGCTCAGCCCCGGGATACGTGCGCCTCGGCCACTTACCGGGGAGGCGCGCGTATCCTCGGGGCTCACCAAGGCTCTCAAGGCTTGCCTTGATCGGCGGCAAGGTGGATTCGGATGACCCGCACCGCTTGAACATCCAGCGCGTTCTTCTGCACACCCGCCAACCGCGTCGCATCCCCCGCATACGGAATAAACCCCTCGGGAAGCTGGACGGCACCCATGTAGTCGTACGTGCCACCGTCGAACAGATCCCACATCGGGGCGAGTCCGTCCGGTGGATCTACGGGCGGGGCAAGCTCGTCGGCGACTCCAAGGCCGCGTCGAACCCACACCGTTTCGCCGGGCGGGCCTCGAAACATGTGCAGAATGGACGGGAACGTGGCTGGAAACTCGATCTCATCGATCGCATCCTGCGGCAGGGCTGACCGGTTCGGGTCACCGACGACGGATGACCAGCCGGAAGGCGCGGAGCCAGGGTTGGCCAAGTATTCCCGAACCCTGCGTGCGAAGGACGATGTGATCGACCGAGGAGCGATGTCCCGTTCAATACTCCCCACCATGTCGCCGGAGGTCAAATCGATGACGTCTACGGCGTACCGGGCATCCAGGTTCAGCGCGACCCGACCGCCGGAAAGAGCGGTCAAGTTGGGTCTGGGGCGAAAGAGGCGTTGTTCCAAAAAGTTCTCCGCCGGGGCGCGCCACAGCACCTCATCGTCGTCGAGTCGCTGAAGTCGGAGTTCTCCCTCGAGGAAATTGAGCGTCAGAACCAATATGCGGCCCGACGAATCGATGACCGGTCGCAACGCGAGCTGAATTCCCGATAGCCTGAGGGTCTCGACGACGGTTCCGTCGCCCTCAAAGACGTGGACGCCGAGCCCGTCGGTGATCGCCAGCAGCGGAGTGGACTCCGCTAGGCCGCTGGGATTCGAGAATTCACCGGGCCCTTCGCCTTGCCTTCCCCAGTGGTGAGTCTCGTTCCCATGAGCATCCCATACGGTGATGGCACGCTCGCCGGCGTCAAGCACGATGAGGTCACCGGACGGCGTCATTTCCATCGCCGCCACTTGCGAGAACACGCGATCACCAGCGCGATGCCCAATCATAAACTCGTCGACCCACTGAGCCGAGAGCAATTGCTGCTCCATGGATTCCTGTTTACCTGGATTGATTCCCAACGTGCTCCCGACGACCATCGCAACGATGATCATCGAAACCGCCTATAACAACCCTTTACAGGCTCTACCGGCTTGTCTAAGCGCTCGTAGGCAAGCACGGGTGAGAATAATCTCATCCACCCCAGGTATGGGATCGGGTATGATGATCGTGAGGCCAGCTGAACCGCAGGCCCCGACCACAAGGGCGAGCGCCCAGGCACACGGCCCTTGGGTCGCAGAGTCGTCGAGAACACTAGGCGACACCGATGTTTGGGGGCGTACCGTATCGAGGTCCGGCTCGTAGCCCACCGCCGACAGCGTTGATGGTTCGTTGTAGCTCGAAACATCGAACTCCGCAGCGTGAGAGGTCAATGCGGAACACTCTGCGATTGCCTCCCGTATCCCGCTGTCGAGGAAAGAAGGTTCGGCCAGCGCAGTTACGCTGGTGGGCCACGCCAGCGCAAGGACGATGGCGACGATTGGGGCGACGAGCGAGAACAGCTTGGATCGAGTCAACGCGAGCCTCCAAGGCCAGAGGTGGATCCCCCTCCCCCGGGGCTCTCCCCCGGGGCTCTCCCCCGGGGCTCTCCCCCTAGATATCACGTTGCCCCCCCATACAAGGGGGAATCTTGTCCAACAGTAAGTGTGTAGCGACGGGCCACGGCATCGATGCTTGGGGGCGCTTCAAATGGCGGCCCGATAGAGTGACGCATGCGGCGGGCGAAAACGTGACGGCCGGCCCGAGGATACCTCATGCTTCCCCGTTCACCGGCAGCCGCGCGTATCCTCAGCTGCTCAGGCCTGACTCACTGTTCTCGGTGCTGATGCAGCGTCTTGCTGCGGACTGCCAGCGGATGGCGCCACTTCAGGCCCTCGAATCGGCTGAAATCGCGGTCGGCCGTCACCCACTCGCACCCGCTCTCGATCGCCATTGCCGCCAGATACGCATCCGGCACTAGGTTGCCCCTCGTCCCGGCTTGATGGCACAACCGTACGAAGATGGTCCAGTGGCGGGCGCCGGGTGTCACCTCGATGCAGTTGGGCCGCTCACGAAGTTGCTCCGCGAACGCGGTCGCCTCGGACAGAGTACTCGGAGTCTTGAAGACCTTCGGATGCGTGACCACGCGGATGAATCCGCTGAGGACCAGCGGGCTCAGCCCGAAGGCCGCATCGGAGTCGACCTTGGAGACCAGCCAGTCGAGGTATCGCCGATGGTCCGGAGCATCCTGGCGATGCGCGTAGACGAGGATGTTGACGTCGGGAAGGATCAAACGCCGTCTTCCATGAGTTCGATGAGGGCCGCGGAATCATCGAGGTCGACGCCGGGCAGCAGGCCGCCCTCCCCCGTGGTTACGAGAGAAAGCGCCGTGGGCGGATTCGAAGTCCGATCCCTGTGCCGTTGAAGCCGTTCCCGTAGCGACTGCGCGATGACGGCCGTCACGGTCGTTCCCGACTCGAGCGCATGACGCTTCACCGCCCGCATGAGGTCATCGTCCAAACGAATTGTGGTTCTCATGACATAACAACATACGCTCATGACGCCAATATGTCACGGCATGTGTGCCTGGGCTCGGACCCACTCGACGGCGTCGCGGTGCGTGCCGAACCACACGCCCGGCTTCGACCGCATGTGCTCGATGAGTTCGCGCAGGATCACGATCCGTGAGCGGTGCCCGATGTAGTGCGGGTGCATGGTGAGGAGGAACATCGTTCCTTCCTCGTACGCCACATCGAACTCGTCCTTGTAGACCTGCAGTACCTCGCGCGGGCTCGCGTAGCGGTCGCCGAGCGGGTTGAAGAGCGGCGCGTCGTCCAGGATCCAGTCCACGGGGAGTTCGACGAGGCCCGTGGGCTGGCCGTTCGCGTTGATCTCGTACGGCCGGTCGTCGGCCATCAGAGATGAGTCGTACAGGAAGTCCATCTCCAGGAGGAGGTCGAGCGTCGCGTCGCTGAAGTTCCACGACGGGGCGCGATAGCCGACGGGGCGCTCCCCCACGAGTTCCGTCATGCGCTCGACGGCCATGCGCAGGAGGCGCTCCTCCTCCTCGCGCGGGAGGGTCGCGTTGCGCTCGTGGATCCAGCCGTGGATCCCGATCTCGTGCCGGCCCGACGCCTGTATCATCCCGATCTGGTGCGGCGCGAGGCTGAAGCTGAGCGCGGGCCCGAAGAAGGACGCCGGGATCTCATGCTCGTCGAGCAGGTCCACGACGCGGCCGAGGGCGACGCGCGAGCCGTACTCTCCCTGCGAGAGCCCCCCCACGTTGGTGTCGCCGTTCCGCAGCCAGACCGTCTCGTTGTCCACGTCGAAGGAGAGCAGCACGGCGACGCGGCCGCCGTCCGGCCATGAATCCGGGTTGAGGTCGCGGCCGGCGCGCACGCGGTTCACGGCCTCGAACACGCGCGCCTCGGACCAGCGCCACGGCGGGTCGTCCGCCTCCTGCGCGGCGATGCGCCCGGGCGAAGCCCCCCAGACCGCCGCCAACCCGCACAGCGCGACGACGAACCCGCGCGGGATCGCAGGAAGGGAAAACGTCGAGAAGGTCGAGGCAGACTGCATCCGGTCGTTCATCACGGTGTCCCTCGTTTCAGTGGTCATCTCAAGTCCGAACCCCTATTCTAACCGACTGTTTGTGAATCGGACGGTCGGCGCCGATTCGATCCGGCGCACGGGACCCGTCCCAATCCATGGTCCGTCGCCGGGCCGGCCCTCCCCCGAATATGGCGACTCTGAGATATGGCGACTACGAGAGCGAATATCGGAACCATCGACCTCAGCGCACACGGCATCACCGTCACCCGCATCAAGCGGAACCCCTCCGTCGAAGAGATCTACGCCGACGCCCTCCGCGGACGCGAACCCGGCGCGGTGAAGGCGGCCAACGGGGCGCTCGTGGCCTTCTCCGGGGCCAAGACGGGCCGCTCACCCAACGACAAGCATATCGTCCGTGACCCGGCGACCGAGAGCGACGTGTGGTGGGGCCCGGTCAACTTCCCGCTCGAGCGCGAGAGCTTCCTGCGGAACCGGGCCCGCGCGCGGGCCTTCCTGAACGCGCAGGACCTCCTCTACGTCATCGACGGCTTCGCGGGCTGGGACCCGGAGTACCGGCTCAACGTCCGGATCATCTGCAACCGCCCGTATCACGCCCTCTTCATGCGCAACATGCTGATCCGCCCCACGCCCGCGGAGCTGGCGGAGTTCGGCGAGCCCGACTTCGTGGTCTGCAACGCGGGCCAGGAGGAGGCCGACCCGTCGGTGGAGGGCGTCACCTCTCCGACCAGCGTCGACCTCTCCTTCGCGGACAACGAGGCCTGCATCCTGGGCACGGAGTACGCGGGAGAGATGAAGAAGGGCGTATTCACGGTCATGCACTACCTCATGCCGAAGCGGGACGTGCTCTCCATGCACTGCTCGGCGACGGCCGACCCGGAGACGGGGGCGTCGTCGCTCCTCTTCGGTCTGTCGGGGACGGGGAAGACGACCCTCTCGGCCGATCCCCACCGGCTGCTGATCGGCGACGACGAGCACTGCTGGACCGACTCCGGGATCTTCAACATCGAGGGCGGCTGCTACGCGAAGACGATTGACCTCTCCGAGGAGAAGGAGCCCGACATCTACCGGGCGCTTCGCCACGGCGCGGTGTTGGAGAACGTGGTGCTGCGGGACGACGGGAGCGTGGACTGGTCGGACGCGTCGATCACCCAGAACACGCGCGGCAGCTATCCGATCGAGTTCATCCCGAGCGCGAAGGTGCCGTGCGTGGCCGGGCACCCCACCGACGTCATCTTTCTCACGGCCGACGCGTTCGGCGTGCTGCCGCCGGTGAGCCGGTTGACGCCCGAGCAGGCCATGTACCACTTCATCAGCGGGTACACGGCGAAGGTCGCGGGCACGGAAGTCGGCGTCACCGATCCCGTGGCGACGTTCTCGCCCTGCTTCGGCGGCCCGTTCCTCGTGTGGCACCCGGCGAAGTACGCGGGGTTGCTGGCGGACCGGATGCGCGAGCACGGCGTGAACGTGTGGCTCGTGAACACGGGGTGGAGCGGAGGGCCGTTCGGCGTCGGTTCGCGGATCGATCTGCCGAGCACGCGCCGCATGGTGGACGCGATCCACGAGGGTGCGCTCGCGGATGCGCCGACCGAGCCGGACCCGGTGTTCGGCATCCACGTCGTGACCGAGGTGCCCGGGGTGCCGAGCGAGATCCTGCGGCCGCGGGCGACGTGGCCGGATCCCGCGGCGTACGACGAGAAGGCGGCGCACCTGGCGCGGCTGTTCCACGAGAATTTCAAGGGGTACGAAGACGACTGTCCGCCGGACGTGTGTACGGCGGGCCCGGTGATCTAGCGGTATCTGACTGACGCAGGAGGAAGTCATGCGGAGACGTGATCGGATGTTTGCGGTGGGCCTGCCAGTGATCCTGGCGGTGTTCCTGGCCGGGTGTAGCAGCGGGCAGCGTGACGCGCCGCGGATGGCGGGGGCCTCCATGGCCGGCGCCGCCCGGGCGGGGAACGGCAACGGCAACCCGACCCCCCTGTACGGGGACCTGGGCCCGCACACGCGCGCGGTCACCACGGAGTCGGAGAAGGCGCGGGCGTACTTCAACGAGGGCCTGCTCTTCATGTACGCCTTCGGCACCTCGATCGCCGAGGAGTCGTTCCGGGCCTCGCAGGTGGAGGATCCGCAGTGCGCTTCCTGCTACTGGGGTGAAGCGTGGTCGCTGGCGCCGTACCTCAACGGCGGCATGTCCCCCGGCAACGAGCGGTCGGCCCACGCCGCCATGCAGAAGGCGAGGGAGCACGTGTCGAGCGCGAGCGAGGTCGAGCGGGCGCTCATCGACGCCTTCTCCGTGCGCTTCGAGGCCGATCCCGACCGGGATCGCAGGAGGATGCTCGACACCCTCTACGCGCGCGAGATGGACAAGGTCGCGGCGCGCTACCCGGACGATCTGGACGTTCTCACACTCCAGGCCGAGGCGTGGATGCTGCTGCGGCCCCGTCGCGGCGATGTGGATCTCGAAGCGAAGGATGTGAAGAAGATCCTGCCGATTATCGAGACCGTGCTGGGCCGCAACATCCGCCACCCCGGCGCCTGCCACCTCTACATCCATCTCGTGGAGGCGTCCGAGGATCCCGGCCTCGCGGAGGCGTGCTCGGACCACCTCGGAAGCCAGATCGCGGTGAGCCACATTCACCACATGCCGACGCACATCTACATGAACATCGGTCGCTGGGGCGATGCGGTGCGCGGCAACCAGCAGGCGTGGCACGCCGACCAGAAGGCCGAGCACGGTGGCCCTCCCGGCGTCTATCCGTCACACAACCTGCACATGCTGCTCAACGCCGCCGTGATGGACGGGCAGAGCGCGGTCGCCATCCAGGCCGCGAAGGACCTGGCCCGGCACCGGGGTCCCTGGGCCTCGTACATCCCGCTCACCTACGCCGCGTTCGGGCGCTGGAGCGAGATCCTGGACGGCGACGGCCCCGCCTCGCGCGAACCCATGGAACTCGTCGCGTGGAGCTTCTCGCGCGGCCTCGCGTACCTCCGGCTGGGGCACATCGACATCGCGCAGGATCATCTGGACGAGATCGACGAGGTCCTGGCGGAAGCCGATCCTTCGGCCCAGTTCCGGTTCAGCCCGCTGGCCGATGTCGTCGCGCTGCCACGGTCCATCCTCGCGGGCGAGATTCTGCACGCGCGGGGCATGGCGGACGAGGCGATCGAGGCCCTCGAGGCCGGCGTGGCCAAGGAAGACGGACTGATCTACTCTGAGCCGCGGGCTTGGCACCTGCCGGTGCGCCACACGCTCGGTGCGATCCTGCTCGAGAACGACCGGGCCGCCGACGCGGAGCAGGTGTACCGCGACGCGCTCCAGGACCTGCCCAATCAGGGCTGGGCCTGGTTCGGCCTCATGCAGGCGCTGGATGCGCAGAAGAAGACGGCCCAGGCGCAGGAGGCCCGTCGCGAGTTCGACCGCCACTGGGCCCGGGCCGACACGT
The DNA here is from genome assembly GCF_965216145.1 of Candidatus Palauibacter sp. GTDB lineage: Bacteria > Gemmatimonadota > Gemmatimonadetes > Palauibacterales > Palauibacteraceae > Palauibacter. The sequence goes on from NZ_OZ244149.1 coordinate 1,499,399, forward strand.
GGCTGCGCAGTTCCCGGTTCTGATCCGGGTGCTGCCAGGCCTCCGCACGGGCTGATTGCGCATGATTGACTTCTCGCCGCCCGAGAGTCCGTTCAGGGTCACCTACAACGGTGATTTCGACATCTCCCGGGCGGTAACAACGCCGCCCGGCGACGCGCCTTCCGAGGCCGCGCTGAAGAAGGAACTGAAGCGCGCGGTGCGCGACATCTCGCGGCTCCAGCGACGTCTCCACGCGCACCAGCACTACGCGGTGCTGCTGGTCTTCCAGGCGATGGACGCCGCCGGCAAGGACTCGACGCTGCGGGCGGCCATGACGGGCGTGAACCCCGCGGGCTTCCGGATCAACGCCTTCGAGGCGCCGTCGAACGAGGAGGCGGGGCACGACTTCCTCTGGCGCACGACGCTCCGTCTACCCGAGAAGGGGCGCATCGGCATCTTCAACCGCAGCTACTACGAGGAAGTCCTCATCGTGCGGGTCCATCCCGAGTACCTCGAGCGGCAGAAGCTTCCCCGCCGCCTGCCCATCATGGAACGCTGCGAGGAGCGCTACCAGTCGATCCGGGATCACGAGGCCCACCTGGCCCGCAACGGGACGGTGGTCCTCAAGTTCTGGCTCAACATCTCGCGGGAGGAGCAGGCGCGCCGGTTCCTGCGCCGGATCGACCGTCCCGACAAGAACTGGAAGTTCAGCCGAGCCGACATCGAAGAGCGGCGGCACTGGGGCGAGTACATGGTCGCCTACGAGGACGCGATCAACGCGACTGCCCGCCCGTGGGCGCCGTGGTATGCGATTCCCGCCGATTCGAAGCCCTGGATGCGGCTCGTCGTCGCCCGGCTGGTGCGCGACCAACTCGCCACCCTCGACCTCACGCACCCCACGCTACCCGAAGTCGAACGCGCCGAACTCCAGGAATACCGCGACCAGCTCGCCGCCGAACTGTAAGCGGGTCGGTCAGCGGATTGCGGGGCCGCCGGTTCGGTTGTCGGGGACGAAGCGGTTGCGGGCGGGCATGTGTGTGTCGACGACCGTGGCGGAGTCGACGACGGCGTCCGCCGGCAGCAGATCGTTGAAGTAGAGCATGGCGCCGACGACCGCGTAGACCTCGTCATCCGTCATGGTGCCCGGCATGTCGAAGGGCATGGCGCGACGGGTGTAGTCGAACAGCGTCGTGGCGTAGGGCCAGTAGTTGCCGACGGTGGACCGCAAGCTGCGGTCGTTGGCGAACGGGAACTCGTCGCCCGGTATCCGTCCCGCGATCAGGTCGTTCGGCCCCTCCCGCCCGGTGGGGCCGTGGCAGAGAACGCAGCGGTGTCTCTCCCAGACTTCCAGCCCTTCCGCCACCGTGCCCTGCCCGGGTGGCAGGCCCGCGCCGTCGGGGCCGATGTCGATGTCCCACGCGGCGATCTGCGACTCGCTCGCGGGGCTACCGAAGCCGTACACGGGCTCGGCCGCGCCGGACCGCCCTGCAGCTACCTGGGCGCCACCGGTCGCCACGACCATCGCCGTCCCGGGGTCGGCGGCCGGGCCGCCCTCGCCATCGCCCGAGCCGCAGGCCGCCAGAACCGGCAACAGGGCCGCCAGCGTCGTCCATCTCCGCACCGTCGTTGCCGGGCTCATACGGGCGCGAACGCGATCGAGCCGTCGCTGGCCACGCGCCATCCCCGAATTGCGTTGGAATGGTAGCGTGTGCCGGGGCCGCGGGCGTCGAGCACCTGCTGGCGAACCGGCTGCGTGTAGCCCGTCTCATCGGTGGCGCGGCTCAGCAGGTGCGCCGGGCCGCCGTCCCACTCCCAGCCATGGCGGAACCGGGTCGTACACTTGGGCAGCACGGGCTCCTGCAGCACGGCGTCGTGCCACGAGTCGCCCCCGTCCGTGCTGACTTCCACGCGCTCGATCAGACCCCGGCCGGTCCAGGCGTAACCGGAGATCTCGACGAAGCCGGGCTCCGACAGACGCCGCGGGTAGGTCGGATAGGTGATGACCGACTTCGCGTCCATCACGAACGAAAACTGCCTCGCTGTTCCGTCCGGGAGCGGATCCGTGTACTTGGAGGTCTCGTCGCGGAACATGGAGGGCCGGTCGGAGAGCTCCAGCCGCCGGACCCACTTCACGCTCGCGTTTCCCTCCCACCCGGGCAGGAACACCCTGGCGGGGTAACCCTGCTCGGGCCGGATCGCCTCGCCGTTCTGGGCGTACGCGATCATGGCGTCGTCCCAGGCCTTCTCCATCGGGATGCTGCGGCCCATTACCGCCGCGTCGGACCCCTCGGCGAGAAACCAGGTCGCATCCGCGTGCGCCCCTACCTCCTCGAACAGCGTCGAGAGCGCGACGCCGGACCACTCGCTCGTGCTCAGGAGGCCGTCGATCGACTGCGGCGTGTTCTCCGGATTTGGTGAGGGAGAGTAGGCGCCGCCGCCGTTCCCCGAACACTCGATGAAGAGGAGCTTCGAGACCTGCGGAAAGCGCTTCAGGTCCTCGAGCGTGAAGAGAGTGGGTCGGTCGACCATGCCGTGGATGAGGAGGCGGTAGCGGGCAGGGTCAATCTCCGGGATCCCGTGGTGGTGGCGCTCGAAATGGAGGTCCGCCGGCGTCATGATCCCGTGCAGATCCTGCAGCGGCGTGCGCGAAGAGCCGCCCATGGACCCCGACAGGAGCTTGCGGGGCGTCTCGTGTGGCGAACGCGAACCGACCACGACCGGACGCGCGCCCGCGACCTTCGTCGGATCGGGCGCCTCCTGAACGACCAGCCCGCGTGTGGCGCCTGCGGTTATCGCCGTGCCTGCGGCGGCCGCGGCCGCCGCAATCAGCGCCCGCCGGGTGAGGCCGGAACCGCCTGACGCCTCGATACCGTCCTCAAGGTCGTTGCCGGGTAGGTCCTCGGGAGCGTGTTCTCGGTTTCGGTCCTTCACATCGCCTCCATTTGCATCGGTCTCAGCCGGCACCTCTCGCACCGCGCCGCGCGATGGTTCCGACGAGACGAGTGTCGTCCCGTTCAGGCCGGGCAGCAAGGGCGCCCGGCGTTCACTGCGACGCGTGCCACTCCCGCAGGATCTCCGCCTCCCGGTCCGCCGGGAGCCCCGGCCGCATCTCCGCCTGCCGCTCGGGGGTGCGTGAGAAGTGGAAGTCCAGCGTCGCCTGCGTCGTGTCCGCCAGCGACCGGAAGGTCAGCCCGTGCGCGACTTCGTTGGAGAGATCGAAGCGCGCGAACCCCTCCGCCCCCGGGGTCGGAGGCCGCCACACCGGCATCTCGGCGTACGGCCGCACCCCGCGTTCGGCGAGAAACTCACGCGGCACCCACGTGAACGTCGTCTCGGCCGTCGTCACCGCGCGGATCCCGTACAGGAGTTCCGCCATCGGCCGCGGCGTCGCGGGACCGATGAGGTTGAAGATGCCCGTGTGCCCCTGATCGGAGGAGAGCGCCATGAAGTCGCCCAGGTCGCGAACATCGATGATCTGGACCGGGTCCGTCCCGTCGCCGGGAGACAGCACCTCGCCGCCGCGCTGGATCCGCACCGGCCAGTAGGTGAAGCGGTCGGTGGGGTCGTCGGGGCCGATGATGAGGCCCGGGCGGAAGATCCCGTATCGGTCGGGGAAGATCCGCATCACCTCGCGCTCGGACTCCGCCTTGGCGAGACCGTACGGCAGCTGCGTGATGTCGGCGGTCGCCCGGTCCAGGCCGGCCGTCTCGTAGGTGTAGGACGGTACCTCCGACGTCATCGGCACCGTGGAGTGGCTCGCGTACGCCGATCGCGAGGAGACGTAGTAGAAGTACTCGACCGAGTCGCGCAGAAACTCCGCAATGCTCGTCACCCAGTCGGGGCGGGAGGTGGAGTTGTCGATGACGACGTCCCACGTGCGACCGCGCAGCGACTCGAAGTCGCCGTTCCGGTCGCCGACCAGTTCCTCGACCCCCTCGAACATGCCGGGTCGACTGCCGCGGTTGAAGATCGTGACCTCGAGCCCCTGGTCGAGCGCGGATCTCACCTGGTAGGGGCCGATGAACCCGGTCCCGCCCAGGATCAGGAGCCTCCCGCCGCTCCCGGAGGCCTGGGTCGTGCCTGCGGGGCCCGAGCACGCGGCGGCCGGGATCCCGAGCCCGAGGGCGGCGCCCGCCGCAGCCGTGACCTTCAGGAAATCGCGCCGGTTCGAATCGGTGGACATCATGACTCCTCTCAGTTTGCCGTGCCGTCCAGCAGTTCGAAGATGCGGAGCACCGCGACCGGATTCGCGCCGGGGCCGCTGATCCCGCCGAAGTTGGCGGCGTGCGCCGTGAGGTCGATGCGCGCCGCGGCGTCCTCGGCGCTCACCCCTTGAGCCTGCAGCGCCACAGACTGGTCCCACAGATCACGGAGGTACGCCTGCAGGTGGTCGATCCGTTCTCGCTCCTGGTACGGCGCGCCGTGACCCGGGATGATCCAGTCGAAGTCGAGCGCCTTCACCCGGTCGAGCGTCTCGATCCACTCCTTCACGTAGCCGTCGCCCATGTAGGGGAGGCCGCCCGTGAGCATGTCCCCGGTGATGATCACGCGGTCGCCCGGCAGGTAGACGATGACATCCCCCTCCGTGTGCGCGCGGCCGAAGAAGTGGAACTGGATCTCGCGCCCGCCCCGGTAGAGCGTGAGCCGCTCCGAGAGCGTCGTGTTGGGGGGCGTGGGTACGACTTCCTGCAGTTGCGCATAGTAGGTCCGCTGCCCTTCGAGCGTGGCCTCCAGCTCCGCGCGCGCCTCCGCGTCGGTCATCGTATCGAGGGTCGCCTCCAGCTGTTCGATCCGCCCGGGGATCGAGCCGACGAAGAGTTCGTACGAGCGTCCGGAGTTTGACCGACCCGCCGCGATCGCCGCGCGCGTCGCCTCGTGGCTGATGATCTCCACCTCGGGTGGATAGACCTGGTTCCCGTGCGCGTGATCGAAGTGCCAGTGCGTGTTCGCGGCGTAGCGCACGGGCCTGTCGGTGAGGCTGCGCAGGTCCTCGATGAGCGCGTTCGCCGCCGCGGGGGAGATGTGTGAGTCGACGAGCAGGACATCGGCCGCGTTCACGACCACGCCGGCGTTCGATCCGACGACGAGATCGCTGGCGCCGCGCGCGTGGTAGACGCCGGGCACGACCTCCGTGAACTCGAAGTGGACGGCTTCCGTCGTCGCCGGGTCGCCGCCTTCCGCGCCGCTGCCGTCGCCACCCCCAGGCGCGCAACCGGCGCACAGCCAGGCTGCCCCGAGCAGAACCGCCGGGATCGCGCTCGGACGGCAGATCGCTGCCGTGCGCGTAAGTTCAGGTCGCTGTGGTCTGGCGGTCATGAAGCCTCCCGGGGCGCGAGATGAGCCGACGCTCGCAAGATGTCGGCGGCGTCGATCCCGGAACAGATGTCCTACGACCCCGGGCCGGGACGCCCGAGCCTGGCGGGAAGCCCCGCGGCGTGCGCCCGGACCTCCCGCTCGACCTCGCTCATTTCGACCTCGCTCCCCTGCCCGCCGGCCTCCCGAGTTCAGTATAGAGTTCGATCGCCGCCTCGAGCGCGGTCACACACGCCGCGGCGTCGACGCCTCCAACCGTCCGGCCCAGAGCGGCCGCGCACGCGGGAACCCGCGACTCGATCCGACGCACGCCGGTGGCCTGTACGCCCGCTCGCCGGAACGCCAGCGGCGCCAGCACGAGGGTCCGCAGGACCCCCAGTCCATCCAGCGCCTCGAGAGGCGTTCCTCAAGGCCCGGGCCGTGGTGCCATCCCGGCATGAGGTCAGCCGCTGATCTCGTGCGCCTCGCCTGACCCGCGCGGTACCCGGATGCGCTCGACCAGGCTTCGAACCTCGGGGGGAGGCGCCGGCGTGAACCGCGACACGATGCTCGCGACCGCGAAGTTCACCGTCATCCCGAGTGCGCCGATGCCCTCGGGGGAGATCCCGAACCACCAGTTTTCCGCCACGTTCGCGGCCGGGTTCACGAATTTGAAGTAGACGATGTAGGCCGCCGTCAGCGTGATCCCCGACAGCATGCCGGCGATCGCCCCCTCGCGGTTGAGCCGTTTCGAGAAGATCCCGAGGATGATGACCGGGAAGAAGGACGCCGCGGCCAGCCCGAACGCGAACGCCACGACCTCCGCCACGAAGCCCGGCGGGTTGATCCCCAGATACCCCGCCACGATGACCGCCACCCCGGCGCTCACCCGCGCCGCGATCAGTTCACCCTTCTCGCTGATGTCCGGCCGCCAGTTGCGCTTGAGCAGGTCGTGGCTGACCGCCGCCGAGAGCACCAGCAGGAGACCGGCCGCGGTCGACAGAGCCGCCGCCAGCCCACCCGCGGCCACGAGGCCCACCACCCAGTTCGGCAGCCGCGCGATTTCCGGGTTGGCGAGCACCATGATGTCGCGGTCGATCGTGAGTTCGTTCGCGACCGGCTGGCCCGCCCCGTCCACCGCGTCCGCCCCTACGTACTGGATCAACCCATCCCCGTTGTGGTCCTCGAACGAGATCAGGCCCGTCGCTTCCCACTTCGTGAACCAGTCCGGCATCTCCGCGTACGGCGCGTCCGTCACCGTATTCAGCAGGTTCGTCCTCGCGAACACGGCAACCGCCGGCGCCGCCGTGTACAGCAGCGCGATGAACACCAGCGCCCAGCCCACGCTGATCCGCGCGTCCCGCACCCTCGGCACTGTGTAGAACCGGATGATGACGTGCGGCAGTCCCGCCGTCCCCACCATGAGCGCGGCCGTGATCGCCAGCACGTCGAGCATCGATTTGGTGCCGTCCGTGTAGGCCGCGAAACCCAGCTCCTCGTGCAGGCCGTTCAGCCGGTCGAGCAGGAAGGTCCCCGTCTCCTGCTCCGCCGCGCCGAACCCGATCTGCGGGATCGGGATGCCCGTGATGAGCATCGAGAGGAAGATCGCCGGCACCATGTACGCGAAGATGAGCACGCAGTACTGCGCGACCTGCGTGTAGGTGATCCCCTTCATCCCGCCCAGCACCGCGTAGAAGAAGACGATCCCCATCCCGATGACCACGCCCAGCCCGATGTCGATCTCGAGGAAGCGGCTGAACACGATCCCCACGCCCCGCATCTGCCCCGCGACATAGGTGAAGGAGACGAAGATCGCGCAGATCACGGCCACGACGCGCGCCGTCTGGGAGTAGTAGCGCTCGCCCACGAAGTCCGGGACGGTGAACGCGCCGAATTTCCTCAGATATGGAGCGAGGAGCAGCGCCAGGAGCACGTACCCGCCCGTCCACCCCATGAGGTAGACCGAGCCGTCGTAACCCAGGAAGGAGATGATCCCGGCCATCGAGATGAAGGAGGCGGCCGACATCCAGTCCGCCGCCGTCGCCATCCCGTTGGCGAGGGGATGGACGCCCTTGCCGGCCACGTAGAACTCGCTCGTCGAGCGAGCCCGCGACCAGATCGCGATCCCGATATAGAGCGCGAACGAAAGCCCGACGAGCGTCGCCGTCCACTGGAGGACCGTCATGCCGCGCCCTCCTCGTCACGCTCGTCGACGTCGAACTCCCGATCGAGCCGGTTCATGAGGAAGACGTACACGAAGATCAGGACGACGAAGACATAGATCGCTCCCTGCTGCGCGAACCAGAACCCGAGCGGGAACCCGGTACCCGGGATACGGATCGTGTCCAACGCGCCGGCGAACACGATCCCGGCGCCGTAGGACACCAGCGCCCAGACCCCGAGGAGCGCCCCCACATAGCGGAGGTTGCGGCGCCAGTATCCCAGCCGGTCACCTGCTTCTGCGCGTTGCTTCATATGCCTCTCAGCGTGTTCCGCAGCGTGCTGTGCGTTGCGTTCAAAAAGAGGTCCCGAGGTGCGGTGCCCGCCGAATGGTCGGCTCCGAAGTCGCCCAACGCTGCGGATCGACCCGGCCGCGCGCCAGTGTCACCAGAACAGCCCGAAGACGAGCCAGGCCGAAATCGCCGCAAGAACTCCCGTGTAGAGCACTGGACTCGCCAGCAGCGGGACGCGCCCCTCGAAGGGGTGCAGCCGTATCGGGCCGAGTTGGCCCGAACTCTTCGCAAGCCATCCGCCTGGGGCCACGCCCTCCGTCACGGGCGCCGCGCGCCGCCAGCGGGGGAGCAGCGCCGCGAACGCACAGCCGGCCGCGGTGAAGACGACCGCCCACACGAAAGCCTCCCACTGCCCGGTGAACCACGCGGGCAGCCACGACACGTCGACCACCTCCCGGTCGAGGAACCCGACGACCCCGTACAGCCCGCCCGCGGCGAGGCCGAAGATGCCGACCCGCCGGTTCGTGCGGGTCACGGCACCGACCAGGTAGACGATCAGCAGCGGCGTGACGAAGACCGAGGTGACCGAGCGGAAGGCGGCGAGCATCGTCGGCGCGCGCAGGATCAACGGCAGGTAGGCGAACCCCAGCACCAGGATCGCGACCGTCGCGATGCGTCCCGCGCGCAGGTAGTGGGCGTCGTCGCGGTCACGCGAGACGAAGCGCGCGTAGATGTCGCGCGTGAAGACGGCTGACATCGACGATCCAATGGAGTCGAACGTGCTCACGGCGGCGCTCACGACACCCGCCACGACGAGCCCCTTGGCCCCGACCCCCAGGTAGGTGGCGATCAGATGGGGGTACATGGCGTCGGGCTGCGCGAAGTCCGGGAAACGCGCCCGTCCGAAGAGTCCGAGCATGTCCGTGAAGACCAGGACGACGAGGCTCACACCGACGCCCAGCACTCCGGCCATCTTCATGTCCCAAAGCGACCGCGCGCCCATCATCCGCTGCGTCGAGGTGTGGCTCACGGTCCACCAGCCGGAGGAGATGAGGATCCACGCGATGAAGATGACGACCGGCGAGGTGTTTCCGTCCCGCCCCCGGAACGAACTCACATGGGCCAGATCGGGCGCCGCGAGGCCCGGCGCGAGCCCCTCGGCGGCCGTCCCCAGGCTCTCCAACTCGGCCATCATCACGTCCCACCCGCCAACGGCCTGCCAGACGGCGACGCACACGGCGAGCCCCCCCGCGATGACGAGTACGCTCTGCAGCACGTCGGTAGCGACCACCGCCCGCAACCCGCCCATGGCCGTGTAGGCGCCCGACAGGACCACGAGCGACACGATCAACGTCCACGCGAGACCCGGCCCGAGCCCGCCGACCCCGACCAGCGTGAGGTAGACGGACCAGATCATGAGGCCGAGGACGGACGTCCGATACTGGATCTGGATCAGCGCGCCGAGGACGCGCGTGCCGGGGCCGAAGCGATGCTCGAGGTATTCGGCGTTCGTGTACAGTCCGGCGCGGTAGATGGCGGGGACGATCAGGAAGGTCGCGAGCGTCACGCCGACCAGCCCCCCGAACGTGTGCGCGGAGAGGAAGTGCAGCCCCTCGCTCGAGATCGTCCCCGTGGCGGACACGAACTCCGAGTTGTCCATGTTGGTGGCGAAGAGCGACAGGCCGACGGCCCACCAGGGAAGCGAGCGCGAACTCAGAAACCACTCGCCGCTGGTGGAGGTGCCGCGCGCGCGGCGAAGACCGTAGGCGATGATCGCCCCGTTGAGTCCGAGGACGATCAGCCAGTCGAGAGCGCTCACCGGTGGCGGGCGCTCAAGGGACTCTCAGGCGCGCGGGAGGCCGCCACCGACAGCCGCAGGTGTGAAGGGTACGCGGCCGTGTGGAGCACACCCTCCGACTCGAAGCGGCCGCGGCAGTCCTGGACCACGAACGCGTACCCGCGCCGAGCCCACCAGAACCCGTTCTCGATGAACACGTCGCGGGCGCTCTCGTACGGTGTACGCGTCACGATGGTGGGGAAGGGGCCGCCAGCCGCGGGCAGGTAGACATCCGCCGACAGCCGGACCCCGTCCCGCATGCGCCCCCGAAGCCCGTGCAACAGCCGAACCTCGTCCCGCACCTCGGGCAACGAACGCTCGCGCTAGTCTGGGGTCGGGATGGCGGCGAGGACCTCGTCCGGTTCGGCCCGCACCGTGTAGTCGGGGTCGGCGCAGGAGTAGACGATGGTGCCCGAGGTGTCGATCACGAAGGTGGCGGATAGCGGAAGCTCCCAGGACTCGTCCCCGTTGAAGCGGGAGAGATCGATCCCGAGCCCGTCACGATAGAGGTCCCGCAGTTCTCCCTCGACCGTGAACGTGAGGCCGTAGTCCCGCGCCACGCCGAGGCCCAGATCGAGCAGGACGTCGAACTCGATCCCGTCCTCCTCGATCCAGCCGCGGGCGTACTCGGCGAGTTGGGGGGAGAGGGTGACGAGCCGCGCGCTCCGGGCCTCGATCTCCGGGAGGACGGATTGAAGAGCAGCCTGCTCCTCGCGGCAGTAGGGTCACCAGCGGCCGCGGAAGAAGCTGAGCACGACGGGGCCTCGCCGGAGGAGCGACTGGAGGCGGACCGTAGGCCCGGCCACGCTCGGACGGGCGAAGAGCGGAGCGCGATCTCCCGGCTGAGGCACGCGGTCGAGGATGCCGGAAGCCCGCAGCGCCTCGGTGCCGGCGTTCATGATCGCCGTGGCGGCGGCCGGGCGCGCGGCTTCCTTCTCCGCGCGTATCTCGGCGAGCCTCCGGCAGAGTGGCCCGCTCACGGCAAGCCCGCCTGGAGCCGACGGCCCCAGAAATCCAGCTGCGCCGCGCGGAGTCCGGTGGCTGCCTCGACGGTGGGACCGAGGATCAGGTACGCCTCGCCGCCAGGCGTGTAGGCCGGCCACGGCGGCAGCCCCGGGCCGTTGGGATCGCCCGTTGCCGCGAAATTCACCCAGTAGGAGGACATGCTCCGCGCCAGCCGACGGTCCGCCGCCTCCCGCTCCCCGGGACCCACGTTGCCGAACGCGTACACGATTTCCCCCGCGTGGTACGACTTGAGGTACGCCTTGGCCGGCCCCGGCGGCTCGTGCGTGAAGTAGTAGAGCCACGCGTCCGCGCCGGCGGCTTCCGAAGCCCGCGCCCACGTCCGCATCTGGATGCCGAACAGGGCGTCGCCGCGGCTGCGCATGAAGACATTGGAGATCTCGCTCTCCTCGACCGCGGGGTACACGGACTCGAACAGTTCCGCCTCGTCTCCCACGCGGCCCGCCACCCATTCGCCCCACGCGGCGAGCGTTACCGGCACCGACCGCGGGGAACTGAGAGAGGTCATCTCATCCGCGTTGAACCCGAGCAGCACCGGGACGTTGTTGTGCCGCCCCTCGGCGAACGCGGTCGCGACGTCGGTCGGGAGCACCCAGCCATCCACGTTCTCGGCGGTCCTGAAGCCGCGTCCACCCGGGGTGGCGAGGGCTCCCATCACCCTGGAAGCGGAGGCGGCGCGCATCTCTTCGAGGGTTGTTGCTCCGATGGCGTCGATGAACGCGCTCCCGGTCTCCGCGGCCGATCGGCCCTCCTCCGCCGCGTCGGAAAGACGCATCATCGGACCGAACCGTCCTCCGCTCTGGCCGATCGCGCGGTGGAAGAGGCCCGCGGCGAGCGGCGTCGCCATGAGCGTGTTCACGCTCCAGGAGCCGGCGGACTCGCCGAAGATCGTCACGCGGTCGGGGTCGCCGCCGAAGGCCGCGATGTTGTCGCGCACCCACTCGAGCGCCGCGATCTGGTCCAGCACGCCGTAGTTGCCCGAAGATCCGTGCTCGGACTCGGCCGTGAGCAGCGGGTGCGCCAGGTAGCCGAAGGGCCCGAGCCGGTAGTTGATCGTAACCACGACGGCGCCCTTCGCGGCCAGCGCGCCCCCATCGTAGGCCCCCACGGAGCCGGAGCCCCGGGTGAGCGCGCCCCCGTGGATCCAGACCATGACCGGGCGTCGCTCCTCCGCGGCCCCGGCCCCTGTCCACACGTTCAGGTACAGACAGTCCTCGGCGGCGGGGGTCGGCGGACCGCTGAAGACCGATCCGGCCGCAAAGGGCGCCTGCATGCACTGGGGTCCGAAACTGTTCGCGGGCAGGGTAGCGCGTCCCCATGCGTCGACCGGCTGCGGTGGCTTCCAGCGCAACTCGCCCACCGGCGGCGCCGCGAACGGAATTCCCCTGAACACCCGGGCGCCTTTTTCGACAACGCCCTCGAGGTTCCCCGCCACCGTTTGCACGAGGGTGTCCTGCGCCAGCAGCGGTCCACGGGGGAGCCCGGCGGCCAGGCCCGCGAAGAGGAGGGCGATGAACAGGGACGGGCGGAAATGACGAGGCATGGGAGCGCTCCCGATCTGCGCGAGAAAACCGAGCACGGGTCGCAAAGTGTGACGGCTCAGGAGCCCTCGCCAGCCGGGCCGGCCGGGGCTTCCTCCCCGTCCCAGCCGAAGCGTTCCAGCGGAATGCGACCCTGCTCGTCGAATACCAATCCCTCCGCGGCCAGGAGCCGGTACTGCAGCGTCTCGGAGAAGGAGTCCCCGCGGGAGCTGATCTCGCCCCGCGCGTTGATGACCCGGTGCCAGGGGAGAGGCCGATCCGCCATGTGCAGCGCGTACCCGACGAGACGGGCCTGACCCCCGAGCCCGGCCAGCCGCGCGACCTGCCCGTAGGTCGCCACCCGGCCCGCAGGGATCCGAGCGACGACGTCGAAGATGCGCCGGTGGACGTCCGAAGCCATCGCTCGCCCCGCCCGTCAGGCGTGCGTGGGTGGATGTTCGTTCGCGTGCACGCGGTCTTTCCAGTTCCACCACTTGAGAAGTTCGAGGTCGGGTCCGGCGGTCTCCGCGAAGTAGACGGCGCAGCGGAAGACGTAGAGCACGCACCGGTCGATATGCTGTCTCCGCTGCGAGCACAGGTTCTCGTAGAGCTGGTTCGGGTCGCATCCCTCGAGGTCGCTCACGCGCTCGATCCCGAGACCCGAGAGATCGGCCGCAATACTGGGCCCGACGCCGGGAATTCTCTGCAGAACCTTGGTGCCGGTCGCATCTCCCAAGTGGCTCATCCCTCCTTCGCTTTGGCTCCGTTCGGTTCGCGTCACGACGTCCGTTCCGCGGGGTTACGATCGCCCGGCGACCCTACCGGCGCTTCGGGGAGTCGTCCGGTATGTTGTCGACGAGGCAGATGAAATCTCCCGAGGAGGGGCCCGATGGACAAACCGCACCGCATCCGGACACGGCTGATCGCCACGGCGCTCGTGGCGGTGCCGTTCTTCGGTGCGTGCGGCCCGCCGCCCGACGATTCGGAGCCCACGGCGTCGGAAGCTCTCCAACACCTCGCGTCGGATCCGGCCGACCCCTACACCCGCCCCGAGGCGCGCTTCGAGGTTCAGGTCGAGAAGGATCTGATGGTGCCGATGCGCGACGGCGTCCGGCTGGCCACCGATCTCTACATGCCCGTCGGGGCCTCGGAGAACGAAGCTGCTCTTCCCGTCGTCCTCATCCGGCTGCCCTACAACAAGGAGACCTACAGCGGCGGCGCGATCGGGCCCGCGGAGTTCTTCGCCGGCCAGGGCTACGCCGTGGTCGTGCAGGATGTGCGCGGGAGGTATGCCTCGGAAGGGGATTACCTCCTGTCCGCAGCGGACCGCCTCGACGGCTACGACGCCGTCGAATGGGCCGCGACGCAGCCGTGGTCGAACGGCCGGGTGGGCACGTTCGGCTGCTCCTATCTGGGCGAGAACCAGACCCAGCTCATGACGCAGCGGCACCCGGCGCACGCCGCCGCGATTCCGCTCGCCGCCGGGGGCGCGGTCGGTTCGGCGGGGGAGCGCTACGGCTACTTCGGCATCTTCGAGGGCGGGACGTTCGGTCTCTCCGCCAGCTTCGGCTGGTTCCGGGGGAACGGCCAGAAGCGGCCCGGAGGTGAGCCCGCCCCTCCGGTGGAGGCGTTCGCGGCGCTCCGCGAGCTGCCCACGATCGACCTCATGCGGAAGTACGGTCCCCCCGACCGCGACACGGACTGGGAAGAGATCCTGAGCACGCCGCTCGCCGACGAGTGGTGGGACCAGCTCGGCTATCTGCGCGACGACGACCGCTTCGACACGCCGGCGCTGCACGTCAACTCGTGGTACGACCTCGGCGCCAACGAGACGCTGCAGCAGCGGAGCATGATGCAGGACAACGCGGTGAGCGACCGGGGGGGGACGCACCAGTACGCGATCCTCTCCCCGACGTCCCACTGCATGTCCGAAAGGGCCACGGAACAGACCGTCGTCGGCGAGATCGATTTCGGCGACGCCCGCCTGCCGTACTGGTCGCTCTATCTCGCCTGGTTCGACTACTGGCTCAAGGGCGAGGAGAACGGGATCACGGAGATCCCGAAGATCCACTACTACGTGATGGGCCGGAACGAGTGGGCCACGGCGGATACGTGGCCGCCGTCCGGGGCCGAGGCGAGGCGCTTCTATCTCCGCAGCGGCGGGGCCGCGAACTCGAGGTTCGGGGACGGGGCGCTGAGCGCGGAGGCGCCCGGCGACGAACCCCCGGACGCGTACGTCTACGACCCCGGCGACCCCGTCCCCTCGCGTGGCGGGTCGGTCTGCTGCACCGGGAACCCCGCCGACCAGCCGGGCGCCTACGACCAGTCGGACATCGAGGACCGCGAGGACGTGCTCGTCTACACGGGCGATCCGGTCGGCGAGGACGGCCTCGAGATCGCGGGTCCGATCGAGGCGAGGCTCCACGTGAGTTCGAGCGCCCCGGACACCGACTTCACCGTGAAGCTCCTCGACGTCCACCCCGACGGGCGGGCCATCAACATCGTCGAAGGAATCAAGCGGGCGCGGTATCGCGATGGCTACGAGGCGCCGGTGATGATGGAGGAGGGTGAAGCATACGAGGTCCGCGTCGATCTACATTCGGTGGCGCACTGGTTCGCGCCCGGCCACCGCGTGCGGATCGAAGTCTCCAGTTCCAACTTCCCCCGGTTCGACCGCAACCTGAACACGGGCGGCAACAACTACGACGAGACCGAATGGGATATCGCCGAAAACACCGTTCATCACGCCGCCGACTACGCATCGCACATCGTCCTGCCGATCATGGAGAGGGCCCGGTGACCCCCTCGGGACCCCCGACTCCCGGACCCCAGCCTCCGGGGCTCCGTCCCGACCTTGAGGAGGCAGTCGAGACCTGGTCCCGCATGGGCGACGCCTCGCTGCTCCGGGGCGTCGCCGCAGTCATCCTCGGATTCGCCGTGCTGACGTTCGGCTCCGTGCTCACCGGCCGGTTGCTGATCTCGACCCTCGGCGTCGGGTCGGGGACGCCGCCGGACGCCGCCTTTATCGGCGCGAGCCTGGGAACGCGACTCGTGATCACCGTTCTGGCGGGCTTTCTCACCGCCCTGGCCGCGCCCAGGGCGCCCCGAGTCCACGCCGGAGTCCTGGCCGCGATTCTCGTGTTCTTCAGCCTCGCCTCGCTTGCCGGCCTCTCGTCGTCGGGCGAAGCCTACGGGCCGACATGGTATCCCGTCGTGATGCTCGTCATGGGTCCCGTGGGCGTGCTCGCCGGCGGGGCCCTCCGGTCCCGCCGTACTGTTCGTGGGTGACGGCCGCCTCGCGCGTCAGAAGGTGCAGGTCTCCATTGTAACCCGTGTGCCGTCCGCTCCCTCGAGTCGCAGTCGGAGCACGTAGTCCACGTCGAAGGCGTCCGAAACCACGCCGTAGACTTCTCCGCGTGCGCCGAGGCTCAGCGCCCAAAGGCGATCCGGCGCGCCGACCGCGCCTCGGTAGCGCCCGCAGTTGTCGAAGAGATCCCAGCTTGACCCCTCGTCCTCCTCGCCCTCGCGGGCCACCCATAGCCATCCTTCCGGAGATACATGCAGCGCCGCGATCCGAGGGTTGAGTTCTGCGGCATCAAGGACTTCCGTGAGCGGGGGGGACGGAGGAGGATCGCCCAACTCTACTGTCCGGATCGTGTCCCCGGCGAAGGTCACCTCGTGGAACCGGTACGCGGACCTGTGGGCGAGCCACACATTCCCACCCCCCACCGTCCACGCGAACTGCCTGGGGCTGGCCTCGCTCATGCTCACCATTGCCTGCCCCCGGCCGGGGACGGAGCGGATTGCGGGCGGGCTCACGTTGATGCGCCGGGTCTCGATCCTTAGCGAGTCCCCAGGTCCGTAAACGGTCTCCCCGTCCACCGGCCGCGGTAGCCGCACGGCGTAATTGTAGCGCGGGTAGTCGAGGTCGTCCTCTGTACGCTTCGCGCCGACCGACACGTCCTGGTAGACGAATCGCTCGTCGCTACCCACGACCCGTTCACGGGTGATGAACTCACCCTCGACATACCAGGGGACGCGCAGCGGGGCTCTAGCGACTTCGTTCCCGAGGGAGTCGAGCACCAGGTGCTGCAGGGCACTTCCGATCCACAGCCGGTTGGGCTCGTGCAAGACGACACGCATGCCGCCGTTTTCGGAGCCGGGCAAGTAGTGCAACTCCCCGGGACCCTCACCGTCCCGCGCCATCCCCCGCAAGTAGCGGCCGTCGTCGCCGAATACCCGCACCTCCTGCGCGCCGGTATCGAGCACGAAGATGCGCCCATCATCAGCGACGGCGATGTCGGAGATGTCTCCGAAGATGTCGGGGCCGTCACCAAAGATACCACCGAGCCTCATCTCCTCCACCAGCCGCAAGTCGTCGTCCGTCCCGCTCGGCTCGACGCCCGTGTTCGTCACGACTACGCGGCCGTCGGCCCGCATGTCCACATTCTGGGGCACACCTGCGGCCAGGCCCAGTGGCGCAAAGACGATCGCCGCTAGACCGCCCGCCATCGTGGCAACCGCGCGGCCATGGGCTCCTCGCGGCCTTCTGCGGGCGCGTCCGCGCGGAAATCTCACGAAGCTGATGGGGGCAGGTGCTAGCATGTGAATCGCACCATCCAATGCTCGCGTCCATCCAGCAGCAGGATGCAATGGAACTCATGCACTCTGAAGTTGTGATGGCCGCAATAGAAGCCCGCGAAGGCGAGCATTTCT
Source organism: Candidatus Palauibacter sp. (assembly GCF_965216145.1). Taxonomy (GTDB): domain Bacteria; phylum Gemmatimonadota; class Gemmatimonadetes; order Palauibacterales; family Palauibacteraceae; genus Palauibacter. Next base: position 1,516,219 of record NZ_OZ244149.1, read on the forward strand.
ATGAAGGCGTCCCTGCCGCAGGATGACCGGATCCCTCTTGCAGCGCCGATCTCGCGGCACGCGTCGGCCGCTGCGATCGGCACGGAGAACCGGTCCAGAGGGCTCGCTGGGTCGCTGACGGACGGGGCAGGGGCCTCCATCAACCGAGAGGCAGCGAAACCGCCGAAATCGTCAGCGGTGATTTCCGCCATGGCCGGGTTAGCCATCGCGAACAGGGAGACGGGCAGAAGAAGAAAAGCGGGCGACACGGTAAAACGAGACACGGTACCTCCCAAGTGACGAGTAGATCACAGTTCTCATATGGAGGTAGGACCAAAAGGTGTGTAAAAGCGAGGCGACGTACCTTTCAGCTGACCGTTTACCAGCGATCCGGGGTGAGGCCCGGAGAAAGGACGTCGCCTCATGGGCAACGATACGCGGGAGAGGTTCGCCGGGCCAGCGTGGGAGACGCTGGAGGCGTGGGTGCGGGAGCAGGCGCGGGACATGATCCAGCAGGCGCTGGAGGAGGAGGTCACGGAACTCCTGGGCCGGATGAAGTCGGAGCGGCGGGCGGCGGTGGACGCGCCTCCGGGCTACCGCAACGGATACGGCAAGCCGCGCCGTCTGGCGATGAGTTCGGGGACGATCGAGGTGAGGCGGCCCCGGGTGCGGGGTCTGGAGGAACGGTTTGAGAGCCGGGTGCTGCCGCTGTTCCAGCGCCGGACCAAGGAGGTGGGGGAGTTGATCCCGGAGCTGTACCTGCACGGGCTGGCCGAGGGCGACTTCGAGCTGGCCTTGAGGGGGCTGTTGGGCGACGGGGCGCCGCTGTCGAAGTCCTCGGTGGGGCGGCTCAGGGCGAAGTGGACGGTGGAGCACGAGGCGTGGAGCCGCCGGCCGCTGGAAGGCCGTGAGCTCGTGTACGCGTGGGCGGACGGGATCTACGTGAAGGCGGGTCTCGAGAAGGACAAGGCGGCCCTGCTGGTCGTCATCGGCGCCATGAGCGACGGGACGAAGGAGGTGCTGGCGGTCACGCCCGGCTACCGGGAGTCGACGGAGTCGTGGGCGGCGGTGCTGAGGGATCTGAAGGCTCGGGGGCTCGGGACGCCGAAGCTTCTGGTCGCCGACGGGAACCTGGGGATCTGGGGCGCGGCGCGGGAGGTGTGGCCGGAGGCGGCCGAACAGCGGTGCTGGAACCACAAGACGACCAACGTGCTGGACCGGCTGCCCAAGAGAGAGCAGGCGGTGGCGAGGGAGATGCTGCGCGCGGCAGCGTACGCGCCCTCGCGGGCGGCGGCGAAGGAGGCGCGCAAGGCGTTCAGGACCCGCTATGGGGCCACTCAGCCCGACGCCGTGTCGGTGCTGGAGGACGACTGGGAGCGCATGACGGCCTTCTACGGCTTCCCCGAGAAGCACTGGCGGCACCTGCGGACGACCAACGTGGTGGAGAGTCCGTTCGCCTCGGTCCGGCTCCGCACGACCGCGGCGAAGCGGTTCAAGCGCGTCGAGCGGGCCACGGCGCTCATCTGGCGGCTGCTGATAGTGGCCGAGAAGAGGTTCAGGAAGCTCAACGCTCCCGAGCTGCTGCGGGACGTGTACGAGGGAAGAAGGTTCGAGGACGGAAAGCCCGTCCCCGAGGGTCAGGAGAGGATCGCCGCCTGATGACGTTTACACACCTATTGACCCGACCTCCTCATATGCCGCAACGGCGCCAAACCTTACACCAGCCCTTCGAGCGGTCTTGGCGGGCTGGGGCTCCACAACCGCAGGATGACCCTGCCGGGCTGTTGTGGACGGTCGGCGAAGGGACTCCGTTGAACGTGCCGATCCCCCTTTCGCTGCGTCGAGGTGATGCAGTCCGCAGTTTGTTGGAAGGATGGTCCAGCGCGTTTCATCGTGACGCTCAGTGAAGAAGTCTGCTGCCGAAGGAGAGTGAGTATGCGAATGGAGACGCTGGCCGTGAAGTCAGGGCTGGAACCGGACGACGCCAGCAAGGCGATCGCACCGCCGATCACGCTCTCGACCACGTTCGAGCGCGGGGAGGACGGGTCGTACCCGGGCGGGTTCGACTACTCGCGTTCGGGGAATCCCAACCGGAAGGCGCTGGAGGCGGCGCTGGCGGCGCTCGAGGGCGGGGCGGAGGCCGTCGCCTTCCCGTCCGGGATGGCCGCGACCTTCTCCGTCATCTTCTCCCTCTCTCCGGGGGATCATGTGCTGGCGGCGGATGACGCCTACTACGGCACCGGCGTCCTCCTGCGGGAGCAGTTCGCGGAGCGCGGCATCGAGGCGACGTTCGTCGATATGGCGGAACTCGGCGCGGTCCGGGCCGCCATGCGTCCGAACACGCGGCTCGTGTGGATGGAGACGCCGTCCAACCCGCTGATCCGGGTCTCCGACATCGAGGCCATCGCCGGGATCGCGCGGGACGGCGGTGCGCTCTCGTGTTGCGATAACACCTGGGCAACACCGCTCCTGCAGCGGCCGCTCGAACTGGGCGCGGATCTCGTCATGCACTCGACGACGAAGTATTTCGGCGGCCACAGCGACGTGACCGGCGGTGCGGTCATCGTCCGCGAACCGGGGGAGGCGCTCGACGCCCTGCGCAAGATTCAGACGGACGGGGGGCTGATTCCGTCGCCCTTCGACGCCTGGCTCACGCGACGTGGACTCGAGTCGCTCGCGCCACGCATGGCCATGCACTGCGCCAACGCGCTCGAGCTCGCCCGGTTTCTCGATGCGCACCCCGGCGTGGCGCGGGTCCACTACCCAGGGCTGGAGGACGACCCCGGGCACCGGCTCGCGTCGCGGCAGATGTCCGATTTCGGAGGGATGCTGGCGTTCGACGTCGTGGGCGGGAGGGATGAGGCCTTCGCGGTCGCGGCCGCGGTGAAGATCATCGCCCGCGCCACGAGCCTCGGCGGGACGCACTCTCTGATCGAACACCGGGCCTCGATCGAGGGACCGACCACGCGCGCGCCGGAGAACCTCCTCCGGATGTCCGTCGGCCTCGAACACCCCGAGGATCTGAAGGAGGATCTGGCCCGGGCCCTCGCCCACGGCGTCCGCCAGGGCCACTGAAACGTTCCCGCGGGAACGTCTCAGCTGTCGAGTCCGCGGACCCGGTCGGTGAAGACCCGCTCTCCCGCCGGACGCAGGCCCTCGTGGCGGGTCGACGCGAGCAGCGCCTCGACGAAGGTCTGGCCGTACCCCCGGCTGAACGCGATCAGGACCGCATCGTCACGCCAGGTGACGACCTGACAGGGGACGTGCAGAATCGGCCCCTGCGTCAGGAAGGGAAGGGAGCGTGCGGGGTCGAACAGGTCGAGGTCCGTCACGCATTCGAGCACGGCCGGGGCCGCCTCGCCGACGATGGCGAGCCAGCAGTGGGAGTCGGTCGTGGCCGTGTAGTGCGGCCCCGTCGGGGGAGAGGGCGGCGCGCCGGGACCGACGTGCCACAGCGAGGCCTGCGTCCGGTTCATGCGGTTGATCATGATGCCGGCTTCGACCGCGACCTCCCCCGGGTTGGGCGGCACGTCGAGGCCGAACGGCTGCACGGTCCGGATGTCGCGGCCCTGGGCGTCCCAGCGTGCCCGGTGGCTGATGTCGATCAAGCTGGCCCGGGGCGGGACGTCCTCGCTTGCGCGGCCCGAGTCGCAGTCGAGCACGACGTCCCAGCCGGCCCGGCGCTCGACGCGCGAGGGCACGGCGTCGAAGCGGACCGGCGACCGCCGACGGGCCAGGGACGCGGTCGCTGACGTTGGGCCGCCGGGCCCGGACGCGGCGGCCACCCCGCCCGCACCCGCTACCCCGCCCGCGCCGGCACGGAGCCGTTCGCCCTTCGGATCGTAGAAGTGGGGCGGCACTACGGTCGCCTTCGATCGCACGGCCCGCGAGCCGAGTGACTCGTACAGGTCGAGCGTCCCGCCGCGCTTCGCCAGCCGGTCTTCGACGAGCGCCAGCCCGTACTGCCAGTCCAGCGACTCGCTGAAGCGCGTCGTGCACACGAATCCGACGATCCGGTCTCCGTCCACCACGATCGCGCCGTCGTCGGGACGGTGTCCGGTGCGCTGGCCAGCCTGACCGTCGGTGCCATCCATCCGGAGCCCGATGAGCTTTAGCCTCCCGTCCTGTGTCTCGCAGGCGCGGAGCGCTGCGGCGCCCACCTTCCGGGAGACCGTATCCTCGCGGTCCCAGAGCCATCCCATGCCGATGTCGAGGAGCGTCACGCGCTGTTCGGATTCCGTCCCGATGATCACGTGTCCCTTCTCGGCTCGCAGGCAGTTCTGCGCTTCCAGCCCGAATGGCCGGATGCCGAACTCCGCCCCGGCCTCCCACAGCAGGTCCCACACGTACTGCGCGACGCTCGCGCGCACGTGGAGTTCGTAGGACAGTTCGCCCACGAACCCGAGCCGCAGGCAGCGGGCCGCCACGCCGTCGCCGACCTCGATCTCCCGGTAGCCGAGATAGGGGAACGCGTCGTTCGAGAGATCCGCGCTCGTGATCTTCTCGAGCACCCGCCACGCGTTGGGTCCCGCCACGTTGATGGAGGCGAGGGCGTCCGTGAGGTTGACGAGGTTGAAGTCCCACCCGTCGTACCGCGTGTGGAAGCGGAACCACTCGATGGTCGCCCCCGCCCGGTTGGAACTCGTCGTGACGTAGAACTCGTCCTCGCCCGTGCGCACGATGACGCCGTCGTCGACGATGTTGCCGGTGTCGTTGCACATCGCCGAATACGTGCAACGGCCGGGCCGCGTCCGGCTCATGTCGGAGATGTAGACGCGCTGGAGGGCCCGCATGGCGTCGGGTCCCCAGAGTCTGAACTTCCCGAGCGGAGTACTGTCCAGGAGTCCGACGTTCTCCCGCACGTTGCGGATCTCCTCGAGGCACCGGGGGTCCGGGCTGAAGTAGCGTGCGCGTTTCCAGGGCCCCGCCCGCCTGAAGATGGCCCCGCGGGAGGCCAGGTCGTCGTGCAGCGGCGTCCGCTTCCAGACGTCATGGTTCGGTCCGGCGAGCGTCGAAAGTGACGGCGGGATGACCGGCGGCCGCACCGTCGTCGCCGCGAAGTCGCCGACCGGCCGCCCGGCGATCTCCGCCATCGCCATGGCCACGTTCTGGCCGGGTGCCCGGTACTGCCCCGGTCCGAGGCCGAAATTGCCGTAGCGCTTGGCGAGCTCGGGCACGTCGAAGCCGAGGGCGGCACTCTGGACGGCGTTCTTCCAGGTGCCGTCCTCATCGAAGTCGAGGAACGTCTTGCGGCCCGGGCCGGAGGCCGGTCCGCGGACGATCGACGCGCCCCGGGCGGGGCCGGGCCGGTCGGCCAGAGCGGCGCGCGCGCGGGCCAGCGAATCCGCGACGTCCATGCGGCAGGCCGCGGCCGCCTCCAGTCCCGCGATGCGGCCCGAGCACGTGAGGGCATCGAGATCGGTGAGCCGCAGGAGCCCGCCCGCGGCGAACACGTCCGGCGGGAGCCGCTGCAGTTCGAAGGTCTGCGTCCGGTCGCCGTGCCGGAAGCGCGCGCCGGCGCTCGAGAGGACGCCGATGTCCGGCTGCCGTCCCGCGCTCGCCACGAGGAGATCGCACGCGACGCGCATCGAGTCACGCCTCGAAGAGCCCGGCGCACCGCTGCCCGCTCCCAGGGCGGCCAGCTCGACGCCCCGCACACGGCCTCTCCCGCGTGCCCGGCATGCGGCCCACCCCGGCCGGAAGTCGATCCCCGCCGCCGCCAGGGCGTCCACCAGGGCCTCCTCGTGGCCCTCGCGCCGGGCGTCGGCGACCACGCGCACCTCCACGCCCAGCGCCGCGAGGTCGAGCGCGGCCTCGAGCCCCAGGTCGTCCCCGACGCTGAACGCGGCGGCCTCGCCGGGCCGCACCCCGTAGCTCCGCGCCAGCCGGATCGCCGTGTCGACCTGCAGCACCCCCGGGCGGTCGTTGTGTTCGAAGGCGAGCGGCCGCTCGATCGAACCCGTCGCGACCACGACCGCTCGCGCGCGGCACTCCCAGTGCGTCTCGTCGAACGGCGCTTCGGGCCCCCCGACCTGGAAGCCCGTGAGCAGGTTCTCACCCCAGATCCCCGTCACGGGAGCGTGCGAGAAGACGCGCACCGAATCCATGCGCCCGAGCCGCTCGATCAGGTCCGTCGCCTCCCCGGCGAGCGGGCGGCCCTCGCGCACGCGCCAGTCGAAGTGCCCGCCCAGCCACGGCCGGCGCTCGAACAGGCACACGCGCAGGCCCAGCCGCCCGGCCTCGAGCGCCGCGGACATCCCGGCCGGGCCGCCGCCGACCACGGCCACGTCCGCGTTCAGGTAGCGCTCGGCCCGCTCCCCCCGGTCCCCGCCGTCCGGCAGGTCGAGCCGCAGAACGCCCAGGCCGGCCAGCCCGCGCATGCGTTCCTGGAAGAACCGGGCGGCCCAGGCGGGCCGGTGAAACAGCCGATAGTAGAACCCCGCCGGCATGAGCCCATCCAGCCGGTCCAGAAACCCGAACACGTCGAACCGCGGATCCCCGCGCACGTTCTGGGCCCCGACCACCATCCCCTCTCGGAGCGGCGTCGTGCCCGCCGACCGGTTCGGGACCCCGTCGATCGACACGAGCTGGCTCGACCCCTCCCCCTCCAGGTCGTACAGCCCGCGCGGCCGGTGGTACTCGAAGCTCCTCCCGAAGGTGCGCACCCCCGCGGCCCACAGCGCCGAGGCCACCGTATCCCCCTCGAACCCCTCCAGCCGCCGGCCGCACCAGCAAAAGTGCAGCGGCCGCGCGCGATCGATCCGCTGCGTGGGGAAGGGAGGGAGCCGGCTCACCGCGGCTCCTCGCGGTTCGTGGCCGGGTTGCGCCGAGTCGAAAACCAGACGCCGCACCCCGCCCCGTGGTACCACCATTCCTCGCGCGGTCTCGGCCGGTTCATGCGGAACTGCGACCAGCGGAAGTGCGCTTCGGGCGGCACGTCATCCGCCGGCCGCGGCCCCCGCTCCGGTCCCCCGTAGGTGAACTCGTACACGTCGCGCTTCCCGCACACCGGGCACGTCAACCGGAACGTCACGGCTTCACACCCCCCGCGTCAGTCCCACTGTCCGTATTTCATGGCGGTGGCCGTCTCCCCCATGTAGCGGTTCTCGAGGAAGCGGCGGAGCGCGAACGGCCGCAGGATCTCCGGCGCCTCCTCCCGGGCCATGAACTCCGCCATGTACTTCCCGGCCACCGGCCCCGACTTGAACCCGAAGTACCCCCACCCGACATCGAGATAGAGGCCCTCGTACGCGAAGTTGCCGTCGAGGATGGGCGCCATGTCCGGCGTCATGTCGGCGAGCCCCGCCCAGATGCGCAGGAAGCGGACGCCCCTCAGACATGGCATGAAGTCGACCAGCGCCTCGGCCTGGTGCTTGAAGTAGCGCGCCGTGACGTCCGTCGTGTAGTTCACCTGCGGGTCCATGTGCGCGCCCGTCGCGATCTCCCCCTTCAGCGTCTGGCTCCCGTAGACGTGGTACGCGCCCGAACTCACGACATGGTGCAGGAACGGCTTCAGCGGCTGCGTCACCATGGCCTGGATCGTGAGCGGATTCACCGGCAGTTCGATGTCCAGCATCGCCGCGACCGCCGGCCCGTATCCGCCCGCCATGATGCCCAGCTTGCGGCAGCCGATCGGCCCTGCGTTCGTCCGAACCCCCGTCACCCGCCCGCCGTCCACGTCGATCCCCTGGACCTCCACCCCCTGGTGGATCTCCGCCCCGTGCCGGCTGGCCCCCCGCGCGAGTCCCCATACCACGGCGTCGTGCCGCACCACGCCGCCCGGCGGGTGGTACATCCCCGCCTGGATCGGGTGCGCGGGGCGGTCCGACACGTCCAGCGCCGGGATCACTTCCTTGCACTGCTGCGGGTCGAGCAGTTCCGAGCGCACGCCGCAGAACGCCGCCGTGTTGATGGCGAGCCGGAACGCGGACACCGCCGCCTCGCTGTGGGCGAGGTTGAGGTTCCCGCAGTTGTGGAACATGAGGTTGAAGTCGAGTTCGTCCGTGAGGACCGGCCACAGCTTCAGGCCCTCGTCGTGGAGCCGGACGTTCTCCTGCGTACGCTGGTTCGCCCGCACGATGGCGGTGTTCCGGCCCGACCCTCCGAACCCGATGTACTGGCTCTCGAGGACGGCGATGTCCCGGACGCCGTGGTCCTTCGCGAGGTAGTAGGCGGTGGCGAGCCCGTGGATGCCCCCGCCGATGATCACCACGTCGTAGTGGCGTCGGAGCGGCCTCTCCTCCCACAGGCGTCCCGAGCGGAGGAACCCCGGGGCGATGCCCAATCTCAGCGCCCCCAGCGGGGGTGCGGCCGGCGCAGACTCAGCGGATCACCGGTCGGCCGGCGACCGTTCAGCCGATGACGGAGTAGGAGGAGTCCGGATTCATCGTCCGGAGCCGGCTGAAGAAGCCGAGGTCGCAGTTCCGTCTCGTATACTTCATGTGGAACTGGACCGGGTCCGCGTCGTGGTCGCGTCCGTCCTCGACCTCCTGAATCAGCTCGGCCATGAGTTGCCCCGCCACCGGCGCGTTCTTGAACTGGTTCCCGGACGTCCCCACCGCCATGTAGAAGCCGGGCAGATCCGACTTGTCGTAGATGGGGATCCAGTCGTCCGACACGTCGTACAGATCCACGAGCCCCTGCCTCGCCTCCGGCACGGGCAGCCCCCTCACCCGCTGCGCCTCCCGCAACACCTGCGTCCGCCACTGATGGCTGAACGTGTTGTCGTAGTCGTCGGGGTCCTCGACCCATTCCAGATTGTCGCAGGGCGGATCCTCGGACCCGATGAGGATGTGGTTGCCCACCTCCGGCCGGGAGTAGCATCCGATGTCGCTGTCCGAGATCAGCATCCCCAACACGTTGTAATCGACGCCCTCCGGCGCGGGGACGTGGCACACCTCCTGCTTGAGCGCGCGCGTCCTGATGTTCATCCCCTCCTCGACCCCCGCCATGCGGTTGATGACGAAGGAATGCGGCCCGCCCACGTTGACCACGACCGGCGCCCGGATCTCGGACCCGTCCTTCACCCGGACGCCCGCGACCCTCCCGTTCTCCCGCAGGATCTGCGTCACCTCGGTGTTGAAGCGGAACTCGCCGCCACGCGCCTCGCAGCCGAGTTGCACGTTGTGACAGCACAGCTGGGGGTCGTTGATGTAGCCGGATTCGGGGATATAGAGGGCCCCGGCCACGTTGCCGCCCGAGGGCCGTCCGAAGCCCGGGTTCTCCTCCGTCACGGGGGGACCGAACTGCCGGGTGTCGAGGAAGGAGAGCTTCTCCCGCATGCCCTCGGCGTCGAGGTCCTCGTACGCGACGTGAAGCTCGTCGAGACTCTCCATCACTTTCTTCAGGTAGTGGTTCTTCTCCGTCTTCGTCACGAGGCAGCCCGTGCTCACATAGCGCGCCAGCCCCGAGGGATCCGGCACGCCGACGTACTTCCCCCAGTCGAGCCAGTAGAAATAGGACTCGCGCGCCATGGCCACGCCGTCCGGCGTCGAGTAGTGGAGACGGATGATGGCGCAGGTGTTCGATGTCGAGCCGTATCCTGCGGCGGGGAGCTTGTCGACGTTGAGCGTCCGGAACCCGCGCCTGGCCAGTTCGAGGCCGGTGCAGACGCCGATGACGCCGGCGCCGATGATGATCGCGTCGTAGTCCTTCGACATTTCGTCCCTGCTCCTCCTCGCCGGCCGCGCGCTCGCCCCGCTCAGCGGCCTTCGACCTCTCCGATGCGCTCGTAGACGGCGTGCGACACCCGTTCGTTCCCGTCCGCATCGGTGCTGCGGTACTCGTTGTCGATCCGGTTCCCGTCCTCGGACAGCACGTTGATGATGACCTGCGTGACCTGACCGTCCCGGCGGCTCGTGATCCGGTTCGTGTACTGGTCGACCACTTCCACCGCCGTCTCAACGCCCTCCCGGCCGGTCACGGGCTGGAACGCGCCGTCGAACATCGTGTCGTAGCTCCACTTCGACTCCCCGCCGCGCGAGTTCGTGGACTCGACGGTGATCTTCATCCCGCCGTCTCCCCACGGTTCGTACGTCATGACGTTGAGCGACGGGGACGGCGCGTCGGAGCGCAGCTTCCACACGCCGTAGCGGGGGTTGCCGCGCCGGGCGGCCACGTCGGCCGGCGCCCCGGGGTTGAACAGGAAGTAGTCGTAGATGGCGCGGGAAACCTGGGCGATCGTCGCCTCGCGCGCCGGGACCGGCCGCCCGGAGTCCTTCACGAACACCACCGTGATCACGTGTCCGGCGCCGTCCGGGAGATAGATGTACCCGACGTCGTTCGTGGTCCCGCCGATCGTTCCCGTCTTGTGCCCCACCTCCGTACCGGGAGGGAGCACGCCCTTGATGCGGCCGGTGCCGGTCTGCACGCGCAGCATGATGTCCTTGAAGACCTCCGTATTCTTCGAACCCAGCGCCTTCCCGGCCCAGGTCATGGCCAGCAGGTAGGCCATGGCGAGGGGCGTCGACGTGTCCCGCGTGTCGGTCGAGAACGCCTCCCGGGCCGCGTCCCGCTCCGAGGCCGAGACTCCGCCCGCCCGGTCGCGGAACTCCGCCATCGAAATCCGCCCGTCCGCCGGGGTCTCGACGCCGGAATAGTCCCCGATGAGGACCGAAGTCGGACGGTTCACGCTCAGGCCCTCCACCCCCAGCTCACTCATGCGCGCATTCACGGCATCCGGGCCGCCGGCGGCGGTCAGGGTGAGGTCGGTGGCGCTGTTGTCGGAGATGAGAAGCATCAGTTCGAGCAGGTTCCGGAGGGAAAGCGACACGCCGGGGTCGTTGAACAGGTTGGAGATCGTGCCGCTGCCCGGGTGGATGTCCGTCGGTTCGAGCTCGACCATGTCGGCGAGCGAGATCTCGCCCCGGTCGACCCGGCTCAGGAGTTGCACCGCGATCGGGACCTTGTAGGTGGACGCCATCGGAAAGCGGTCGTCCTCGTTGAGCCACACGGCGCGGCCGGTCTCGAGGTGGATGGCGCCCACGCCAACGGTACCTCCGCTGTTGGGGGCGAGACGCTCGATCTCGGCCAGGAGGCGGCCGAGGCCGGCATCGCCCGCCGGCATCACGGACTGC